>JBGSMO010000081.1:0-15211 GCA_041740115.1 Pirellulales bacterium
GCGACGACGCAACACGCCGTCACGCTCGCGGCGAATCGATCGTTCCGCGCCGGCGGTCGGCGGCGTGGACTCTTGCCCGACCGCCTCTCGGCTCCAATCGACGCCCGACGCGGCCCAACCGATGACGATGCCCACGAGCAACAGGCTGAGGGTTCGCATGGGGAATCTCCTAGTCGAGAAGAGTGACGAATGAGGAGGGAAGCGAGTCGAACGACTGCGGCCTTGACCGAGTTCTCGCTTTTTGAGTAGTCCGGCTCGGATTCGAACCTAGGACCAAGGGATTATGAGTCCGCGTGCCACTTCGGAAAATACCGGAGAAAACAATGATTCTGAGCTTGGCGCAGCGCCTGGCGCAGCAGTCAGCGCAGAAAACGCTGGGGAACAGGGTGACGCAGCGAAGCGCAACGCATCGAATCTAACTGTATCAGTGCCGGGACACGACGCCAACTTGATCGAAGTTGCCGACCGTTGGGCGACCCTGCCTGACGCCGTGCGGCTGGCCGTCATGGCGCTGGTGCGTTCGGCGAGCAGATGGCATACGCGAGAGCGACGTTTCTGTGACGTTTCTAGGGGCCCCCTTTCGCCTCGCTGGAGAATTTGGAATTCCCCCTGCCCCTTCACGTTTTCGGAACCCGTCGAGTAGTCTCCTTGTCGCCAAAGGCCATATTCGACTCACAGCCCCCTCAACCTGGGGCTCGCCGCTTTTTCGCGCGCCACCGGCAAGTAACCGGCAAATGTTCGCCAGCGTTCTGACCGGGAATTACTCTTAGTCTGCAGCGTCTGCACTTGTCCTGCGGTGCGCTGCTAAGCCGGGCGGCGCCGAAGCATTGTTGTTCGACCCTCAATGCTGAGGCCCGCCCGGCACTTCTAATTGCCGTTGACCTCGGTCGCCTCAGGTACGATCATCTTCGCCGCCCAACCCCTGGGCTTCCGATTGCTGGTCGGCCGCCGCTTTACGGTGTGTTTGCCTACGTGTTGCGTCGCCGACCTGTGTTCTCGCAACGTTAGGCGGAGCGTCACGCTCGTCAGACTCCCGACATCCGATTCTGGCTACGCAGGTGCCCGAGCCTGCAACTTTGGCGACAGGTTGCATTGCCTTGCTCAGCCTCGCTGCAATCCGTCGCCGCAAGTAACGCCGCCGCCTGCCCGCGACAGGTCGGCCGATCAGCTTTCGCAGTAGTCGACGCAGCACAACTCGGGTCGCTCCAGTAGGACGCATTCGCTTCGCAAACCGATTCGATGGTTCGTGCCATCCCTCAGGCTTGGCTTGGTCGCTTGATGTCGATCCAGAGGCACGAAAGCTCTATTGGTTCATTGGCGCTTGCAATTGGCATGGCGCGGGGGGAGATTGGGCGGCATGTGGACCTTAGCGAATGGATCAGGTGGCGACACGGCTTTTCGCTGGCCCGAAGTCACCGGAATGGCAATCTTGGTAATTGACGCTAGGAGCCATGCTCAGTGACGCTGGTGCATTCTCAGGAGACGGCACCGGGTACTGACGACATCTCGCGGCCAGAACTCCGAACGACCGGATCAAGACCAACTGAGGAGGGCCTTTGCATGCTCGATCAAACAAGATCGCATCCTATACTGCGTCTGACGGTTTTCCTGGCAAGCGCCCTCTCAACTGGCCTGTGGGCCGACGACGCAATGGCGGCATTTACGCCGGCGATCTATGAGGCGCGACGCACGACTGCGGCGCCGACAATCGACGGAGACCTCAGCGACTCCGCCTGGTCTTCCGCTCAGGTAATCGGACCGTTTTTCGCCTACAAATCGGGAGGCGCCCCAGCCGCTGCCGAGACCACGATGCGGATCTTATGGGACGATCAGTTCCTCTATGCTTCGTTGCAGGCGATCGACGCAGACATCCGTTCCTCGTGCAGCATGGCGGGAGCCTGCGGACATGACGCCTCGCTGTTTCTAGGCGATGTGGTCGAACTGTTCGTCCGCGAATCGACGGCGCAGGTTCGCTATCACGAGTTTGAATGGAGTCCGCTTGGCTCGGATTTCGACGCTCGCTTTGAGTCGCGATTCGGCGCGCCAGGCGCCGCCTGGGAATCGGGACTTCTCTCGGCCGTCCTCGTCAGCGGGACCGTTGATCAAGCTTCGGATACCGACCTCAGCTGGGTGGCTGAGGCAAAGATCCCGCTGGCGTCATTCCAATCCGCTGTTAACGTCGGAACCACATGGACGTTCACCGGCGCTCGCTACGACTACCACAACCGAAACGTACCTGGCGGGCCGGCGCTGATGATGTCGACGCGGGGCGATCCTTCTGCTCCGTCTGGCGGAGTGACCAATGGATTCCACACCTACGAGATCTACGATACGCTCCGATTTGTGGACGAGCCTGTGCCTGAACCGTCGTCGCTCGGGATCGCTGCCGGGGCTTTGGCGGCCATAGCGCTGAAGCGTCGGCGGCGGCATGCCTGACGTCCCGGCTGCTCTCGCGCTGGGTGAATTGCCTCGGCTACTTCGTCGCGTCTTCAGTCTCCCCCGCGCTGATTTTCACTGACGATCGTGGGCGCTCGGTCGTCTCCAGCGTGGCTTTCTCCTGCGTCTCGCGGAGTTGAGCAAGCACCGACGAAACGTAGTCGTTGCTGCTCACCACTTCCTGCTGAGCTGCAGCTGCGGTAGCACGAGCTTTCTCGGCCGCACGACGCTCGATCGCTGACAGGGCGCGGGATTGCTCGGCGGAAAGCTCGCTGATGGCGGCCGCTTCTTTGGCGGCTTCCAGGGCCGCCAGCTGTTCGGCCAGGATCACTTGCTGCCGCGCCGCTTCCGTCCTTGCTAGTTCGGCAGACGCCTTCTTCGCTTCGGCCTTCGCCAGTCGCGCGTCGGCAAGTGCTGTACGTTCTTCAACGTCTTGCCGAGCCTGCGCCAGTAGTTCCCGCTCTTGATCGAGCAATGAACGGTCATTCACGATTTCATGTTTGGCGAGTTTCGCCGCTTCGAGGGCGTCGGAGGCAGCGAGCTTCTCTAGGCGAGCGGCTTCGATCGACGCGCAGGCGGCTTTCTGCTCCTTCGTCGCGGCAAGACGTTCGGCAAGGATCAATTCCCGAGTGCGCGTCACCGCTCGCAGGGCTTGCTCGGCGGCTTGTCGGTCGTCGCGGGCTACGGCGGCAAGACGCTGGACGCCTGCGGAGATCGCCTCGGCATTCTTTGCCTCGATCTTGGCTCGCGCTCCGTCGGCAATCAGCTGCTGAGCCTCTGCGACTCGGCGGTTGAGGTCAACGCGATCGGCTTCCAGTTCGGCCATGATCACTTTTGCGGCCGCCATCAGATCGTTGGCTTCCCTCATCGTCTGCTCAGCGGACTTCTCGGTAGTTGCCGCAGTTCTCGCGCGCTCGTCCGCGGCGAAATCACGGGCGATCGATTGGCGCTGAAGCTCCTCTGCTTTTGCGAGCGTTGCGGCCGCCGCTTCCCTGGCCTGGAGAGCGGCGGCTTCGGCGATCTTGGTCGCCGCGACGGCGCTCTCTGCGGTCCGCTTGTGCTTCTCGACCGCGGCGCGAAGTCCGGCGATCTCAGAGTTCCCGCAACCAACTAAAACTGCGATGCCGAGAGAGACGGCAGCGAGAGATGCACGAGCCATTGGGCGTCCCTTAGTGACGGGAGTGAAGGGGCGTTACGTCATTGTTAGGGATCGTCTGGGCAAGCGGCGCGGAGTGAGCAAGGGATACGACCCTGGATCAGTCATCAGAAGCTGCAAAATCGAAACATGACCGGCGAGCCATGTCTTCGCCGCTGTGTCAATCCGATCGCTTAGTCTCCCTTAGCCCAGCGAGGTGCTCATCGCATACCGTCAACTCGCATTCGATCTCCATCCTGATCGCGGCGGCGACCCAGGTGAGTTTAAACGTCTCCATCGCAACTTTGAGCAGGCGATTCACGATTGAGGAAGCTTTCTCCGGAGGCAGAAGTCAAACCGGATTATTGGCCAGAGGATCGAAGTTCCACCCAATGGTGCTTAATGTAGAGTTGCCGCACTGGAGCCTCCATCGATGCGATTCACCAACGCCGCCACTTACGGCATCTCTGCATGTCATACCTTGCAAGCGCGCCTGCCGGCGAAGTCGTCTCGAATACGACCATCTGCAACGCCTACAAGGTGCCCAATAAGTTCGTTCTGCAGGTCATGCGTCTATTGGTGTTGGCCGGCATCGTGACAATCAGGCGCGGCGTTCAGGGCGGCTACACGCTCGCCAAGCCGGCCAACAAGATCACGCTGCTGGAGATTGTCTAGGCGATTGACGGGCCGATCGGCGCCAACGGCGACGTTGTCTTGCAGGACTGTCGAAGGACAGCGCTGTAACGGTCGAGAAAGCCCTCGCGGCGGACGCGGCAGATTCTCGCAAGCGGCTAGCGGCGAACACCCTTGCGGACTTGCGGGCGGCGAAGGCGGCGTGAGGCGCCTATACCTTGTCGTCATCGTCCCAGTATCGATTCCATGGTCCTGGAACCCTAATTCGAATCCCAAACGAGTAGAGCACGGCAATGATGACCACCACCGGAATCCAGGGAACCAGATCTCGCCACGTCGCAGCCAACGGGATGATCAGCGTTTGCATCATGCCCCCCCACTCTACCGCCCCGCTTCCGGCTGCAAACTTCCCGTTTTCTGTGCCCGCCTAGTGTGCCACCACACAGCTGGCCGTAAGATAGCCGAGCGCAAGGGACGAGCGTGTCAACGCATTTAGATTTTTTAGGGTTCCTTGCATCAAGCGGCTATACTCTACCTCGCGCATATGCGACCACCCCTTGCCACCTGATTTGAAGGATTCTCGATGGATGCCAAGAAATCCTTACGTGGGGCGACGGAGCGGCTCTGCGGTTTCACGCTTGTCGAACTCCTTGTCGTGATCGCAATTATTGGGGTATTGGTGGGACTCCTCCTGCCGGCGGTCCAGGCTGCACGGGAGTCAGCGCGGCGTTCACATTGCGTCAACAATCTGCGTCAGGTCGGAGTAGCGCTCACGAATTTTCACGACGCACATGGGGCGCTGCCGGCCGGTTCGCCAGATTGCTGCAGCGTGCCGGGCAGCCTCTGGACGACGTCAACCTTCCCCTTCATCGAACAGCAAGCCGCCTACAGTCGGTTGAATTTCACCAAACCTTTCAACGACGCAAGTTCCAATGGGGAAGCCGTCAAGCAGGCCGTGCCGACCTTCATCTGCCCGAGCAGCGTGCGAGCAAGTTCGCCCCTATTCACCGACCGATTCAACCATAATCCGGTAGTCGCAGCCGGAACTTGGTACACCGCTTCTATAGGTCCGACCATGCCCGATCAATGCCCGTTCTGCCCCGCCGGACAAGACCCAAGAGACGATAATTATTGCTGTCAGGGCAACAACTTCGGCACTAATGCGGGAAATGGTTATCAATTAGGCAATTCAGTAGGGATGTTTGGCCGGCACCAGCTGCCTAAGGTGTCGTTCGAAAAAGTGACTGACGGACTGTCGAACACGATCATGTGCGGCGAGTCGCTGCCCGAAGAATGCGTTTTCTTTTCCTTGTATGCCACAAACTTCACCCTTACCTCGACCACGATTCCGCTGAACACTCGCATCAGCGACAATGGCCGCGGTGAGCGATGGTGGGAAACCAGCGGGTTTAAGAGCGAACACCCCGGCGGCGCCCATCTGACAATGGGAGACACGAGCGTCCATTATGTCAACGAGACAATCGACTACCGCATCTACAACCAACTCGGCACTCGGGCGGGCGGTGAAACAGCGTCGCTGCTCGGTAATTAGCATGCTAACTTCTCGATTCCGTTTGCATTTCGGCGACTCAATGCGCGGCGCGACGCGCAAGTTTGGAATTTGTGTGGCGGTCTGCCTGCTGCTTGCCAGCGGGTGCGCGGAAGACCGAGGCCTCATCCCAGTGACTGGAAAGGTCACCCTGAAGGGTCAGCAGATGCCAGGAGCCGGCGACCTGACGTTCGTGCCGGTCCAGGTCGCCGCTGGATTTCCCACGCGTCCCGCCAAGGCGGAGTTCACTGCCGACGGTGAGTACAGCGCTCAATCGTACAAACCGGGCGACGGACTGTACCCGGGGACTTACCGAGTGCTTGTTTCCTGTTGGGAAATACCTCCCACGCCGGATGGCCCGCCGGGCAAGAGCTTTATCGCGACGCGTTACCAGAGCCGCGCCGATTGCAATCTTGAAGTCGTCGTCGACGCCACCGCCGATCACGTCGAATTCCCGATCAATCTTGAGCAGTAACTGGGATGGCAAAGCGTATGCGGCGCGCACTTGGCTAATGGGAGCGACAAGCTCATACAGGTGAGATTCGCCCGCACTATACCCGCCGCTGGCGACGAGCTGGGCGAAAGCAGTCCTAGCTCCCAGCCTCCAGGCCGGAGTCAGAACCTCCATCTGCCACCTGTTGAGCTTAGCGCCGCCGCGAAGTACATCGCGGAGTCTATGGCGAGGCCCAGCCTCCTTGCTTCTACCGCGGAACGAAAAATCGCCAAGAAATCGCGATGTGCTAGACATGGGGAGGTGATGGCAGCGGTTACAATCCGGACCAAACGCCTTCCCTCTTCTTCTATCTCTTTCTTTGTATCGGGAATCTTCAGATGCGATGCGGGGCCGCATCTGGCAGTGATCGTCGGGAACGACGTCTCGTGACTTAGCGGAGTTGCTTACCGCTAGCGGTTAATGCACGCTTGATCTACGTCAGTGTAGCCAGCGTTCATTGTGGCGCTATCGTCTGAGATTCCACTGACCACCCGATTGAGCTTTCCGAAGTGTCGCTAACTCCTACCTGACACGCTCCCGTGAATTAAGGAGAGTACATCATGAATGTGGTAAGATATTCTGCCGCACTGACAGCGGTAACGCTCGTCGGAGCGGTTATTGTCGCATCGTCGGCGGGCGCCGTCCCGCTGGTCACGGGCGATCTGTCGATTTATTACGACTTCGATAGTTTCACCAACACCGTGATGGACGGGTCGGGAAACGGGTTCAACGCGAAGGTGCAGGATAGCACTCGCACTGCTCTAGATAACGGCAATGAGCTGTTCACCACCGGCGTGATTTCCAACGATACCTCCAATCCGAAACGGGGAACTGGCGCCGTGAGGCTGCAGCAATCGGAGGACGGATCAGAGAATCCGGTCTTTCTCGATCTCGACGGCGGCGTGATCAAAGCGAACGCTCCGACGAAAGTTCCTCAGGGGGCTACGACAGTCGCCGCTTGGCTGAACATCCCAGAAATCAGAACAGACATCGGCGGCAGCGGCAATTGGAATGCGTCAGGATCAATCCTGCAGACGACGACGGCGGGCCCTTCGTTCTCGACCCACTTTCAACTTGAAGGGGATGGCCGCGTCCGCTTGGCGCTGCGCGGCGAACTCCAAGCCCAGAATATTGTCAATTCCAGCGGTGACCCGTTCGTCGGCGGCCATCCTTTTCCCAATCAACCCGACATCGACGCCAACGGCGCCGAGCCCGAGCCGTTCCCCCTCAATGAATGGTTCCATGTCGCCTTCACCTACGACAAGAGCGCCGGCGGGCAATTCGCCATGTACTTTAACGGCGTCAAGATTCGCGGCGGGGCCGCCAATGGGCTGACTGATGGCGAACCGACTGGGGGAATTGATCTCGGCGCCTGGGACGACCGAGGGGTCGGCGATTTCTTCGATGGATTGGGAATCGGTTCGGTTCCCGACGGGGGCGGCGGTCGCCGCTTGCACGGCCTGATGGACGAGTTCTATATCTTTACCCGCGCCTTGTCTGAGTCCGAAATCGGGACCCTGGCGATGTTGAACACGTCGGCCCCTGGCGATTTCGACGCTGACAACGACGTCGACGGCAATGACTTTCTTGTCTGGCAGCGCGGCGGATCTCCGAATCCGCTAAGCCCCGCTGACCTCGCTACGTGGAAGACGAACTTTGGGGCGACGGCGGTTGCGGCGGCGGGAGCGGTGCCCGAGCCTACGACGATGGGGCTGGCATGCTCCGCCTTAGTCGCTAGCCTAGCGACCCTCCGCCAGAGAGGGCGGCGCCGTGTGGCGCTTAATGGTTGAATCTTTGTCGCCAGCGGACGCAGCGATTGCTAAGCGATTGCTAAAAGCAGGCGCCTATAGCGACTGACAAACTTGGTTTCGGGGGTTCAGGGTCAGAGTTGCCGACTTGGCGGCTCTGGCCCTGCTTTTGTTCCCGGACTGATAGATCGTGGCCCGATTCGTCGCCGCGATCCTTGTCGCCCCTGGGACTGGCAGCTTGCGTGCTATGGAAAGTCCGCCATGCGTTCGGAAGATCTTCCTGGCAATACACCGCCAGGAAGAGAAAGCCGACAGAAGGTTGCGCTCCGCCACTCACAACCTCACCGCCATCCTCAGCAGCGCCCAACCCAGCAGAGTTGATTCGACGGCAACAGAGCGACTTACTCGCTGTGGAGGATCATCGGGGCCATGTCCTCGACTTCCACTCCCTCCGCCACACCTGCGGCTCCTGGTTGGCAATCAGCGGGGCTCATCCCAAGACGGTTCAGTCTGTGCTGAGGCACAGCACCATCACGCTGACGATGGATACCTACGGTCACTTACTGCCAGGGGCCGAAGCTGAGGCGGCCGACCGATTGGGTGCAATGGTTAGTCTCCGAAACGAAAGCGACGACGACCGAGAAATTTCGCTGAAAATGACCGGAACCGACGCCGGCAGTGCGCAGCGCCAGGCGCAGCAGTTAGGGCGCGAATGCGAGCGTTCGCTTGCAACGGGAAGCGAGAGCAAGACGAGTAAGCAAACGGAGCACGAATTCCATAACAGCTTCCCAGCTCTAACATTAGGCGATGAGGCGCCATGCGTTGCCGCAATATGCGAAAGTAGTCCGGGCAGGGATCGAACCTGCGACCAAGGGATTATGAGTCCCCTGCTCTAACCGCTGAGCTACCGGACCAACGCTATAAATATAGGCCTTTTTGAAGAGTAGTCAAGCTTCCAAAACCACCGCGACACCCGTTCGACACCTGCATCGTTCGGATAGTATGATTTAGGGATGAAAACTCCGCCCAAAAAGCCCCCTGCCTCTCCCCTCTTTCCCCACCGCAATGGCCAGTGGGCGAAAAAGATTCGTGGCAAGATGGAATACTTCGGAGTCTGGGATAACTACGACGCAGCCATAGCCAAGTATCTCCAGGACCGCGACTACCTGCAAGCTGGCGTAACGCCCCCTGGCGAGCAAGTCACCCTCTCCGGCGTCCTGGACGCATACTGCGACCACAAGGAACGTCTCCGCGACATGGGCGAGCTGTCGCCCGACACCTACGACGACTACTTCGCCGTCTGCAAGGTGATTGCCGACACCATTGGGAAGCACCGCCCGATTAACTCGATTGGGTTCGAGGACCTGGACAAGGTGCGTGAGGCGCTCAGCAAGGGCAAGAATGGGAAGCTCCGTAGCCCATCGTCGATGAAACGACTTCTCACGATGGCCCGAATGGCGTTTTACTTCGCCAATGAGGAGCTGGGGCATTCGGTTCGATACAAGAAAGCCCTCCGGTCCCCTGCCGCTCGCGTCATGCGACAGGCACGCGCCAAGGTAGGCGAGCGGCTGTTTACGGCTGCTGAGATTCGAGCACTGGTAAAAGCCGCGAAGCCGCAAATGCGGGCGATGATCTTGCTCGGAATTAACTGCGGGTTCGGAAATGGCGACTGCGGAGCGCTGACAATCGAATCCGTCGACCTCAAAGGCGGCTGGCACCGTTTCGGCCGACCGAAAACAGGCATCGAACGTCGCTGTCCGCTCTGGCCAGAAAGCGTGAAGGCGTTGAAGGCCGTCATCGGCGATCGCACCGAGGGATTGGTGTTCATCACGAAGTATGGCAATTCGTGGACCACGACAGCCCACCGTGAACCCATCGCCTTTGAGTTTCGCAAGCTCATGGGCGACAAGCACCGCAAAGGCGTAACGACGTTCTACACACTTCGCAGAACGATGGAAACGATCGCGTCAGCGGGCGACGTTCCACAGTCTGTCATCGACTCGATTATGGGACACGTCAGCCATTCCCAAGACATGTCCGCGGTTTATCGGCAAAAAGTCTTCAGCGACTCGCTGCGGAAGTGTACTGACTTCGTTCGGCAGTGGTATCTCGGTAAAATCAAAATCGACTAGGCTTTGACCGATTTACCTTCGCAGCCTTCCGCCGCGGCTCCGGCTGCCGACTCTTCAGGAACGCGGCCAAGTCTTCCGGTGTTACTCTGTAGCGCGGCCGATTTCCCTTCGACAGGTTCGATGCCTTCAACTCGCCTGACTTGATCCAGGCGAGCACCTGACTCGCGCGGCAGCGGAGTTGCTTCGCGACCTCTGGCGGCGTCAGCACACCTGAAGGCGTCGCCGGCACGACGGTCAAACTGAACCGTGTTCCCTCGCCGGGGAACACGGCTTTCACGGCTTCGGCAAAACTAATGTATGGGTTCATGCGGCACCTACCGGGAACTTGTACTCAACCGGCACCGGCGTACCCCAGTTGACGTAGTCGGGTTCGATGAAGGCGTGAAGCTCTTCAAGATCGTGCCCATCGTCGCAGGCGTCGATGGCGTCGAACAGCTCCTGAACTTCTGGCTTCGGCGACTTGTACTTGGCTACCTCTGGCATCTGGCACCAGAGCGTTGCCGATCGAAACGAGGCGTACCGGCCGGCAACCGTCAATTCACGATGATGGCCTTGGGCTCGCAAGCGATTGGCAATGGCTTTCATGTTCATGTCAGACCTTTCAAGAAATGAAACGGAATAGTGGACCTACTCCCATCATTTACTGGGTCTGGAAGCCGTCAATGTTTTGTGACGGACTTTAGGCCGTATCAATCGGTTAACCAAACGGCAGGATCGGGCGAAACCTTACAAGGTTACGGGGTTTTGCTAGAATGGCCGCCGGTGGCTCAGACTGGGACCAATACCGGCTAGAGAGGACAATAACTTGCGGTACAGCAATTCAGAATTGCCCGTCGCCTTTTCAATGATTGAGTTGGCGGAAGGTCCGGCGCGGCGATCCGCCTTCGCGGCCTTTGGTTGTTACTGGATTGCATTCAATAACATCTATGTGACCGTGGCGACAGATTCCGGCCTAAAGCCCACACCGACTGGCCAAGGCACGCTAGGAAAGTTGAGAATGCCACGGGTTCGGTTGACGCCAGAACGTGACCAGATAGCGGCTGCGGTCGCCAAACTCACAAGGGACACGAAGGACAAACTCATCCATTGTCCCGCCGTCCGATACTTCGTTGAGCGAAAGCCGCGATGGGAGCTTCAAGAAATCGCGGTCGATGCGTTTGGCCAAACGCTAAATGGGGTATTGAATATTGGGAAGACCATAGATGCGGACCACCCTGTCTGGAGCCCAATTGACGCTGAAGCATACGAGCGATATCTGGAGCAGCCGAACATTATTGATCAGGATTCCCTCGCGAAACAATTGGTGGACATGCTGTATACGATCCGCAACAACATGTTTCACGGAGGTAAGCGAGTCGACGACGCCTATGCGCGGGAGGTAGTTGAAAAAGCCACGCCACTCCTAAAGGTGATTGTCAACAGTTTTTGCGAATCCCCGCCGACTCGCGAAAGCTCCCTGAACAACTAGGACGCTGCACCTCAACGCTAGTCTGAATCCGCCTCGCGCGCTTTGCGGCCCTTTTCCATGAGATCATTCCACTCGTTGATCGCGTTGTCCGGCACTGCCTCTTCCGTCGCAAGGTGTCGAGCCATGATCATCCCTACGCCAATGTCCTTTGTCTCATTCTTGTAGTGGCCTGAATACTCAATCACTTCAATCTGCCATCCGTCAGCGGTCGTAGCGCGGCCCTCGTACCGCGGGACGCCGTCGCCTTCCGCTTTCTTCATGTTATCCATCGCCCTTTGATAGTCGTTCCCAGCGTCCACCAATTCGAGAAAGTCGCTCTCTAAGCGATTCCAGAGACCTTGGCGAACCTCGTTAGAGTTAAACCCTGCAACGTCGGTTCGACATGACATCGTGAAACCCATGACCTTGCTGTCACCGGTCCAGGACATGAGTTCGACGCTGTACCCATCCGCGCCATCCTCGGTTTTGTAGGTTGTAAAGTCTTGGCCCACAACCGTGCTCTCTTTATCGAAGCCGTATCCCAAGAGTTCGAGCCGATGCGCGGCGTCGGCTATCGTCGATACAGTGACGACTGGCGTGGCTGTGGGCTGAGAATTGCAGCCCGCCGATAGTGGGATCGTGGCAACGGCGGCAGCTACCGCAAGTCGGAAGAATCGCGAAGTTTTAAGCATGGTCCGATTATAGCCAGACCGCGGCCATGTATTCACTAGCAGATTCTCTGCTAGAATCGCGGCATGTCTTCTATCTCCCGATTCATGCCCGCCCGATTTCCTACTGAGAAGTGTAGGTTCGTAGCAATGTGGATTCTTGAGAACTGGCCCGCCGTGCTGTTGTTCACTGCGGGTTTTCTGGGAGGCTGCGCTTCCCTAGTCATTGCCCGCAATCAGACTAAGCAAGAAAAGAGCGTAAACACTGCACTGCAAGAAACCATAGGGTTACTTCAGCAGACGAGGGCCGCGCTCGATAAGACTGAGGCGAATCTCGGCGAAGCTAATGCTAAACTTGACGCTTCAGCGGTAAACGAACAGCAAGCACTGGAGCTACAAAAGAAAGTAAATCAGGAGCAGCAAACTGCAAATCTAACCCTAGAGAACGCATTTCGTGAGCAGCAGAAAGCGAGTGAGATGCTGACTGAAACAATCGCAGCCGACAAGCAAATCATCTCGAAATTGCAAGACACGCTTAACCATTTCACTGGCGGCGACAGCATCCTTTATTTCACATTTGAGGATGGCGAGGGAAATATCCCACAAGCGCAGCTCAAGTTGGTTGGCGAGCACCCAGTCCCTGATCCATTCGTTCAGATTGTAGATGTGACCAAGGCTGTTGAGTTGAAGGCGACGGGCCTCGCGCCGGCCGAAATCACGAAACAGGCGACAACGACGAGGGAACTTCGCACCGTTTGGCCCGAGAGTGGACTGGCAATGAATGGGTTTCCATTTACCGAAGTCGGTTCAGGACTTTTCGAGATTTTCATCGTAGTGCCAAACGGCAGATATTTGCAGCTAATGAACATGGGACAGCTAGAAGACAAGTCACATGTCTTTGCCTACCAGCTATTCCGCATCACCGGTCATCGCGGGAAACAGGCTGTCCTACAAAGGATGCCCGAAATTTCGTATTACGATCCTCGCATAACCAACAAGGAAGAAGTGCAAAACCGAATTGAGAACCCGGCCGCATGGAATGGAGAGCTGATCATGGGCGACTAGCTAGCGTGTCAGGCTAGGTCGATAACTCAGGCAATCGCCTTGTCGGCGAATCCGTCCCCGTCGTGCGGACACCTTGGCGGGTGACGACGGGGACGGAGCCTGCTCTAGCGCTGCTCCAGCTTCTCGCGCTGGCGCTCCGTAACTTCATTCATGCCGTCGCTGATGTAGTCGATTCCCATTCGGGCAATGGCCTGGGGAATGCCGAGCTTCAGCGAGCCAATGCCGGTGGCGATGCCGACGAGCAAGACGGCGATTCGGAAGAGCAAGGGTTCTTTCTTCATCGTGAATTGCGGTCATTCAAAGTCACGGTGACATCGCTAATCCGAAGCTGCTGTGGCGGATTTGTCTCGCCGTAGCAGATAATTAGTTCCATTTTTACCTTTTCCGGGTGCGCGTCATATAGCTTTATTGGAAGTGCGAAAATCTCGTCTGGCTTCGCCTGAAGATCGGTGATGTTCTGGGTGTACCACGTATTGGCATATAGCCCCGTGGTGTCGACTACTAGTGGCTCTGATTCGTCAATCGACGCACAGCACGGTTGGTCGGTCGGACGAATCAGGTAGTAGAAATATCGCACCGCTACGGGAACGCTACTTCGCGTGCGAAGCGTGATTAGAGTCTTATCAGGGTAGACATCAATATCACCGGCAAGCTCAAGGTGTGGATGCTTCTGGTAGGTGTCCCAGAGCCACAAGCCGAGCAGCGTCGCGACGATTCCAGCACCCCAGGAGATTACTTTGCTGGATCGAGTAGTCTCTTCTGCCATGTGCCTAAGCTCCCAAATAGTTAAATACGGTCCGCTGGCTAATCCCCATCGCCTCACTAATTTCCGGCACGGTTAGACCCCTCCGCCGCAATTCCGCGGCCCGTGCCGGCTTCGCCTTCGTGGTCCCTGCCTTGCGGCCGAGATAGACCCCAGCGGCCTTGGCGGCCGAGATGCCCGCAGCCTGCCGCTCGCGGCGAGTTTCGGTCTCCATCTGAGCGACCGCGAATAGAACCGCGGCGACGAGTTGGCCCGTCGCTCCGTTGAAGTCGAGCTGCTGCGTCACGCTTACGACGCGGACGCCTTGCTTGAGCCAATCGGTCAAGGTGTTGATGCCATCCTTCAGCGACCGGCTGAGCCGATCCAGCTTGTAGACGACGACGGCGTCGACCTCGCCATTGAAGACGGCGGCTTGCAGCCGCTCGAATGCAGGCCGCTGCAAGTTGTCGCCAGTCTTCTTATCCACGAAGTAGACGGCGTCTTTGATCCCGTGGCCCTTCAGCCAGCGGTCGATCTCGTTGCGCTGGGAAACTTCCTTTTGGCCAACGCTGCTTACGCGAATGTAGACGGCGGTCGACATGATGAGGCCTCTTGAGGTTTGACGCGGCAGTCGGTTTCTGAGTTGCGCCACTACGGACGAAAGGGCAGCGGCGAAAACCTGCCAAATTGGCGGTTTCGGTCGAAAATTCAGACCCCGCCGGCCTCTTCGGCCCGCAGCGGGTCTGCATCTAAAGTATACGCTACTCTGCATGGGCAGGATGGCAGGTAATCACACAATTTCATCGGGTTTTGTTGATCGTTGATCGTCATGACCCTAACTTGCATGGTGGATCGAATGAACCCAAATGGAAGCGAGCCAGCCTCGCATTGCTGGTTCTGGCCCGATGGGCCGTACGTTGGCTGGGGCGTCATGTCGGCCGATGGCGTCATGCCCTGGACTCGCCTCTGGCTCGACCGCGAGCGCGTGCAAGGCGAGCTTGGCGTCTGGCTTAGAAGTCTTCCCCAAACGCCAGCGCTCGACTGGGGAACGGCACCGGCGTCCCCGATGCCGGCAAGCGCGGCGGCCGCGTTGGCAGCGCTCTTGCGACGAATGCTTCGACGCGACGGCGTCCGGCTGCTGCTGGTGGAGGCCGCCGTGCCAG
>JBGSMO010000104.1:0-22097 GCA_041740115.1 Pirellulales bacterium
TGGTTGACCCGTCATCGCCGTCACGCACGAGACTACGAAAAACTCCCCGCCTCCAGTGAAGCCCTCATTCAAATCGCCATGATCGGGCTCATGGCGAGACGACTCGCCAATGCGACAAACTAGATTTCAAAACACGTTCTAACCATTGAGTAGGACTGTGACAGCGATGGAGCGGCATCCAAATCACCTCGTGCTGCTAACGGGCGCTACCGGCTACGTCGGCGGACGCCTGCTGCCTCGTTTGGAGCAATACGGATATCGCGTGCGTTGCCTCGCGCGCCGTCCAGAATCCCTCGCTTCGCGCATCGGCGACAATACTGAGGTCGTCCCAGGCGACGTCCTCGACCCGGCGTCACTGACGATGGCGATGGCCGGGGTCGATACCGCCTTCTATCTAGTCCACTCGATGGGAGCAGATCGCGATTTCGAAACCGAGGACCGAATTGCTGCAACGAACTTTGCGCAGGCTGCAGCGGCGGCTGGAGTTCGCCGGATCATTTATCTGGGCGGCCTGGGCGACGCCGACAAGAAGCTCTCGAAGCACCTCCGCAGTCGACAGGAGACGGGGGACGTACTGCGGGCTCATCACCAAACCGTCGTTGAGTTTCGCGCGTCAATCGTAATTGGTTCCGGCAGTCTGTCATTCGAGATGATTCGCGCGCTGGTGGAGCGGCTTCCGGTGATGATTTGTCCCCGCTGGGTGCAGGTGAAAGCGCAGCCGATCGCGATTGAGGATTTGCTGGAGTACCTGATGGCAGCCATTGCATTGCCGATGGAACCGTCCCAGATCTATGAAATCGGAGGACCTGAGCAAGTCTCGTACGGGCAGCTCATGCACGAGTACGCGCGACAACGAGGACTGACGAGATGGATGATCCCGATACCGCTGCTGACGCCTTATCTTTCGAGTCTATGGCTAGGCCTGGTGACGCCGCTGTACGCCCGCGTTGGTCGCAAGCTGGTCGACAGCCTCCGCAATCCGACGCTTGTCTCGAACAATCTCGCGGAAACCAAATTTTCAATTCGGCCGCGGTCGCTGAGTGAAGCGATTGCCCGGGCGCTCGTGAATGAAGATCGAGAATTTGCTGCGACTCGCTGGTCTGACGCCTACTCGTCCGCCGGAGCGGAGCGCAGTTGGGGCGGCGTGCGGTTCGGTTCAAGACTTGTCGACTCCCGAACCGTCACGTTGATGGTACAGCCAGAGCAAGCCTTCACTCCGATTCGCCGTATCGGCGGCCGCACCGGCTGGTACTACGGCGACTGGCTGTGGTCTCTGCGAGGGTTCCTGGACTTGCTTTTGGGCGGAGTTGGCGTGCGACGAGGCCGCCCTAACGACGATACGCTGCGCGTCGGCGATCCTCTCGACTTCTGGCGGGTGGAGGCGTATGAACCACCGCGGCATTTACGGTTGTACGCAGAAATGAAGCTCCCAGGACGCGCGTGGCTCGAGTTTGAAGTCACCCCCTGCGAAGGGGGGAGTTTAATTCGCCAAACGGCAATCTTCGACCCGCTGGGACTCTGGGGACTTGCGTACTGGTACGCCATCTATCCGCTCCATCAATGCGTCTTCGCCGGGATGTTGCGGAATATTGCACGTGTCGCGGAGCGAAATGAGGCGACGCCTCCGCCTGGTGAGCGGGCCCAAGTTTCGGGCACGGCGCCCTTCGCTACGTAACTCTTGGCGATGACTCACGCGCCGTGTTTGCAAATCACCCCGACCGGGAGCCCCTCCAGATCGGGAAATCGCACCCGCTCCGCGGAGACGTAAAAGCAATCTGCATCGACGTGGCCAATCATGACCGCCGGCTAGCAATCCTAGCCCCCCACCCACCAGCGCACCAGTCGCTGCACCCGATGCGGAGCCGGCGGCCGCCCCCGACGCCATGCCCACGAAGGCTCTACCAGTCGACCTTCCGTAGGCTGGGATCGAATCTCCGAACCCGCTGGCTTGCGAATTCCAAGGGCTGACCCACGTCTCGCCAAAGAGGTGGACGCGGGAGTTGCGCTGAACCCAATCTTGGTAGCCGCGCTCGTTCGATTCGGCCAGGTAAGACCGGATCTCAGTCTGGTGGAAGAGAGACGTTTCGTAGGAGGCTTCGCCCTTGAAACTCGATCCGTAGACTTGGTTCACCAAGGCGGCCTCGCGGCGGTAGGCGGCCGCTTTTTCCTGGTAGCTGACATTGTCGAAGCTTCTGCCGCCCGAGAGCCCGCCGGGGTAGGAACGGCCCGAGTGAGTCATGCTGTCGTGGCTGGTCCAGGTCGTCACCATCCGCGCTTCGATGGCCTGGTTGACGAAGTTACTGGTCGCTTGGGAGGCGCAGTTAAACGCCGAACCGACGTGCGGGGCAATCGCCTTGGCACCTTGGTACAGCAGGTTCCCGGCGGTGACGAAGGGATTGCCGAGGCTTGTCGGCTTGGCGAGGGGGTGGCCTTGCATCGAGAGGCCCGAGGGGTCGGCGTAGTTCACCGGGTTGTTGCCGGCGAACATGAACCAGTTGGTTCCGTCCTGGATCGGGTCTTCGCTGACGAAGCGGCCAAGGTCGGGGGAGTACCAGCGCTCGCCCTTCCGCTGCAGGCCCGTCGCCTCGTCGAGCAGGCTGCCGTGATGGGCGAAGGCCGTCACGACGCCGGTCGAATCAGCCAGGCCTCCCGCGCCGAGCGTCGCCGTCACCCGGCCGAACTGGGCGTAGTCGAGCGACTGGCGGACGTACGTCGCGTCGTTGGCGTCGTGAGCCAGCACCACGCGTGTCGAGTGCTGGTGGTCGCCCAAGGGGAGCAGCAGGTCGACCTCCGACTGCGACGGGGTCGTCACCGTGGCGTCGAAGACCTGATCGAACAAGACCTCGCCCGTCGGGCCGTACCCGTAGCGACGCTTTACGTCGCCGTCGGACTCGAACGTCAGCGTCCGCTCGCCCGACTCGACGAGGTAGTGCTCGGCCTAGGCCAATCGGCTGGACGAAGCTTTTGAGACAGACAACCATCTGTTCACTTCGAAGATCGTTGGATCACTACAATGTTTATATTCTCAAATCGTGATCACTGTAGATACCCTGACAACGATCTAGAAGTCGCCGTTTGTAGCTTCGCCGAGCCGAAGCAACGGCCCATTTATGCCTTGGATCGGAAGCATAACTACTCCGCGATTCTCCAAGGCTTTCGCACCGTCGGTGTATCGATGCGATTTGTAGAATGCACTTGCACCCGTTTCAATGTCCGTTGCCGTGACGCCAGGCTCTGTTTTAGCTCTTATGTCTTTGGCAATCCTTTTCCAGGTTGTAAATGCCTCTGCACTGTCTGTACGACAAGCCATCCATGATTCTCGCAGACCTTCGGGCGTCAGATGGCCTACGTCAAGCACCAGTTGGTCGCTGTGCCGATCGTCAAAATCACTTTGATACTTGGGGGTCAAGTCCGGCTCCCTAATCAACAAGCTCAACCGCCTAATTGCTTGATCTTTGACGGTTGATTGAACTTCATCAAGTTCTACCACTTTGCTTTGGAATGGTGAAAACGTCAGCGCGACCAAATAGAGCTGTTCGCATTCAATCCATTCGCGCAACCATCCAGCAATCTCATCAGGTGTCGCGTGGAACTGGATGTTAATGTCGGGCACGGTTGATCCTTCCATTCAGAACGGAATAAAATCTGTCGGAATCACTCTATTCAAATCCCGTAAAGCATCAAGCTCTCGAGTAATCGGATTTCCCGCGGAATCAACGTGCCCAATGTTCCTGCCACGAAGTTGACCGTTGGCAGTTTCAAAGAGAATGTCAGGACGCCGCCCAGTCTTGATTCCTCCAGGCGTGCGAATCAACCGTTCTGGAAGTCGTCGTCCGCCGGCGATGATAGTGTTGCCGCCCGCCTCAAGTAAACTTGCCTCTGCGTGGATTGTGGCATTGTGCGGGGCAGTTGGATCAACTTTTGGCCCCCGCTTCAAGTATATTTTAATTGCGTTGAAAGCACCGCCAGAATTCAATTGCGGCGACTTCAACACGTTGGCATCGAGCCCGACTCTCAGTCGTCCCACATCGTTAACTAGCTTTCCGCCGCCGCCAATTGCAGTAGTAGCCACGAAGTCAGTAAACGGCGCCGCCTGTCGCCCGAGTTCCGCGGAGTCTGGCTGCAATGCGTTGGAAATTATCGAGAGATGCCGATTTATGGTCTGGCTTCCTTGGTAGCCAAACTGAAATGTTGTGGTCATCGCAAATAAATCAGACTCTGCAGCATTGGCAAAATTAAAAGCGAAGTGCCGGTTCGCCAATTCACGGTATTCGCCATTGACGCCGAGCGAATACAACTCTCCCGCATGCGCTTTTGTCGCACGGGCCCCTTCAACGATGCCGTCCGCGTTTCTGGCGTTGAGGTCGAGCGCAAACTTGCCGAATGCCGACGCCAGTGGCGCCTGTCGCCACGGCAGATAGGGCGTGGCATTGTTCACCAGGCCCTGAAAGAAGCCCGTCGGCGGTGACTGTGGCGCCACTGATGGCGCGGGAGCGATGCGACTGCCGTTCGATCGAGGCGCGGCTGCCTGGTAGTTGGCAATCGAGCCGACTGAGGGGATGCGCGTGCCGCCGCCCAAGCCGCCCGACAGGATCGACGTTCCCAATCCCGCATCGACGAAGCCGCCGAAGGTGGTGCTGGGGAGGCGAGCCGGGTTGAGCGCCTGGTTGACGGCTCCCTTGAGGAAGTTGTTCAGCGAGGAACTCAGCGGCGCGCCGCCGAAAAGGTTGCCGCTGGGGATCGTCGGCTGCCGCGTGACGTTGCCGCTGTAGCCGCCGGCGAGGGGGTGGCCTTGTTGCGAGAGGCCGGAGGGATCAGCGTAGTTCACCGGGTCGTTGCCGGCGAACATGAACCAGTTGGTTCCGTCCTGGATCGGGTCTTCGCTGACGAAGCGGCCAAGGTCGGGGGAGTACCAGCGCTCGCCCTTGAGATACAGTTCGGAGTCAGGGTCGATGATGCTGCCGTGGTGGGCGAAGATCGTATCGAGATCGTCTATTGGCAATGGCGCTGGCGACTGAGCGTTCTCTCTAACGACCTCGCGAACTCGACCGAATGGATCGTAGTCGATCGACTGGCGGACGTAGAGTATGTGGTCCGCCAAGTAGGAGTGCCCCATGACGACGCGTGTGGAGTTCTGGTGATCGCTTACCGGCAGCCTTAGATCGGTTTCCAATTGCAATGTCGGGGCACCGTAGCCGCTGAATGCTTGATCAAATAATGCTTCTCCCGTCGGGCCATACTGATAACGAAGGAGTACGTCGCCGTCTTGCTCGAACGTCATCGTCCGCTGGCCCGACTCGACGAGGAAATGCACGACCTGCGCCGTTTGGCCGGCAGATGTGAAGCTGCGGTAGACCAACTCGTCCGCGGCGTTGTAGCGGTAGGCAACTGTTTCAGCTAGGACAGCGTCGAAGTAACGCTCGACCTTCGTTAGCCGATTGCGGTGGTCCCAAGCGTACGTCTCGTAGTCCGTCGCGTCCGACTTCGACTGGCGGAGCGTCAGATTGCCTTCCAAGTCGTAAGAGTAATTGTACGTCGAGTCCTGGCTGACCTGGTTCGACGTTCCGGTCAGGTAGGAATCAGTTCCGCTGCCTGGCTCCGTTGCCGAGAGCCGGTTGCCGTTGGCGCCGTAGTTGTAGCTGGCGTCGCTGTTCGTCAGATTCGAGTCCACAACTTTTAACTGTCCTGCGGCGTCGAACGTGAACGACTGCGTTTCGTCGGTGCGAGTGGAGAACGGCACGAGACCGGTGTTCCAGTCGGTTCCGACCTCGTTGATCCGCCCGGCGGCATCGTAGGCGTAGTCGAACTCGACGAGCTGCGTGTTGCCTGGCCAGGTCGCCGTGGTGCGGCGGGACTGGCCGTGGGCGATCGACGCGAGTCGGCCCGCGCCGTCGTAGGCGTAGGTCGTCTCGACGCGATTGCGGTGGCCGGCGCCGCCGGGGAGCGCAACGTCCCAGTCGGTGTAGCGGGTGGTTGACGCCAGCGAGCCGTCGGCGTGGTAGGCGAAGGCGGCGTCGGTCGACTCGAAGTCGAGGATGGCGCTGGCGACGCTGGCGGCGCTCACGTCCTTGTCTTCTTGCCGCACGAGTTCGTCGAAGGCGTTGTAGGTCGACTTCGTGCTGGCTGCGAATTGGCCGGCGATGAACTGCTCGCGAGTCTCCACCAAGCCGCTAGAGTCGTAGGCGTAGGCATACTTCTGCTTCAGCGCCGGAACGCCAGTGGAGTGAAGCGGATTGGTCGTTTGAATGCTCTGGTTGGAATGTTCGACCAGCCGGTCGAGGCCGTCGTACTGGTAACTGTCGGTGGCGCGATATTCGAGCGGCCCTTGAGCATAGCTCTGGCGACGCGCGTAACGCTCTTCCTCCAGTCGGCCGAGGGCATCGTAGTAGCTGTTCGTGAAGGCGATGAATTGCTGACTTCCAGGATTAGGAACTTGGGCTTGCGCCAAATCGAGGTACTCCCAAGTCGCCGAGACTTGGTCGTCACGGGTATAGGCGCTCTTGATCGCCCGGCCGTTGCGGTCGACTGTATAGCCGAGGTTGCCGTTGGCGTCGTAGATGAACTGACGCACGCCGGCCGTGGTCGTCTCCGTCAGCATGCGGTCGAGGTTGTCGTAGGCGTAGGTCGTCGCGTTGTCGGCGGGGTCAACGAGTTTCACGAGGTTGCCGGCGGCGTCGTATCGGCGGGTCGTCACGTCGCCGCGGCCGTCTTCGGAGCGGATGAGGCGGCCTTGCGGGTCGTAGGCGTAGCGATCGGTCTCGTGCGCCCCGGCGATCTCGTTGGCGCCGTTGTTTTTGAGCAGGAGCTGGCCGGCGGCGTCGTAGGCGAAGGTCGTCGCGTGGGGCGACAGGGGGCCGGCGCCGTCGGGATCGGGGTCGGTCGACTTCGTGAGGCGGCCGAGGCGATCGAATTCGCTGCGGGTGACCCGCAGAAGGGGGTCGATCGTCGCGATTTGCTGGCCGACGGCGTCGTATTGGAAGCGCGTGATGCGTTTCTCCGTCTGACCGTTGACGAGGCCCTGCTCGGTTTGTTCAACGAGTTGGCCGAGGGCGTCGTAGCGGTTGAGGGTTTCAATCTGTCGCGGATCGACGCCCGTGCGGCGCTGAACTCTCGTGACGTTACTCGACGCGTCGTAGGAATAGATTTCGAAATCGACTACGACGTTGGAAGTTGCATCAGCGTTCTCGACGTTCACTACCAAGCGGTTGAGGGCGTCATAGGTTTTGTAAGTGCGCCGCCGCAATGTTGCGTGATCGGGCAGTTCGATGACGTTCGTGAGATTGCCGACGTTATCATAAAGGAATGTCGTTTTCCGATTGAGATACGTGACGTTGACGTTGCCGTTGTCGGCGTCGAAGATCTCTTCGGAGCGGCGGTTGCGGGCATCGTACTTGTAGGTCGTCTTCCGCAGGTTGGCGCCGTTGCCGCGACGTTCGAGCACGCTTGCAACGTTGCCGTAGCCATCGTACGAGGTGGTCGTTAGCGGACTGATGAGCGAGCCATTGCCAGAAGAATTAGCGTCGGGATCAGGCAACGTTTCAGTGACGACGCGATCGAGCTCGTCGTATGTGTAAGTCGTCACGCGACCCAACGGGTCGGTCGCGGTGAGTCGATTTCCGTTGGCGTCGTAAGAGAAGGACCGGCTTTCGATGCGTTCGATGCGAATGGCGTCGGCGTGGATTGATTGCGCAGTGGCGGCAAAGTGGACGCCGATGGCGCCGGGACCGTTAGAATCGATTTCAAAGCCGGCGTCGAGTTGTTTCCACCCGTTCCACGAGCCGTTGTCAAAGCGAAGATAGTCAGTCGTCGCGCCGCGCTGATCGCCTCCGGAAGCGATGTAGTCATGAGGCCAGTAACCGCCGGCTGACGACCCCGTCGTCTCATCGTAGTAATCCGAGAGACGGTAAATCAGATTCGTCGTCGCCGAGGAATTGCTGGTCCATGAAGCCAGAACGCGATAGGTCCCGACTCCCAGCCCGGAGAATTGCCAGATCATCACCGGGTTGCTGGTCGTTCCATTAGGCAATAGATAGGGCGAGACGAGGAGCGAATCAGCGCCGTAATCGGCCGTCTGATTGACGGCTGTCGCCGACCCTCCGTAGATCGTAAATGCCGGCGTATTTACGGCGTCAGCGTCGACCACCTGATAGTCGGTCGTGAAGACTTCTTTGATAACACGACCGAGGTTGTCGTACTGGTAAGTCGTCGAGTAGCCGAGTGCATCGATGGTCTCAACGACTCGGCCAGCGGCGTCGAAGCGATTGCGAGTGATCGGCGCGAGCCCCGGACCGACGCCATCTGGATCAGCTTGCCGTTGCTCGATCGCCCGGCCGCGTTTGTCGTAGAGCGTGTAGGAGGCGCGGCCGAGGGCATCGACCGTCGCGACCATTTGGCCGGCAACGTCGTAGACCATGCGGGAACGGTTGCCCTGTGCGTCGACCACGGCCGTCAGGCGGTTGAAAGCGTCGTACTCGAACCGCGTCGTAAAGCCGCGCGGATCGATTGTCGCGATGCGGTTGCCGGCGGCGTCGTAGCGGTAGGAGGTTGTTGGGCTGGCGGTGGTGATGGCGCCTGTGGTCGGGTCGGGAAGGAGCGTCTTGTCGAGGCGGCCGAAAGCGTCGTACCGGTACTCGGTGACGCGATTGAGCTCGTCGTACTGGAAGCGGACGCGGCCGGCGGCGTCGTAAGTCGCGCTGGTCGTCGTGTTGTCGACGTTGATCGTCTTGAGGGGGCGGCCGAAGGCGTCGTAACGTAGGGAGGCTAGTTGGACTTTATTCGCCGCGATGTTCGCCGGGGTCTGCTGTGCGCGCGGATCGGCCAGGAGCGTTGCGGTTGCGGTTGCATCGTATTGCGAGACGTCGTACGCCGCCGTTTCGATGACGTTGCCGACGGCGTCGTAGTCAGTCGTCGTGAGGCTGACGAGCGTCGTCACGGCCGTGAGCGTCGGATTCGTCCGATTGACGCCAGTGGGATCATTGAGCGTATGCGTCTGGACGACGCGGCCCAGTTTGTCGTATTTGAATTGGGTGACGTTGGCCTCGGGATCGATCGTTTCGATCAGGTTGCCGAGCTTGTCGTACTTGTTGGTAGTCGTGGGCTCGGTGAGATTGGTTCCTCCATCGTCGTTCAAAGGTCCATCAGGGTCAGGCAGTTTCGTTTCGAGCAACCTGCCGACGGCGTCGTATTTGAACGTCGTGACGTTGCCCAGGGCGTCGATCGACGCGACGACGTTGCCGGCGCCGTCGTAGCGGACGCGCTCAACGGCGCCGTCGGGGCGAATCGTCTGGACGAGGCGGTTGCGGCCGTCGTAGACGAAGCGCGTGGTGCTGCCGAGCGCATCGGTCTTGGCGATGCAGTTGCCGAAGGCGTCGTACTCGTGGAGCAATTCCGTGCCGTCGGGATTGATCTTCTTGACGACGTTCCCCTGGCGGTCGTACTCGAAGCGTGCGACGCGGCCGAGGGGGTCGGTCGTCTCGCGCATGCGGCCCATGGCGTCGTACTTGAACTTTGTCGTGTATGCGTCAATCGGATTGAAGGTCGGCGTCCCTAGGACGCCGTAGCCAGTTTCGCGCAAGCGTCCAAGCACGTCGTAAATGCTGTCAACGACGACGTTCGTCGCATCCTTCGTGCGTTGGAACATGCCCTGGCCGTTTGAATACCGAGCCGTCGTCGTTGTTGCGCCTCCCGTGGTCGTCGTGATGATTTCGCCGGCGGCGTCGTAGTCGAACACCGTTTCGTACGCAATGGTCGCGACGCCATTGGGATCGTTGGGGTCAAGAATCGCGGGCTGTTTGATCGACTTGAGGAGGCCCTGGCGATAGACGACCGAGTCGCTGGTGGGATAGTACGAGTATTCGGTGACGTTTCCTTGGGCGTCGGTCGTTTTCCAGAGCCGACCGGGGGCGTCGCCGGAGGCGTAGTACTGGCTTGTCGTCGTCAGCTTTTGGCCGTCGTAATAGTCGCCGTCGGGAACGACGCTGTCGGGATCCACGACGACGGTCGATAGCGAGACGAGATGCGGCTTGTTCGCGGCGTCGGGCTGGACGAAATCGTACCGAGTGAGCAATCCAGTTTGATTCGGGTAATGCTTTTGGGTCGCATCCTTTAACTGCCCCCGCTTGAACGCCGGATCACTGCTTCCGTAGTACGTAAAGTTCTCGACAGCGCCCCGCTCGTCGGTCGTCGACGTCATCAGAAACTCTTCCGATGTGTCAATATTGCCCCAGGTGGACTTCGTTTGCGAACGGTCGGCATGAATCTGCCTCGTGAGCAGGCCGTTCTTTTGATGGATATAGGTTTCGACGTTTCCGCGTTCGTCGGTAAACTCGGTTAGATTGCGAACAAGGTTGTAGTTAAACGTTTGCACGTCGACATCGCGGGCCGGAGCCGCGGGCGGCTCCGGCGGCGCCTCAGGGGCAATCAACGTTTCACCGGTGTAATGAACGTTGCTGATCGTCAGGCCGAACGTCCCAGTACTACCATTGGAAAGCGCCGGTTGTAGGAAGCCAAACGAGTCGGCTTCGGGGGTGGACCCGGGAACTATGCTTGCGGTGCGATAAACCACCGCTTGTCCTGAAGAATCGAACAGTTGAAGATAAACTTTGGGACTTGAAGAGTCAGTGTTTACGATAATCTCGAAGGTATAAGTGCCTTGTACGACGCTATCGCCGGCGCTTGGAGAGACAGTTCCAGCCGCCGGGTGAAAGTCAAGCGAGACAGAGGAAGAGTCGTCGGAAATCAAGAAACCGAAGGCTCGGTTCCCAGGATTGTCTTTATCGAAGAAGCCGAAGTAGAAAAAGGGATTGGAACTGCTACTTACGCTAAACGTGAGCGTCCCAGTAGCGCTAAATCCACCGGGAGTTGTTGCCGTGAGAATCCCGCCTGGCACCGCGAGCGAGGTGTCGGCTAAGTATGCAGCGCCTTGGCCTGTACTTCTAGCGTCGACAAACGTGCCGCCCGCAGATGTACTGCCCGCGGTATAGTTATTCGGCGCGGAGGTGTTGTTGAGACCAATGAAGCCAGATAAATCTGCAAAAGCAGGCGCTGGTGGCGGAGGAGGAGGAGTTATCGGCGGAGGCGCCGTCTCGCTTTGCATCACGCGGAATACGCGGCGATTGCGGTAATACTCATAACCGTGCCACGACCCGTCAGACTCCGTAATTCCATCAATCAGACCCTTGGCATAGTGATTCGCAACATTGTTGTAAGCGTATTGCACCTTGGGCCGTGAATTGGAATCGACATAGGCAGCATCTGCGACGGCGACCGCGGGAGCCTCGACTGACGCAAGTCGTTGCGTCGAAGTAACGCCGGCTACGCTAATGCTTGAGTAAGCGTAGTTCCAGGTTCCGAGGAGGGCGTCGTTATCGTATTTGGAAACGGCCGTAATGACGCCGGCGGGGTTGGCAATCGCGAGTCGCCGCGCTGGCGCGGCGCCAGTGGAATGAACGTCGTGTACATGCGAAATTGTGCGGCTAGACGTCGATGTATATCTTACCGCTACGCCATCGCCATTGCGATCGACGATGCCCCCGAGCCGGCCTACCACCGACTTGCCTGACTGTGTCAGCGTGATTTTCTCGAACTGATACTCCGTGCCGTCGCTGCTCTTGAAGACAAAGTCGACCGTTCCAGCGGCGGCCCCTGACGTGAAAACTACCTGTCCCTGTAAACCAGACGGCACTTTGTACCCGGTCGTTCCGATGGGCTCGAATACATGTCGTCGACCCTGAGAGTCGAGCCATACGCGATTGACCTGGCCAGATACGTCCGGATCGTTCTCGGTATAGATGACGTCGCCGAAGCTATACATCCAACCGACGCCCATGCCGAAGTCGTCATTCGATTGTGAGTCATAGTGGCGCGAGAAGGTGAGCGGGACGCCAAGATTTGGATAGCCGATGTCAGTCTCGTCGCGGAACATGTTGCCGTTGCCGACGTTTACCGGGTCGCCGGCCCAACTGGCGTTTAAGAAGTTCCCCGCCTTTAGCTCCGGCGGCGGCGCCTTCGTGACGCCGCCGCTGTAGCCGCCGTTGGTTGCATTGCCGCCATCAGGTTGGATGGCGAAGAGCATCGACTTACCGGGAATGTCCGTGAGGTACACGGAGCCAGTCCAAGAATCGACCTTGGTGCGGTGTTTCGTCGCCATCGCCTTGACGACGCCGGTAACTCCATCCAGCGGTCCTATCTGATTGACCTGCTGGTTACTTAGAAACGCCCATAGCGTATCATCGATTTGCGTTGCCGAATTGTGATTGTGACTACTTAGCAAATTGGAAAATGAATTCGCATCCAGCAACTGTCCGCCTGCCGGGCTGATGACTTGTACGCCGTTGGGCGACCCAACACGGATGTTGTAAACGTGATAGACATTTCGCGCGTCGCCGACGCCAGGGCGGCTTTCAAAGACGCTAATGACATCGTCCGTTACTGCAGGGGTCGAATCGCCCGGTACGCTCACTCCCAGGTTTTGTTGAGATGCACGTTGCAGTCCTTTGATCGTCGAAACGCTATCGGCGCTGGTAATCTCCTCGACGACGTTATGCTCTAACGCGGAACTGTTGTAGCCGAGAAGTTGCCACGCTTCACTATGAAACATGCCTGTCGCTACATCGATGGCTCCATTATTGCTGTTCGGCAGATCGATGCCGAAGTCGACGGGCGCCATACCGAATGCTAAGTAGTCGACCACGACGTCGCCCGCTCCGCCGGTAGGATCAAGCAGCAAAGCAGGCTTCGAAGAGATGCGCCCGGATCCAACCCATTGTTGAAGGCCAACCGCGCCCATCAGCCCGACGATGGCGTCGCCCTGTGATTGATAGTCGTGCCAGTACTTTGCAATTGCATAG
This sequence comes from Pirellulales bacterium, assembly GCA_041740115.1. Classification (GTDB taxonomy): domain Bacteria; phylum Planctomycetota; class Planctomycetia; order Pirellulales; family Lacipirellulaceae; genus Lacipirellula. The sequence continues at coordinate 12,849 of JBGSMO010000104.1, forward strand.
GAAGAGAGCAAATCGATGTCTTTTATCAGGTCCGCTTGCGCCGTCTTGCCCGCTACTGCCGCGAGTACAGCGGCCTGCAGGTTGGCTAGCGAATCTCGCGAATACTGATTGGCTTCCAGGCCGAACGCGAGAATGTTACCCGGTTTTTCCGTAAATTTTATCTTTCGGTCGTAACTCGTCGGACCGGCGTATTTGGCGTCGCTGGGCGGGACATAGCCCGGTTCGCCGAAAATGAGCGCATCGACAAGGCTCGTCGGCGCAAGATGCAAGAGTTCGATCTTTACTGCATCGGTAGCCGCAAAGGACTCGTTAGCGGCGGCCCATTTAACGACGCTGCCGTTGACGACAAGTCGACTGTAATAGGGGCCGGCCGTGGCGATGCTATTCGGATCCGCCATGACGCCGGTGGCGCTCGAACTGCTGAAGGTGACCTGAATCGTTTCCAGGCTATGGCTTGGCACGACTAGATCGTGAGTCCAATGCGCCGCGGTTTCGTCGTTCTTCCTCAGACTGATCGTCACGCGGTGGGTTAGCTGCGAACTGAGCACCGGGTCGTCGGCGATCGTGTTGAAGTCGCTGTACTGGACGACGCCAGGCATGGGCGCAAGCGTCATTCCGTCGTTGAATCCCGATGGTAGCGTCTCAAATTGCTTCGCTTTAATGGGTCCGTCATATGGGACTTCAGCCAGTGAGTTCCCTTGCCACGCTGTACTCGACCCCAGCCAGGCCATGATTTGGTCTTCAAAGAACTCAAGCGGCAGCCTGCGATCTACCGTCGGGTTGAGCGTCAAATAGCTGAATTCGTCAAAGACGCCGGTCGACAGATTCGTATGGGAGCTATCAAGTTCAGGGATTAGCGGGATGCCGGCTTGCCGATCCTTGAACTTCCATGACGGATCGAGATCGATCAATGCAAATCCTGTAGCCGTTGGCAGATTCGCCTGAACCCAAGCATGCGTGAACTCGATAGTCGTCGAGGCATCTACTAATTGCGCCAAGTCGTCAAACGAACCGCGTACAATCTCCAACACGGCACTGGCGCTCACGCCATTTTTCAGGCCCAACCATGCACTTATTTGGCTAACGCTCGCCCGCACTTTTCCGGAGGCAATCTTCACATCGCCCAAGCCAAGCGCCTGCAGTTTCTCCTCCAGCAGCGCCGCTTGATCCCAATTATTCCCCGCCTTCGTTTGCTGCGTCGCCTCCGGTCCCTTCATCAACCCAGGATAGAGTTCCAATTCAACGTTGTTGTACACCCACGCAAACTCCTCTATCACCTTCGCCATCGCCTTGTCGGCGTCGAGCTTTCCTGTTGCGGCGTCGTATCCGTAGCCAATCCACGCGCTCCAGTCAGCCGCCGCGGTGAAGTTGATCGAACCATCGGTCCCGGCGCCGGCCAGCCGCACCATCCAGGGGGAACTACCGCTGGCGCGCGTGATGACGTCCTTGCGGCCATCGCGGTTTACGTCCTGGAAAAACTGCTGAAAGGCGGGAGCAAAGCCGTTCAGCGATGGCGTCGCTACTGCCGTCGTGAGGCCGAGGGCATCGCGGTAATGGGCGACGCTCCATGCATTGCTTGCCGTGCCACCCAGGATCTCGTCGCTGCCATCGCCGTCGAAGTCACCCGTATAGATAGTGTTGGCATTCCAGGTCGTCGGTAGCGCGGCAGATTGAACTACAAACACCGTTCCATCCGAAATAGCAAGATGATAGGCACTCCCTGACTTGATGAGTAAGTCATCACGACCGTCGCCGTTGAAGTCTCCGACGAAGAACGTGCTGTTTATCGAGACTTCGCTAAGCATCACGCCCCATGACTCGACGTCGTAGTTGCCGGAGGCCGCTGCTCCTACCGCCACGTTCAGCGCACGAGTCGTCTCGTCAAAAATCAGCTGATCCTCGCGGCCGTCGCCATTGAAATCGCCAACAGGCTCGACGGCTGCCGACAGCTCGACGGCGCCGATGTCTTCCCAACACTCGGGATCGGGAAATACGTTCGGCTGCTCGAGTCGATCTGCCCGGCGATCGAATCCTCGTTGATCGAATGGAGGGGAATACGTCGCATTGAATGGGCCGCCATTATCGATCGCAGGACTGCCTGGCAACGGCACGTGCGTCTTTGTCGGTCCGCCGTGATTGTCGAGCGGAGAAAGCTTGGGATCGAGCGGGACGGCGTTCGTGCCAGCGCGATTGCCCAACGTGGTGGTTAAGCCGCTATTACCTGGTCGGCCAATCAGATTGTGAGTGCTTCCCAGATTGAAGGCGCCCCAGATATCGGAGTTGTCCGCGAAAAACGCCGTGTTGCCGGCGATGATCGAGCCGTGACTCGTAATCGTGGCTCCGTTCACGTTGTACACGCCGCCGCCAATCCCGCCGATTCCATTGGAAGCAGTATTTTGAGTGATAGTGCTGCGCGAGAAAAGCACGCTGGCGTTCGCGGGAGCGGCGTGCGTTGAAATCACCGAAAGACCGGCGCCGTTCGGCGCAGCATTGTTCGAGATCGTACTCTGAACAACCTTGATTGCCTCGACGGCATTGATCCACGCTCCAATGCCGCCCCCGCCATTGATAGCACGATTATCGTGGATGGTACTCGTGAAAACGTGGAGTTTGCCATTCTCCACGGCGATGCCGCCGCCCACATTGCTGGTGATATTGTTGGATACGTCAACAGACGTTAGCGTCAACTGGGCACCAACATAGATGCCGCCGCCGCTGGCAATCGAGTTGCCGCCGGTGATCGTGAGGCCACTAACGTTCGAGATATTACTGGCTCCCCAAAACGCCATGACGCGGCTCGCCCCGGCAGCGTCGATCGCCAATTTGTCGGCGCCGGGCCCCGTGATTGTTACGCTCTTACTAACGCTGAGCTCGCCCTGCGTCAGTACAATCCGCCCGCCTTGCAACGAGGGATCAAAATCAATCGAGTGGTCGGTTGGATGTGCGATCGCCTCGCGGAGCGACGTAATGAGCGGATTATTGTCCTCCACATCCGCCAGCGTATTGACCGTCACAGTCATCATCTGCCGGGCTTCGAGGTTTTCGATGCGTGACAGCCGACCCCGAAAAGCGGCCCGGTGTTGAGGCCGTAGGACTCGGCGGAAGCCCAACTTGGCCAGGACCTTGTTCCAGCAGGATGGATGATGACGCATCGTTGAATCCTCGAAAATGTCGCGGAGACGCGAGTCTGGGTTGCCCAGAGGAGTACTGGGCGAAAGCGTGGCGCTGCGGCTGTCAAATCGGTCAAATGACCGGAGAGAACGCCGCGTTGTGGCGAACAGCCTAAAGTCCCTTGGTGGGGCCGATCTACGGCCGACCTGGGGCCGAGGTAGGGGCGCACTGGGGTCGATCTGGGGCCCCGGCTCGTACGAGTGCGCCAGACAGTCCCAGAAAACCAACTCATGCGGCAGGCGCAGCCCCTCCCTTGATGGGGGCGAGCTGGGGCCGCGTTTTAGAAAAAAATCTTGGACGCGGGCGGGACGAACGGCCATCAGCCGAGCCGTTCCCAGAGGACGCCCCGTCCCGAACCGTCGCCGCTGAAGCGGATCGCCTCATGAACGTGGCCGCGGTTCAGGCGTTTGATGGCGTCGTGGAGGCGGCGCTTGGGGCATTGCGCCGGTTGGAGCGGCAGCGGGTCAATGATGTGCGCCGGCCAATGCACTGCTTGGAAGGCAGCGAGGATAAATTGCTGGGCAGGGGCGGGGCAATGAAACTGTTTAACGACCTTTCCTGCAACCCACAACATCCGCCGCTTGGAGTCCCATAATGGGGAGTCTTCGGCGGTCGTAAGCGATTCGTCGCCCGCTGATTCGCCGAGCGGTCGCACGGGCAGCGGCGCCGACGTCGGCGCGTCGAACTTCGTCGCCGTCACGTTCCACGATTCGACCAGCGTCCGCCCCGTCTCGGTGATGACAAAGCAGGAAGCCTCGTTCAACAACATTGAGACGGTTCGCTGAAATCGCCGCCCGCCGCCGGTTGCAGCCACTTCCACCGCATGCTGGGCGTAGCCTCGAACCAAGAGCCAGCGCAGTTCGCTGTGAGTAATCTGCGCGCGGCGAAACTCCTCGATCTCCACGGCGAAATCCCAGGCGTCGACGCCAGCGTCTGCGGCGTAGCGGTGGGCTCGCCAAAGCATCTCCAGCGCTGCTGTCAGCAGAGCATTATCTGCGGAGCGGCGGCGGAGCGCCTCTTCGAAGGATAACAAATGCATCGCGCGCTACCGTGCGGCGAGACGAGCAGTTTCGATTCAACGGCGGCACGACGACGCGCAGCCGTTGTCTAGCGGCGTCAGCAGCGTTGTCGCTGGAGAATCCTCCAGGCGCGGGTTAGTGCTAAACGCCGCGCGCTGGTTGAACGTCCTGTTCTATTTAGATTGCCGCGTCCGATGCGCCTCCGGCGACGACAAGGCAGCAGCTTGTCAGTCAAATCGAAAAACTCGCCTCTTCGTGGTGGAATAGTTCCGTCTTCGCCTTACCCCCGCGACAATTGCCGAAGAGCAGCAGCATTCAGCAACAAAGGAGATAACATCAGCAATATACGAGGAAGATTAATGATGTCAATCATTTTAGCCGACGACGCGTGACAATGTGCGTAGTCGAAAAAAACGACAGGCGACGCCAGCAGCGTCGCACAGTCGTTTCGTTTGAATGACCAAGGGAGGGTTAAGCGCGGCGGGCGACTCCACGACGGTGGCAACGCAGGCGAGCAGATTGGCGGCGACCTGAAGCCGATAGCGATGCAATGAATGCTAAGCGCATCTTCAGCTGGACGAATTGATTTTCGCAGAATTGCTGGATTTCTTGGGCAGCATACGATTTTCTATTGCAACGAGTGGGACAAGTTCACAGGGTACAGCACTCCTGGGCTAAGCGAGACGATGCAAGAAGAATGACTATGCACCATGCACAAGAGGCACTCGATAAGAGTATTCTCGGACCGATGATGATCAATTGAACGAGACCATTTCGAGCCTAATAAACATTATTGTAATTGTTCTCATGACGATTCCTTTGTTGATGGTAGCCATGAAAGTGATTTGGAATTTCGGATTGCCTTACGCGATGCTCAAGCATCCGGAAAAGAAGGGCTGGTCGATATTCCCACTTATAGAATGCGCGCCTTTGCTGGCTTCAATGGCGGTTGCATGGATGGCAGGACTAGGAGGCGACTATTCACCTGGCCGAATTGGCTTCGTCGGCGGGCTGGCGATCGTCGTATCATATTTGCATTTATTATTGGCACCCATTGGATATGGAATCGTGGTGCATGGTATTCTCGGCGAGAAACATGACTGAAGTCGTTTGTTGAGTATGAGACGGGCGGCTGGGTCTCGCGGGTGGCCCCGGATCTTGATCCGGGGTCGCGAAGCGACGAGAAGCCGCAGGCGATGGCCTAGCCTCGGGTAGTTTCTCGGTCGCGAGCGAACGCTCGCCTACGAAGCCGACGGCGACGTGAAGCGTCGCTACGTCTACGGCCCGACGGGCGAAGTGCTCTTCGACCAGGTCTTCGACACGACGGTGACGACGCCGTTGCAAGGGGAGCAAGACCTGGTCCTCCCCTTGGGCGGCCACCAGCACTCGACGCGGGTCGTGCTGGCGCACGACTTTCAAGACGCCACCTACGTCCGTCAGTCGCTCGACTACGCCCAGTTCGGCCGGGTGACGGCAACGCTCGGCGCGGGCGGCCCGGCTGATTCGACCGGCGTCGTCACGGCCTTTGCCCACCACGGCAGCCTGCTCGACGCGGCGACGGGCCTGCAGCTGAAAGGCCAGCGTTGGTACTCAGTTGACCTCGGCCGCTTCGTCAGTGAAGACCCGATTCAAGACGGCGCCAACTGGTACATGTTCGCCGGGAACGATCCGGTGAACTACGCCGATCCCTCGGGGCTCTGCCAACAAGGGCACCCGCTCACGGGAGGCTCAAATTTCTCGCGTCTTCCAGCCTCGACTACATTCGGCGGCTTTGTCGACGCGAATCAGGGACGTCAGATACTGGGCTACGAGCCGGTGTCGACGCCGACCGTCGCGGCAAGGCCGACAGCCATCGATAGCTTTAATCGCCAACTTTCTGCGGTTACGAATGCTTCGGCTCTCAACGCAATCGCGAAGTCGACCAGACCGGACTATTCATTCAAGACAGATCCGGCTTATGCCGCGATCAGGGAGTACGAATACAATCAGTCGCGCGCAGCCTATCAGCGAATGATTGGCGCCGAGCTTGCTGATATCTCCGCACGCTCTGCCGTTCGCAACAGAGAGAGCGTTCACGCGTTTGGCGAAACCTGGGTCATGCCTTGGAATTCGCGAGCGAGCGGGATTGGCGATACGGCGACAGCCTATGCGTATGCCACCGGACGGGCGTTTGCCGGCACGGCGTCGGGGGCGGCGACGGGAGCCGGCACTCGCGCGGCTAGCTGAGCCCTTGTGGGTGGTGTCGGAGCTGTTCCCGGAGCGATCGTCGGCGGCGCCGGCGGCGCGGTTCTCGGAACCGTCTGGGGAAGCGTCAGCGGCTTCCTCAGCGCCGCCACTTCCGAGACCGCCGGTGAGGCAGCGCGAAATGGAGCGTGGAGCGGGACCGTGGCGGGCACGCTCGGCGGAGTTGGAGCCGGCGTGAACGCCGTAAGAGGCATCGCGGCCGCCAGACAACTTTCCGCAGCCGCCGAAACGGCGGCTGCAAGCAGGTCCGCGCTCGTCCCGATGAGCGAAGCTGCCTATAGCACTGGGACAGTTCGCACAGTAGTCGGATACGAGGTCGGCGGCACGGCTGGTCGAGTAGGTGACACGTATAACATGAACATTTGGGGACTGTACAATACTGAAAGTAGCCAAGGACTCTCTTCGCTCGCGAACGCGCTGCGTTCGGAAGCGGCCGCCTCGGGGGCAAGCCGAATTAGTATTACTGGAAACGCAGTGATTAATAAAGGGATCCAGAATCTCAGCCCGCGCGCTGCCGCTCGCCTTGGCTTCGAAGTTGAAAAGGTGAATCCGACGACAGTCATTCTAAGAGGGACGGCACGATGATCGCTCCACATGACCAAGGGCAGTTCAAAGCAGTTCTATCGTCGATTTTTCAGCGAAAAGGCGGCAATGGGCAATTTACTCGCCAATATGACGATTTGGATTTCGAGCAAAGGAAGATGCTGGCAATAGGTACTCAGCTAGGTGACGACGAGTTACCTGTGATCGGTTGTGCAGAGACGTCCGAAAGCTGGTTCTTGCTGACTACCAAGAGGCTTGTATCTAGTCACTCTGGCCAAGTAACTAATACTCCTATTGCGGATATCAAAGACGCCGTTGTCAATCTTGCTGCCTTGCAAGCTTCCGGGAGAACAATGTTGGATATTCGTGAACTTGAGATTATTACGATGCATGGCGAACACTACACAATATTTCCGGAAGCAGGTATCGCTTTTAGCGGAGTGTGGAGCGTATTGAAGAACGTGGGAATGAGAAATCGCGGTTAGGGAATGTCTGAATGCGGCGGGTGGCCTTTTCTCCCAAAACGAACGTCCGCTTGACTTGAGCAAGCCGCACGTTATCTTTGCCCCTGCGCCAAAGTCGGGAGGCTAAAACATGACCGTTGAAGTAAGACTGATTGGTGATGCGAATAACAGTCAAGTTGTTCATGTAGCCGGGCGGCGTTTCCCTGGTGTGGTCGTGCAGGGGGATTCACTGAGCAATTTTGTCGATTTAGCTTCCGAGGTTATACGCTTGCTCAAGTCTAATGAAATCGACGAAGCTAAAGACACTGCTGAGGAACTGCACGATTTGCTCTTATCACGTCTTCATATCTATAAAGACACCTTGGCTCAAAACGGCCTGATGGAATCATAGCTTTCGCTTGGCATAGATGGCGCGGGATCCCAGGGCTTTTTTCGGGGTCGCGAAGCGACGAGAAGACCCAGGCGACGGCATATCCTCCGGCGAGTCTCCGCTCGCCAGCGAGCCATGGCCGTCGAGGCCAATGGCGAAGTGTAGCGTCGCTATCCGCCCGACAGGCAAAAAGGACCAACAAACGATCCTCAAGCAAGTCGACACCCTCTCGCGCGCCTGAACTGAAAACGGCGCTTCGTGACTTCGAGGAGCGCACGGCAAACCCGCTCGCGCCGTCTGGCCGGCCTCCTGCCGGGCCGCGGCGGTCATTGCTTTTCACTGCAATCCGCTTGAACCCCTCGCCTCCACCCCTGACTTGAGGCGTGCCCGCTCCCCCGCGTCGCCGCATTGTGGCTGCCCCTGCTGGCGGGGCTCCCCCTAGCTGCTGGCTCGTCGCCGCTTGCGCGGCAGCGAGTCGCGTTCTCACGCGCGCGCTGACGTTCGTCAGCGCGTTTTCGCAGGGCGCCCGCAAGAGGCTGATACGATCCACGTGTCCGCTGCGATCCTCGCCGCGTCCCCGGCTTCCGTCAGCGATCCCCGCGCCATGAACTACCGCGAGCTCCACCGGATTTACGAACTCGACGGATCCTCAACGCCACCGAGATCCAAGTCGGCGACGGCGCCTCCAACTCGACCGCCACCCGCGCCGCGAATACGGTCTCCCAATATGGCCACGTCAGCAGCCGGTACCTCAACCGGGCGCTGATCGCCTCGGTAGTCACCGCCGTCAAGGCGGCGAAGTATCACTTCCTCGGCGACTTCAAGAAGGCGTTCGCCTACATGGAGAACTGGCCGATCACCGTCACCCGCGCCCCGACCAACAGCGAGGCGGAGTTTAACGCCGACATCGTCGCTGGGTTCAAAGCGAGCGAACGTGGCGTTGCCGCTGTCCTCCACCCGCGGTTCGTGGCTCGCAAGATCAACTAACCGTCATCGTTAGCCGCGACGCGTAGCGGAGCGCTGAATCGCCGACCGACTACCGACCACGGACCAAACCCATGCGACTCTCACGCATCCTATTCGCCCTGCAACACATCGCAGCCGTCGCCAGCGACGGCGCTGCCGTGTTCGAGTACGCCGACAACCGCGGCGCAGCGCTTCGCGTCGATCGCGAGAAATCAATCATCTACGGCGTAAAGATCATCGGCATCGACAGTCGCAACGGCCGGCGCTATGGCGGCAAAGTCTTGGCCGCGGCCGTCGAGCACTGCGAAGAAGCGAAGGTGAACGTCGGCCACGACGATGACCCGCGTCGCCGGCCAATCGGCCGCGCGGCGACAAGCCGGCTCCCACGACTGCAGCCAACGATGGCTTTCCTTCTGCTCGATGGGAGTCGCCGCACGCTCGGCGCGCGTCGGACGCGTCTCGGGCCGCTCTC
>JBGSMO010000110.1:0-4155 GCA_041740115.1 Pirellulales bacterium
CGGATCGCGGCGAGCGTAGTCGGCCAGCGTCGGCGCCGGCTCGGCGGCCGGCGCGACAGCCGCCTGCTCTTGGGCCTGCAGTGGAGTGCCTAGCAAGAACGACAGCGATGACGTCATGACGGCTGAACGCAGCAGCGTCAACAGGCGGCAAAGCGTAGAAGAGCGATCAGTCATAGATGAAAAGCAAAAGTTGATGAATGCGAATTAATGGTCATTCTGAGCGGAGCGAAGAATCTGGAATTCAATCGTGATACTAGATCCTTCGCTTCGCTCAGGATGACGAGCGTCACGTCGATAGTCCCTACGGCTCCAGCCCTAAACGTTCTTTCCAAATGGCGACTTGCTTGGCAACCTGGGCCGGCGCCGTCGAGCCTTCGCTGCTGAACGCCAGGATCGCCTGGTCGACGCCGAGGACTTCGTAGACTGATTTGTCGAGCGACGGATGGGCCGCCTGGAACTCGGCCAGTTCCAGCTTGGCGAGCGGCACGTCCCGCTTCATCGCCACGCCGACGAGCTTGCCGATGATTTCGTGGGCGGTTCGCTGCGGCACGCCGAGCTTGATGAGGTGCTCCATTAGCGTCGTCGCGTCGAGATACCCCCGCTCAAGCTTTTCATGAATCGCCGGCCGATTGAGCTCGGCGCCAGTCACCACGGCGGCAGCCAGTTCGACGCACGCCTCGACGGTGTCGGCCGAGTCGAACACCCGCGGCTTGTCTTCCTGCAGATCGCGGTTGTAGGCCAGCGGCAATCCCTTGATCAGCACCAGCAGCGACGTCAGATTCCCGACCACGCGGGCCGTTTTCCCGCGGATCAGCTCCAGCACGTCGGGGTTGATCTTCTGCGGCATGATCGACGAACCGGTGCAGTACGCGTGCGGCAACCGCAGGAAGCGGAACTCGACCGTCGACCAGAGGATCCACTCTTCAGCCCAGGTGCTGAGATGCTCGGCGACCAGCGTGAGCGCAAAGGCGAACTCGATCGCAAAGTCGCGATCGCTCGACGAATCGAGACTGTTGGCGACGATTCCTTCGAAATCAAGCGCCGCAGCCACATGGCGGCGGTCAATCGGAATCGTCGTCCCCGCCAGGGCGGCAGTGCCGAGCGGCAATTGATTGACGCGTCGCCGGCAATCGGCCAGTCGCTCGCGATCGCGTCCGAATTTCTCGGTGTAGGCGAGCCAATAGTGGTTCGCCAGCACCGGTTGAGCGCGTTGGAGATGGGTGTAGCCCGGCAGGATAATGCCATGGTCGCGATCGCAGCGATCGACGAACGCCCGCTGCAGGTTCGCCAGCAGCTCATCGGTCCGATCGATGGCGTCGCGCACCCACAGGCGGAAGTCTGTCGAGACTTGGTCGTTTCGGCTGCGTCCCGTGTGAAGCTTGCGCCCCACGTCGCCAATCCGCTCGATGAGCGACCGTTCGACGTTCATGTGAACGTCTTCGAGTTCCTGCTTAAACTGAAACGTGCCGGCGGCAATCTCGCGGCCGATCGCTTCCAGCCCCGCGACGATCTGATCCCGTTCCTCCGCCGACAGCATCCCCGTCTCCGCCAGCATGCGGGCATGGGCGATCGAACCGCGGATGTCTTGAGCGAAGAGGCGATGGTCGAAGCTGACGCTCTCGCTGAAACGCTCCACGCGCGGGTCGACGTCGCCGTCAAAGACGCCGCCCCAGGGTTTGTGTTGCTGTTTGGCCAAGGAGGCTCCGAACCATCGAGATTAACTTAAGGATGCCGTCATCCTGAGTGCAGCGAAGGATCTGGCGTCGCCTAGTGAGCTTCCAGATTCTTCGCTCCGCTCAGAATGACAGTGGCAGCCCTCGCGCCGCCCTAGGGATGCAGTCAAAAAATTGGCTACAACACCTTTACGGTAAACGGCTTAGGGCGGGTAGTCAATTAGCTGCGGGCACGCGTCGCTCAAGAAATAGGCAGGGCGTAGCCTGAGATTCTTACTCCTTTTCCATTCTGGTGATCCACCAGCGGTAAGATGTCCGTTTCTGCAGCGAATAGCCGAATGCCCCGCTCGGTATTCCAGCCCCTGGCTCCGAAGCTTATTCCAATGGCCCATCATTCTGGAAATGTTGGGCCAATAAAGACTTAAACACAGAGGACACAGAGAGCACAGAGAAGATAAAGGTGGTTTCCTGCTTGCCGTCTTCTCTGTGTCCTCTGGCCTCTCTGTGTTAAATGGTCTTTGTTTGATAGCAGTTGACTAAGCTTCGGAGCCGCGGCTACAGACGAACGCTACGCTTCCCAAAAACCCGCAGTAAGATAGAACCAGGTCGCCCGCCAGGGGAGGATTCGCCATGACCAATAGTGCGTTGCAGTCGATCACTTCGATCGCCGCCCCCTTCAACATGATCGTGCTGGTCGTCTTTCTGATGGTCGTGGGGGGCATTTTCACGACGTTCTTTCAGCAGCTACGCAAATTCGCCTGTCATCGCCAGGAGCTCAATTTCAAGCGAGATCTCCTCGATCGCGGGCTGACAGCGGACGAAGTGGAGCAGATCGTGCAGGCCCACGGCTCGGCCGTCGAATCCTCAGTTGCCGTCAATTAATAGGGTCTACCGGACGATGAATTCCACCTCAGCAGTGACCGGCCTGTTGGCTCAAGTCTCGGAAGCAGTCCCCGATCCGTGGGCGGATTCATTTCTCGGTCTCGATCCCGAGCAGCGGTTCGCGCTGCTCATCGTGGCCCTGGGATGCGCGACTGGCCTGATCATCACGCTCGTCTGCGTTATCTCCTCAGCCTTCTCGCACGCCCATCAGCGCCGGCTCGAAGCGGAACTCAAGCGTGAAATGCTCGACCGCGGCATGTCGGCCGAGGAGGTCGCCAAGGTGATCGAGACCACGGTCCCCGACCAGACGACCAACTATCTCAATGCCGTGTTTGGGCGCAGGAAGTAGGCTGGGACAACGTCCCACGGGCGACGGCGATCTCCACGCCGTTTGATCCCGGCAGCCCGGACCGAAAATCGCCCACGCCGCCTATTGCTTTTGGCCACTGGCGCCGGAATACTGAACGGATGTCCATTTTCCGGCGGCTTTGTTGCTTTGCTGCTTCGCAAGCTGACGCTGGCATTCAAGCCCCTTGGGCTTGAGGACTGCGACAAGTCAGCAGTCTCGGATCTGAGATCTCTGATTTCAAATCTCAAATCTCAAAACCCTTCGGCCTAGCACTCAATTGAATGTCGACTGATCGCGTCGTCGCGACATGCGACAGGCGACAGAAGCGACAGAGGCCGCAACGAAGATTATCACAACACCATATTCATAAAGGAGTTAAGTCAAAGTCGTTCTGTCGCCAAAAATCGCTCCGCGACAGTGACGCGACAAATACGCCACCCCACACGCCGCGCTTCCGGACTGGTCGCTTAAGCGACCACTCCAGCCCCGCTGCTGATCGAGACCTTCGCACAAAAATTCCATCAGAAATCGCAGTCCGCTCGCCAAGGTCCCTATCTCTAATACGTTTGGAGAGACGCCTTGATGCTGGAATCCTTGCCATCCGCCGCTTTTGATGACTCGATTGTCCCCGGCGCCGACCGCGTCGCGCTGGCCATCCCTCCGACCGACGGCGAGCGGCTGATGCGGTTCCAGCGCTACCGCGACGAGGCGGCCTTCGCCGAGGTGGTTCAAACCCACGCCAAAATGGTCTGGGGCGTCTGTTCTCAAATCCTCCGTCATCAGCAAGACGTCGAGGATGCCTTCCAAGCCACCTTCCTGATCCTCGCCCGCAAGGCGAAGTCGATCCGCGCCGCCGACAACGCGGCCGGTTGGCTCTACCGCGTCGCGTTTCGCACGGCCCTCTTGGCTCGCGATCGCCGCAATCGTCGCAATGAAGCCCCGCTCGTCGACGAGCCGCGCTCGCTCGACGAACAACTCGCCGCGGTCGAGCGGAGCGAACAATGCTTCGCGCTGCTTGAGGAACTCAACGCGCTGCCGCCACGCTACCGGCAACCGCTCGTCCTCTGCTACATGGAAGGCCGCTCGCGCCGCGAGGCGGCCGACGAAATGGGGATCACCTCTCAAACGGTGAAGGGCTTGCTCGCCCTCGGGACGCGGATGTTGCGTTCGCGCCTGGTCCGCCGCGGGGCCGCGCTGTCGACGTCGATGGCGGCGGTCAGTGCGGCGATGGCCGCCTCTCAAGTCTCTGCA
>JBGSMO010000130.1:0-4307 GCA_041740115.1 Pirellulales bacterium
AATTTTTCGTCGAGTGCGCTCGGCCAACCGAGCGTCGAAGAAGCGGCGCCGGCGCCGACGAGTTGCATCGCCTCGGCGAAGCCGACCGGCGGCTGATCGACGCGATTGGCGTTGGCGGCGGTCAGCTCGACGAGCGCGCGAACAAACGGCGGTTCGGCGATGCGCGGCTTCATATTGGCGGCGTCGAAAAGAGCTTCGTGTCGGCGGTACGATTCGGTGTGGCCGAGGGCCTGGAGCATGAGGGCGTACGCGGCGGATGAACCGTCGGTGGGGACGACCGTCGCGGAAGAGGCGGCTTCATCTTTCACTTCATCGCCTTCCGTGGCATCGCCGTTAACTTGTCGAAAGTCGAGCATCGGCGGCGAGCCGAGCGGGAACGCAAAGACCTGACCGCCGTATTTCATCTCGCCGTTGCGGATGGCGGGGTAGACGTCGTTCAGTCCAAAGGCGGGACTGCTGAGCGTCGACGCGCGGAGCGGTCGGAGGTCGCCGCGCTCGACCAGAGTTCCCAACAGTCGCGACGGGAAGATGACGACGTCGCCGTCGAGTCGCTCGGCGTCGAGGAACTCTGCGAGCGAAACGCTGTCGACTTGGAGTTCGCCGCCGCTGAGGGCTTTCCACTCGCCGCGGAGGAGTCGAAGGCCTTCGGCGAGCTTCACGTCGCCGGCGACTTGCACGGTGAGCGCGACCGCCGGGGGGGGCGTCATGGGTTCGGCTTGCGGATTCGTCGGCGCCGGCGTCTCCGTCGAGCCGCCGCAGCCCAGAACGTTGGCGATAGCGAGCAACAGGATAAACGGCAGAAAGCGCTGGTGGGACGAAAGTGGCATTCGATCGGCGGTTGTGGAGATGGAACTGGCGAGCGTCGGAGACGTGGGGAGCGAAAGGGGAGAAGAGCGATTTTAGCGGATGGGGGCGTGGTCGCGTATTGGTGTTGGGGTCGGGGAAAGGAGGGGGCGCCGGGGGCGGGACGCCCCGGCTCGCGGGGGATTCTGCGCTTTCAGGGGACGGCGGGGTCGCGGTAGGATGTGCAGCGTGGCGATCGAAGCTGCTGGAGCGACGCGATGCGATTCTCGTTGAAGTGGGTGCTCCTGGGCATGGCGTACGTCGCCGTCGCGGCGGCGGCATTTAGCCAGGGGCATTGGGTCTATGCCGACGTGCTGTGGCTGGCGACGTTCGGCGCCGTTTGCCTGGCGATGCTGATCGCCATCATTGGCACGGGAGCCAGACGCGCCGGCGGCGTGGGGTTTGCCCTTTTCGCATTGGCTCTGGCCATGTGTATGCAGTTCGCTCCGGATTCGATTCCGACGCGACGAATTTTTTTAGCGGCGGAATTGAGATCCTACGCGTCGGTTCAAGCTTCCACTCCACCGTACGCGCAGTATCGCGTGGTCGCGCCGGCCGCGCCAGTCGCGCCAGGTTCCCCGACGCCCTACTATGCACCAACGACGATCGCCCTGGCGCAGCCTCCCGTGCCAGTCGCGTTTCCGAACGGAATGGTGGAGCCGCCAATCAATACGAAATTACGCGCCGCCAACTCGATGGGCGTGATGGTTACGGGAATCGTCGGCTGTTGGCTCGGCATCGCTGCGTTTCGTCGACAGCAGGCCAACATTTCCGTGGCCGAGGCTGTGGCGCCGCTCGCGAAGAATCACCGCTTGGACAATCGCCCACTTGCGACCTAGACTAATACGTTCCTATTCCTTTTTCTCGCCGACGATTATTTCGGGTCGAACATGTTCACCGAGCGGATGACTATTCGCCTCGCCCAAACGGAGCGGGGCGAGCAGATTAAACTGCGGTTCATCGAGCGGCTGCGCGTCGTCGTCGACGCCGAGGGTCAAGAACAGGTGACGGCCGACCCGCCGACGGTGTCAATGCTCAACGGCGCCGAGGTGGCGATTCTCAGCAAGGGCGTCTATCAGGTCGTCGCGACGGGCGAGGTGCTGTCGTCGGTTGAACCAGAGGGTCCGTGAGGTTCGCGCAGGCGCTGAGCCTCTCCAGACGCTGTCTTGTAATATCCTGACCAAAGAATCGCGACGCCGCAGGTAACCGCGGTCAGGAACAACGAAACCGCGATGGCAGTGAGATACTGCTGCCCGTATTTCGTTCGAAGCAAGATCGCTGCGAAAAAGCAAATATTCGCAATGAAACTTGAAGCTTTGAATAACCTCTCGACGACCGTTTTCATCTGGTTCGTTGCCAAGAATTAGCGAACTGCAAAGACGACTGTCGCCTGCTGGTCGGGCGCAACTTCGGCTGCCGCTTCCAGTTGCTTCGTTTGCTCAATGTGTTCGACAACCGATTCCGCCCAGAAGAACCAGAGTGGCACGACCGTCATCGCGGTTAGCAGGGCGCCTAAACCGAATTGGTCGCGTCGTTCGCTGGGCATTGCGGCAGTCTAGCAAATCTACTAATGAGCGTGTCTCGCTGCCCGCGTCTGCGTAAGAGACTTAGCTTTTGCACACGCCGCCCGCGTTTTTGCGGCGGCTCTCGAAGCGGCTGCCGTTCGCTGCAATCGGCGGCTATACTCGGGCGACATTCGCTGACGGCCGCTTCTCTTTCCGTCGGCGCTGATCACGGGCCGCGCCTCCGCGGCGACGCCTCACGATTTTGCTTCGGAGATTTTCATGGCAGTTTGTCTCGGCATCGACGTCGGCACCTCGGGAACCAAAGCGCTCGCCATCTCGCCGGAAGGAGCGATCCTGGCTTCGGCCAGTTCGAACTACGGTTGCGCGCATCCCAAGCCACTCTGGAGCGAACAAGATCCCGAAGATTGGTGGACGGCCACCGTGAAGGTCGTGCGCGCCGTCGTCAAGCAAGCGAAGCTGAAGCCGAGCGACGTCGTGGCGATCGGCCTGTCGGGGCAGATGCATGGTTCGGTCTTTCTCGATAAAGCAGGGAAGGTGATCCGGCCGGCGATTCTGTGGAACGACCAGCGCACGGCCAAGGAATGCGAAGAGATCGAATCGCGCGCCGGCGGGCGGGCGAAGTTGATTCAGATGGTGGCCAATCCCGCCCTCACCGGCTTCACAGCGCCGAAGATTTTGTGGCTGCGGAACAACGAGCCGAAGAACTTTGCCAAGACGGTGAAGGTGCTGCTGCCGAAGGACGAAATCCGCCGGCGCCTGACGGGGGAGTTCGCTACCGAGGTGAGCGACGCCAGCGGGACGTTGTTGCTCGACGTAGTTCATCGCCGCTGGTCGCAGCCGCTGCTCGACAAGTTGCAGCTTGACGCCAACCTGCTGCCGACGTGCTACGAGTCGGAAGAAGTGACGGGGACGCTCACCGCCGACGTGGCGAAGCAACTCGGCCTCACGACGGCGTGCAAAGTCGTCGGCGGCGCCGGCGACTGCGCGGCGGGCGCCGTGGGGAACGGCATCGTGAAGACGGGGCTGCTCGCCACGTCGATCGGCACCTCGGGCGTCGTGTTTGTTCACAGCGACGAGCCGCAGTTCGATCCGGCGGGGCGGCTGCATACCTTCTGCCATGCCGTGCGCGGCAAGTGGCACATGATGGGGGTCATTCTCTCGGCCGGCGGATCGTTGCAGTGGTTCCAAGATGCGCTCTGCTCGACGCTGGGTAAGAATGGCGCACGGAAGCCGACGGTGAGCTTCGAGGAGCTCGTCCAGGAAGCGGCGGCGACGCCGACCGGCGCCGAGGGGTTGCAGTTCCTCCCCTATCTCGCCGGCGAGCGGACGCCGCATCTCGATCCGCACGCCCGCGGGGCGCTCGTCGGGCTCACGCTCGCCCATGGTCGCGGGCATATTGTACGGTCGATCTTGGAAGGGGTGACGTTCGCCCTGCGCGACAGCTTGGAGATCATCGAAGGCCTCGGCGTGCCAGTGAAGCAAGTGCGGGCCGGCGGCGGCGGGGCGAAGAATCCCTTCTGGCGGCAGATGCAGGCCGACGTTTTCGGCAAGGCGGTGAGCGCCATGGCTGCCGACGAGGGGCCGGCCTACGGCGTGGCATTGTTGGCCGCGGTGGGCGCTGGGCACTACAAGGATATCAGCCAAGCGTGCGCCGCCGCGGTGAAGACAGCGGAGAGCAGTAAGCCTGACGCACGAGCTCGCAAGGTCTACGACCAGACGTTTCCGGTGTTCCAGGGGCTTTACCGGGCGCTAAAAAACGAGTTCCCCAAGTTAGGCTAGCGTAGCACGGGGTGAACGACCTAGTACGTCTTCCCTAAAATCCATTCCGCTTCTATAAGCTGCGGGATGAAAAAGCATATTGTTCGTTTAGACGCGTCGACTCGCGAAGGGTTATTGGAGTTAACTCGCTCGGGGAGGCGTCCTGCGCAGGTGATTCGT
>JBGSMO010000147.1:0-7378 GCA_041740115.1 Pirellulales bacterium
AAATGCTCGAGCGGCGCACCCGGGGCCGTTTTGATCGTCCAGCGATTAGCGGCGTGACGCTCGACCTGCATCGCCGGGGTGCGCAGGCGGTTCGCCTGCGCCGGCAACTTGCGAACGAGCGCACCGACGAGCGTTCGCAACCCGCCGCGAAGCGTAACGAACTGCCCGTAGCGCGCCGCGGCTTGCGGCGTCTGGGCGCTTCCGTCTCGCTCGGCCAGCGCACGAGCTCTACGCACCGAACGCCAGAGACTGCCATGTTGCCGTTCCGCTTCAAGGAACTCGGGATAGGTGGCGGCGAGGCTCAACTCGCGGGCGTCGGCGACGTAGATGCCAGCGATCAGCGGTTCGACTAGACGCTCGTAGACTTCACGACCCAACCGTCTCGTAGCGAAACTGGCGACGCTCTCGTCGTAGCCGGGACGATTCACCGCCGCGGGAACTCGAGCGAGCGGCTCGGCCAAGAGACGCAACTTGCCGAGCGGGCTAAGTAGCGGCGATTTCAACATGGCGGCGAGGTTCTGCGGCTTCATCAACATGAAGCCTTCGGGAACCGGCACAAGGCGCCCTTCGCGGACGATCAGCGCGCGGCGGTGTTGTTCGTTGGTCGGAATCAACTCTTCAGCGAGATCGAGTTCGCGGCAGAGATCGAGCGCGAACGGCGTCTTGATCAGGAAGCTGTCGGCGCCTTGCTCCAGCAGCGATTTGTCGTGGGCGATCGTGAAGAGCGGTCCGCCGAGACGATCGCTGGCTTCGAACAATTGCAACTCAACGTGCGGGATGAGTTTGCGGAGGCGATGCGCGGCGGCGAGGCCGGTAATGCCGCCGCCGACGACGGCAATCCGCGGCGGGCGGGAACTCGGCGGCGGATCGGACGTGGTGGGCAAGGGCAGGGCAGGGGAGAGATGGGAATCAAGAACTTCTGGTCCCCTCCCCTTAAGGGGGAAGGGTTAGGGAGGGGTGATTGACGCCGTGTACTGGGATTCCACCCCCTCCCCAGCCCTCCCCTCAAGGGGGAGGGAGCCGGAGGGTCATGCATCCTGGGGACCCGGCGGAGCTTGTGGCTTCAAATAGCGCTGAGCTTCAATTCTACCAAGAGTGCCGCGACGTTCGCCACGGCCAGTAGGAAGGCTTGCGGGCGCCGTAGCGGATGTTCATGCCGGCAGTGAATGAGACGTTGTGGGTGGTGCTCACCCCTTCGCTCCCCCAGGCCAGATTGTCCATGATCTCCGCGCGCCACGCGAGCCACGGCGTTTGCTGGAACTGAATGCCCAGCCCGAACGGCGTGCCAAGCAGGTTCGCTTCCAGCGGCCCGCCATCGTTGTGGAGCGAGCCGACCTCGCTGATGCCCATGCCGGCGACGAAGAAGGGACGGACCCGCGTGTCGCCCCACGGGTAATAGATCAGGTTGACGTCGCTTACCCAGTACTGGCCCGGCTGCCGCACCGAGGAACCTTCGTAAAAAATCTCGGGATCGGACCAACCGAAGCGCCACTCGGCGCCCCAGTAGTAGTCAAAGTCCCAACCGAACCGCAGACCGCCGAAGAGAGCGTTCGTCTGCTTGACGTTGTTGGTCTTGTTGGGGCTGTCGCTGAGCAGCGGCCCGGCGAACCAATCGAGATGAAACGGGCGGTTCAACCAACTGCTGAAGTTGAGCGGGACGCTCTTCTCCATGAAGCGTCCCTCAGTCGACGAATGGTGAAAGCCCCAGTGGCGCATGTAGTCGAACGGTCTGAGATGCTCGTGAGGGCCCGGCGCAAAATCTCCGCCGCTGGGGGATTCATCCAAGCTGCCGATTTCGCCTTGGGGGTCGATGAGCGAACCGGCCGAGTCGTCGAGGGTTTCATCGCCGAGGAGAAGAACTTCCTCGTCCAGGATCGAGCCTCCCTCGGGAAACATCGTCTCTTCAGCGGAGAGCGACTCTTGGACTTCGAGGAACTCCTCGGAAACTTCCACTTCTTGCGCGATCAGCGGCGTCGCGGCCAGCCAACAGGCGCAGCCGGTCGCGGCCGCGAGGATTGCGCGCGGGATGAGCCGTCGACGGCGGATGTTGCCGAGCTCCATGCGAACCGCTGTAACGCCAGTTTTGCCGGATAGAAGAGGAGACGCAGCCCGTCGGCGACGGGCGCGCACGCGCCACCGCCTGCCGACAAGCGGCGGGAGTATGGCGAGAAGCGCGCGGAGCGTCAATCGAAGCTGACGCCGCGTGCTAGCGGCAGGGGATGAGAGGGAGAACGCCTCCCCCGGAAATGAAATTAGCCCCCGGTCACTGACCGGGGGCTAACTGGCGTTGTTCAATCGTTAGCTGTGCCAGCACTACGGGGCGGAAGCCGTCCGCACGGCGCCGCTATCAGCGGTTTCGCCCACCGGTGACTCCACGGCGGGGGCCGCAGCCGCTTCGACCACGGTCGCCGAGGCGACGCAGGTCGCCCCGCGGTTGTCGCGATCGGTCACGATCCGAATGGGCGTCTGAATCTTGCCAGGGGCCTCGCCGGCGTGGAACGTCACGTCGACGAAGTGAATCCTCTTGGCTTCATCCGATTGTTTCTTGAACTCAAAGCAGTCTTCGCCGCAATCGACGTCGACGATCCTAAAGGCTTCCTTCCCGCGGACGACGATTTTCTTCGTCACATGCGTGCCCGGCTTCATCTCGCCAAGGACGAGTTGAGCCGGCGTGACCGAGAACTCAGGACGAACGTTGCCGCTGACGATCAGCGGAATCCGTTGGTTCTCGGCGCGGTTGTCGTTGGTGACGACCGTCAGTTGGTCCTTCACGTGCCCGGCCGGCAGATTGTTCTTCAGCCGCACGATCAGGTCGTACGCCACCTTGCCGGCCGAGCGATTCGCTTCGAGCAGTTCGACTTCGAAGTTGTCGTTGTCGTTGGTGACGTCGACGATCTCCCAGTCGGAGCGGCCGGCGTAGTTCACCGTGACGCGTTGTTCCTTCATTTCGCCCTCGCTCACTTCGCCGAACTCGATGGCGCCGGGATTGAAGACGATGTCGCTGCGGATATTGCCGCTCACATGGAGCTGCACTTCGCCGCCGTACTGGCCGCCGAGGCTCACGGTAAGCGTGGCGCCCTTCTGGCCGACGTGCGTGCGGGTGTTAAACCGGGCGACGACGTAGGCTTTTTCGTGGCTTTTGAGGACGATCTGACCGTTCTCGGGCGCTTTGCCGCCGGCGGTTTCCAGCGTCGGCGAGGTGCAACCGCAACTCGAGCGGACGCCGGTCAGGATCATGTCTTGTTTGTAGGGATTGGTCACCTCGAACTTAAATACGGTGTCGGCCCCGCGGGCGACCGTGCCAAAGTTGTGATCGGTGACGCTGAACATCTTCTCCGCCCACGACTGAGCGCGAGCGTCGCCGACGGCGATCGAGAGAAGAACCAGCAGAGCTAAACTTGTGGTGCGCATCATGTGACCGCCCTCCAATTCGAGCGAACTTGAGACTGCGCTACTCCCTTCGCGAACTTGTAACCCCATCGAACCATTTCCCTTGCTCGACAGACCATTCGACCCCGCTCTGCGCAAGGTATTGTAGTGCGTAATCGGCGCTTTGCAGATAAACCGGAGCGACAGCATGAGAATTTTTCTCCCTAGGTAATCTGGGGGGAAGCGACCTTGCCGGTTAGTCAAGCGGTGAGCTTGGAAACGGCGGCGACGGGCACCCGCACCCTGGCTGAGCGGCCTGGAAGAATCCCCCTTCTTATGCTGTCTAAGCCTGAATCGAAGTCAGATGCATCGGCGTTTCCGCAGAAAAACTTTGCGCACCCTGCCTTCCCTCGGTATTACCCCCATGCAACCGCCGGACCGTTTGCTAGAATGCCCCTTTTCCCGGGAAGTTTGCGACCGTTGTCGCTGAACCGCTGGGCCCGCCGCCCGCCCCCGCTGGCCGTTTTCCCTCCACTCGCCTGACTCCCCTGGCATGCCCGACCGCCCCCGCGTTGCGATCATTGGCGTTGGCCTGATCGGTGGCTCGATCGGACTCGCCCTGCGCGAGCGCGAACTTGCCGATGAGGTGATCGGCGTCGGTCGACGGCTGGCCAGTTTGGAAAAGGCGCGCCAAATCGGCGCCATCGACCGGGCAACGACGAATCTGGTCGAGGGAGTCGCCGGCGCCGATTGGGTGATTATCGCCACGCCGGTCGATTCGATCGTCGACACCGTCACCGCCGTAGCCGCTGCAGCCCCCCGCGCAACGATCACCGACGCCGGCAGCACGAAGGCCCAAATCTGCCGCGAGATCAGAAAACTCCCCCCCAGCGAGCCGGGGCGTCCCGCCCCCGGCGCCCACTTCATCGGCAGCCACCCCCTAGCCGGCGGCCACCGCACCGGCCCTGAATTCGCCCGCGCCGATCTCCTGGTCGACCGCACGGTCCTAGTCACCCCCGAAGACGACACCCCTCCCGGATTGGTGGAGCGGACCAAAGACTTCTGGGAAGCGCTCGGCGCCGAAGTGGTGCTCCTCTCTCCCGAAGAACATGACCGGGCCCTCGCCGCGACGAGCCACTTGCCGCACTTGATTGCCGCCACGCTCGCCAGTTCCACTCCGGAAGAGTGGCTGCAACTCACCGGCACCGGCTGGGGCGACACCACGCGGATCGCCGCCGGCTCGCCGCAGCTCTGGACCCAGATTTTCACGCAGAACCGCGCCGCGGTCGTCGACGCCTTGCGGCGATTTGAACATCGATTGGCGGAATTCGACAAAGCCCTTAGCGGCGGCGACGTGCCCGCCCTCACCCTTGAGCTTCAGGAAGCGAAACGGATTCGAGATGCTGTGGGAGATTGACCTCCACCCCCGTGCCGGACTCCCCGACCTCGACGCCGACGGCGTCGCCGACGACGTGATCGCGCTGCGACTCGCCCAGAAAGTGCGCGTCGCCTCGGCCCGCGGCTACTTGGTGCAGGGGCCCGAGCTGTCGCCAGAGCGGATCGAACGGCTCGCGCGTGAGTTGTTTGCCGATACCGTAGCGGAAGAGTTCGTCCTGGGCGCCGTCAACGCTGGTTCACTGACCGCCTCCCCTGCGAGAATTGCCGACGGGGAGGGGACGCAGCTCGTCCAGGTGCTGCTCAAGCCGGGCGTCATGGATCCGGTGGCGCAAAGCGCCGAAGCCGCGATCCGCGACTTCGGCTGGGACGTCGACGCCGTGCGAACGCTGCGGAAGTATTGGATCGCCGACGCGACTGACGAGGAAGTGAAGTCGATCAGCGCCG
This sequence comes from Pirellulales bacterium, assembly GCA_041740115.1. Classification (GTDB taxonomy): domain Bacteria; phylum Planctomycetota; class Planctomycetia; order Pirellulales; family Lacipirellulaceae; genus Lacipirellula. The sequence goes on from JBGSMO010000147.1 coordinate 5,212, forward strand.
ACTTGCTCGCGAACGACGCCATCGAGCAGGTCGTCGTCGGACCGCTGCCGTTCGATCGCCTCCAATCGGGGAGCGACTATCAGTTCGAGCTCCGTACCGTCACCATTCGCGAACTCGACGACGACGGGCTGATTCGCCTCAGCAAAGAAGGGCAGTTGTATCTGCAACCGGCCGAGATGCGGACGATTCAGCAGCATTTCGTCGACCTCGGCCGCGATCCGACCGACATCGAACTCGAAACGGTCGCCCAAACGTGGAGCGAGCATTGCAGCCACAAGACGCTCGCCGGCCGAATTGCCTATAGCGACGAGCAGGGCGAACGCCAGTTTGAGAACATGCTGAAGGAGACGATCTTCGCGGCGACGCAAGAGCTGCGCCGCCGGTGGGGCGACGACGACTGGTGCGTCAGCGTCTTCAAGGATAACGCAGGCATCGTGCGGTTTGACGACGAGTTCAACATCGCCTTCAAGGTCGAGACGCACAATCACCCGTCGGCCCTCGAACCGTACGGCGGCGCCAACACCGGCATCGGCGGGGTGATCCGCGACACGATCGGCACGGGCCTCGGCGCAAAGCCCATCTGCAACACCGACGTTTTCTGCTTCGCTCCGCCCGACACGCCGGTGGAGGAACTGCCAACGGGCGTTCTCCATCCGAAGCTAGTGATGCGGGGCGTCGTCGAAGGGGTGCGCGACTACGGCAACCGGATGGGGATTCCCACCGTCAACGGCGCCATCTACTTCGATCGCCGCTATCTCGGCAACCCGCTCGTTTACTGCGGCAACGTCGGGCTGATTCCGCGCGACAAGTCGTTCAAGGAACCGTTGCCGGGCGACCTGATCGTCGCCGTCGGCGGACGGACCGGCCGCGACGGCATCCATGGCGCCACCTTCTCAAGCGCCGAGCTGACCCACGAGAGCGAATCGCTCTCCGGCGGCGCGGTGCAAATCGGCAACGCTATCGAAGAGAAGAAGGTGCTCGACGTGCTGCTGGAGGCCCGCGACCGCAACTTGTTCACCGCGATGACCGACTGCGGGGCAGGGGGGTTCTCTAGCGCCGTCGGCGAGATGGGCGAGAAAATTGGCGCTGAGGTTCACCTGGAGAAGGCGCCGGTGAAGTACGCCGGCTTGTCGTACACCGAGATCTGGATCTCCGAGGCGCAGGAGCGGATGGTCCTCAGCGTGCCCGAAGCTAAATGGGCCGAGTTGCATCAGCTCTGTGCTTCCGAAGGCGTTGAAGCGACTGCGATCGGAACGTTCGAACCGACCGGCCGACTGGTGCTGAAGTACAACGGCAATGTCGTCGGCGACATGCCGATGTCTTTCCTCCATGACGGGCGGCCGCCGGTGGTGCGGCAGGCTTCGTTTATGGCGAAGCCCAATTCGCCGCTGTCACCCCTCCCCAGCCCTCCCCCTCAAAGGGAGGGGGCCACAGGAACGTTGTTGAGTGCGACTGACTCGCTGCTGGCGATCCTCGGCTCGCTCAACGTCGCCAGCAAAGAGTCGATCATCCGCCAGTACGACCACGAAGTCCAAGGCGGGAGCGCGATCAAACCGCTCGTCGGCGTCCAGTGCGACGGCCCTGGCGATGCGGCGGTCGTGCGGCCGGTGCTTAGTTCGCGGCGCGGCGTCGTCATCTCGTGCGGCATGAATCCGCGCTATGGCGACTTCGATCCGTACCACATGGCGGCGAGCGCCATCGACGAGGCGGTCCGCAACTGCGTCGCCGTCGGCGCTGACCCGGCGCGGATCGCGATCCTCGACAACTTCTGCTGGGGCGATTGCGAGCGAAGCGAGACGCTCGGCTCGCTCGTCCGCGCGGCGATCGCTTGCCATGACTTGTCGCTGATTCTGGAGACGCCCTTCATCAGCGGCAAGGACAGTCTCAACAACGAGTTCAGCTACTTCGACGACGCGGGGCAGAAGCAGACGATCGCCATCCCGTCGTCGCTGCTGATTAGCGCGATGGGCCAGGTGGCCGACGTGGCGCAATGCGTCACGATGGATCTCAAGCGGGCCGGCAACTTGCTCTACCTTGTCGGCGAGACGAAGGACGAACTCGGCGGTTCGCACTATGCCTTCGTGAACAATCTCGACGGCGGCGCCGTGCCGACGGTCGACGGAGTGCGGGCCAAGGCGACGTTCGCCGCGATGCACCGTGCGATCCG
>JBGSMO010000178.1:0-13334 GCA_041740115.1 Pirellulales bacterium
GGGGATGAACCCCGCGGCTCGCCAGGCTCCCGCGGCTCGCTCTGAGCGAGCCGGGGCGTCCTCGCCCCCGGCGGAGGTCGCGCCATGAACCTCCGCATGATCGGCTGCACCCACCGCGCCTCCGGCGTCGATCTCCGCCAACAGCTCGCGTTCGGCACGGAGCAAACGAGCGACGCGCTCGCCCGGTGGCGCGAACGCTTTCCCACGGCCGAGTTCGCGCTCCTTTCGACCTGCAATCGGGTGGAACTCTACGCGGCAGGCCTCAGCCCCTTCAAAGCGCCCGAAACCGAGGAGCTTGTGGACGCCCTCCTTAGTTATCATGGCGTGCCGACCAAGCGGGTCGAAGGCCAGATTCTTTCGCTCCACCAGCGCGACGCGGTCGCCCACCTCTACCGGGTCGCGGCGAGCCTCGACAGCATGGTCGTCGGCGAGCCGCAGATTCTCGCCCAGGTGAAACAAGCCTACCAGCGCTCGGTCGACAGCGGCGCCGCGGGCCCCGCGCTGCACGACCTCTTCCAGTCGGCCCTCCGCGCCGCCCGCCGCGTGTACAACGAAACGAGCCTCCACAAACATCGCGTGAGCATCCCCAGCGTCGCGATCGCAGATTTCGCCAGCCGGGTTTTCGAGCGGTTCGACGACAAGCATGTCCTAGTGATCGGAGCCGGCGAGATGGCCGAGGAGACGATCCGCTATCTGCAAGACGCCGGCGCCACGCGGATCCACGTCGTTAATCGCAGTCCCGATCGGGCATTGGAACTCGCAGCGGCCTGGAATGGCGTCGCCGTCCCGTGGGAACGGCTGTGGGACGAACTTGCCGCGGCCGACCTCGTCATTGGCGCCACAGGGGCGACCGAGCCTATAGTCAAAGCGCAGCGCTTCGAACGCGTCGTCGCGCCGCTGCGGCAACAGCGGCCGCTGTTCATTCTCGATCTGGCCGTGCCGCGCAACTTCGACCCCGCCGTCGGCGAGCAGCTCGCCGTGTACCTCTACTCGCTCGACGATCTGGCCCTCGCCTGCGAACGGAACCGCGATGCGCGGGCGGCCGAACTCCCCGCGGCGGAGCAGATCATCGTCGCCGAGACCGACGCGTTCATGGCGGCGGCCCATCGCCACATCACCGGCCCGGTGATCAGCGGGCTGCGGCGGAATCTCGAAGAGCCGAAGGTGGCGGAACTCGAACGGCTCTTCAAGAAGCTCCCCGATCTCGACGAGCGTTCCCGCACCGAGATCGTGCAATTCGCCGACCGCCTGGTGAACAAGTTGCTCCACCCCCCGCTGGAGTCGCTGCGCGACGCCTCGCAAGAAGGCCCGCCGCATGGGTTGCTCGATGCAATTCGGCGACTGTTTCGGCTGGAGGAGTGAGCGCAACAAAAAAGCCGCGGGGATGAACCCCGCGGCTCGCAGTGGCTTGACTGCGCGACGTCTTCTTGAGGAACGCGACGCTTAGTCTAGGTCTTCTTCCTCTTGCTCGTAGGCGAGCTCGTCTTCATCCTCGTCGTCTTCGTACTCGAACTCGTCGTCTTCGTCTTCCTCGTCCGAGTCGTCTTCATCCTCTTCGTCGTCGTCTTCGTCGTCGACTTCCTCCCACTCGTCTTCTTCTAGCTCTTCTTCGTCTTCCTCTTCATCGTCGGCGTCATCTTCTTCCTCGTCTTCATCTTCGTACTCGTACTCGTCGTCTTCATCTTCGTCGTCATCGTCCTCTTCGTCGTCGTCATCCTCGTCTTCGTACTCGAAGTCATCGTCGTCATCATCGTCCTTGGCCATCGCCATGGTCGACCATGGCGCCAGGGGCGCGAACTCGTCGTCATGCGCCGCCAAGGCGACGGAGCTGTCAGCAATCGAAAACTGGGACCGCACGATTAATACTCCTAAACCAACTTCAACCGCACGCTATTCGCTCGCGCCCCTTAGCTCAAGCGATTCGGCCGCGCGTGATGCAGCGTTACAAATTTGATCGACTGGCGGCAGTTGTTCCAAGCGGCGAAGGCCAAAAACTTGCAAAAACTTTCGCGTGGTGCCGTACAGAAAGGGGCGTCCTAACTCCTCGCTCCGTCCGACGATACGCAAAAAGTCACGTTCCATCAACACGCGCAGGATTTCGCCGCACTGCACCCCCCGGATCGATTCGACGTCGGCTCGCGTCACCGGCTGGCGATAGGCGGCCACCGCCAGCGTTTCCAGGGCCGGCGCCGACAGCCGCATTTCGCTCGGCGGGGCGTGGACTTTCCCCAGCCAATCGGCCAATTGGGGGCGGGTTAATAACTGAATTCCGTGAGCCACCTCCACCGGCTGAAACGCACTGCCGCGGCGTCGCAGCCGCCGGGACAATTCCCGCACCAGCGAACGGGCCTCCGTTCCATCGGCCAAATCGGCGAGCGCCGCCAACTTTCTTGAGGGAAGCGGCTCGCGGGCCAACAACAAAATCGCTTCCAGCCGGGCGAGCTTGTCGGCCATCCGCTCGGTGCTGACGCGGACGAGTTCGACCGGCCCAGGAGTTGCTGCGAGGCTCGGCGGCGCTTTTCGGGTAATTGCAAACGACGCCCACGGCTGCCGTGAAGCTACCGCTGGGCTATGCAAGTGGGTGGCCAGCGATGGGGAGGGCTTATGCATTTCTGTGTGCCACTGGCGTGTCGCTAGTGTGAATCGCCGTGCGAGTACCCACTTCACACTGGCGACACGCCAGTGGCGCCCTGAACAGCCTGCGGCTACATCCCGCCCGCTTGTCGCGCGACTCGCCACTGCGAAACTTCGGCGACGACCTGCTCGACGCTTGCTTCAGGATTGGCCGCCACCGCCTCGAACTGCTGGGTTAACGAGCCGCCGCCGATCGGCATCTCGCAATGGAACCGATAGAGCTTCCCGTCCCCGCCCCAACGCTCCAGCGCGTACTCAGCGACGCCATACTGACGCAACTGCGTTAGCAACGGTTCAACCCGCTCGGCAAGCGTCGACGGCGCCTTCGCCGGCGCCGGTTCCGGCGACGGCAGCGCCGAACCAATCTCGAACGATGCGGCAGGCGCTTCCCCATAGCGAGCCGGGGGGTTCATCCCCCCGGAATTCTCCGACACGCCCTCCCCAACAATCGGCGCCGACTTCGTAAAATCCCACGTCGGCGCCGGCTTCGCTTCGGTCTCTTTCCACCCCGTCGCCTCTTTGGCAATCGCCACGAACCGATCGACCACCCGCTGAGCCCCCGTCGGCAACGGACCGTAATAGATCCACGCCCCCGGTAGCCCAACGAGCACCGACAACATCACCGCAGCGCGAAACAACGTCGCCATGGTTCGAAAATCCGTTTTCGATGGACGAGAGGAAATACGAAATGAAGGCTGTCATTCTGAGCGGAGCGAAGAATCTGGCGCCCCCAACGAGCTACCAGATCCTACGCTCCGCTCAGGATGACGAAGCTAGCGCCCCATCCGTGGGGCGGCGGATCATATCGCCGACCAATTGCTAGCAGCAAGATCGGAATGCCAGCCAACGGTGTCGGGTTCTTTTTGCCACTGGGGAGCCGCTTGGCATTGGAAAGTCTCCAGGGGCAAAAGGAACCCGACACCCTCTCGCTCCGCCTATAATCAACCCCTATGCCTCCCGCCGCGATTTACCTCGACCACAACGCCACCGCCCCGATCCTTCCCGAGGTCGCCGACGCCGTGCGCGAGGCGGCCCTCCGCTATCACGGCAACCCGGCCAGCCAGCACGACGCCGGGCGTCAGGCCCGGCGGGCCCTGGAGCAGGCTCGGGTTCGCATCGCCGAGATCCTCGGCGCCCGCACCACCGGAATGGACGCCGACCAGCTGATTTTCACCAGCGGCGGCACGGAATCGAATAATCTGGCCATTTACGGGCTCCTGGGGCTAGCCGCTGGGACACTTCGAACCGGGGGGATGAACCCCCCGGCTCACGGGGCTTCCTCACTCCCGGCGCTCGTCATCTCAGCCATCGAGCACCCCAGCATCGCCCGCACCGCCGAATCGCTGGCCCTTCCCATTTCCACGCGAGCCGGAGGGTTCATCCCCCCGGCCCTACAAACCCTCGGCGTCAATGCCGCCGGCGTCATCCGCCTCGACCAACTCGAATCGCTCCTCACCCCCGCGACGCAACTCGCGAGCATCATGCTCGCCAGCAACGAAACGGGCGTCCTGCAACCGGTCGCCGAGGTCGCGGCGATCTGCCGCCGCCACGGCGTGCTCCTCCACACCGACGCCACTCAGGTCGTCGGCAAGCTACCGGTCAACTTCACCGAACTCGGCGTCGACGCCCTCACCGCCACCGCCCACAAGTTCCACGGCCCGTTGGGGGTTGGCGTACTCCTCCTGCGCCACGGCGTGCAGCTCACGCCCGCCCTCCACGGCGGGTTCCAGCAGGCCGCGCTGCGACCAGGCACCGAATCGGTGGCGCTGGCCATCGGCATGCAGACCGCCCTCGAACTCTGGCAACGCGAAGCCGACGCCCGCCGCGAGCGAATGACCATGCTCCGCGATCGTTTCGAACAGTCCATCCTCGCCAGCTGGCCCGAAGCCGTCGTCATCGGCGGCCAGTCGCCGCGACTTCCGCATACGTCGAACATCGCCCTCGTCGGTCTCAATCGGCAGGCCTTGGTCATGGCGCTCGACCTCGCCGGCGTCGCCTGTTCCAGCGGTTCGGCCTGCGCCAGCGGCTCGAGCGAACCGTCGCCGACGCTCCTCGCGATGGGCCTTCCCGAGGAGCAAATTTCCGCCTCGGTGAGGTTCAGCCTGGGGGCGACGACCACCGCTGACGAAATCGACGAGGCGGCTCGTCGTATCCTCAACGTCTGTAGCAATTTGCGACGTGTGGAATAAGGCTCTTTTTTCGTCGCGGACGCTCCCGTTGTCGAGGCAAATCGGGTAAATTGAGGGGCTGTTTCACGGCCCCCGGTACGCGCTGAGCTTTGAGGGTTTTGCTTCGCAGTGCGGACCGTCATTCTGAGCGCAGCGAAGAATCTGGAATCTCGTTGGATTCGCCAGATCCTTCGCTTTGCTCAGGATGACATTGCCTTGCGTCACGATCCCTAAGACGCGTTTTCGACGGACGGATCCACTTGATCGACGGCGTTTTACAACTCGAACTTCCCGGTAGCGACGCCCGTGCGGCGGCCTCCGGCATGTTGCCGTCGTTCGTCGTCGGGCCCGAAAACGAACTCGTCGTCGCCCCGCTAGCAAGGCTGTTGGGCGACCTCGCGCTGGCAGAGGCGGCGCAGCTGTTCAATCCGCTCGTCCTCGTTGGCGCCAGCGGCAGCGGCAAGTCGCAACTCGTTCAGGGAATCGTCCGCCACTGGCGACAGCGGCTCGAACCAGCGCAAGTCGAATACTTCACCGCCGCCGATTTTTGCCGTGAAGCCCAGGCCGCGGCCGACGATACGCGGCTTTCCGCCTGGCGCGACGGCATTCGCAGTCTGCGCGTGCTGGCCGTCGAAGATCTCCAACGTCTCAGACCCCGGCCGGCGTTTCAGCAAGAGTTGCGACTCGCGGTCGATGCGATCACCGCCGCGGGGGGAATCGTCATTTTCACCGCTGAGCGCGAGCCCGCTTCGGTGGGTCATTTGGATTCAGGACTCCGCGATCGCCTGGCGGCCGGGCTGACCGTGCGACTACAACGGCCGAGCCTGGCGGCGCGCCGCGCCATCTTGCAACTCGCGGCCAACGCCCGCAGCATCATGCTGACCGACGCTGAGCTTAGCCGTTTGGCCCAACGCGAAGCTGGTTCGCCGGCCGAACTCATCGGCCGCGTCGCCCCTTTGAATTCCTCCGGCTCCCTCCCCCTTGTGGGGAGGGCTGGGGAGGGGGTTGTCGCGGGTATCAGGGTTCTAACCCCCTCCCCTAGCCCCTCCCCTCAAGGGGAAGGCGGACAATCGGGTTCGGATGGTCGCGAAGACTTTGCCAAGCTGAAGCAAATCGTCGCCGTCACGGCTCGGTTTTTCTCGGTCACCCAAGCCGCCCTGATCGGCCCGTCGCGCCGCACTTCGCTCGTCGAGGCCCGCAACGTCGCCGCGTACCTGGCCCGCCGGCTCACTAGCCTCAGCTACGCCGACATTGGCCGCGGCCTCGGCCACCGCGACCACACCACGATCATGCACGCCGAACGCCGCCTGGCCGAACGGCTCGCCCACGACCCCGTGACGCAACGAGCCGTCGACGAACTCGACCGGCTGTTGCGTTGAACCCCCAAATGAATTCCGGAGTTCAGAACGTCCCGGTGGACAACCTGTCAGCAATGCGTCGACAAGTTGCGGCAACTTTCCCGCGATGTTTGGCCAACTGACGACCACCGACAATCGCCCCGATCCATCGACGCCGCATCAACAGACTGCCGACAGACTCCAAACAGGTTATCCCCAATCAACATCTTCGGCTAACTCGTAATGGCTCAATGGCTTAAGTCCTGACTCCGTGAGTTACCAACAACAAATGCCCTCGCTTCTTTCTTACTACTAACTTTTGAAATACATAAGCAGCGAAAACAAATTCCCGGCGAGATGAACTCGCCGGCTCACCACAATTCAACTTGAACATCGTGGCGGCAATTCAATTTCGCGTTTTGCGATCCGCCAGTTACTAGAAGGTAAAAACCTCCATGAAAATTTCCTGCGATCGCGAGCAACTCCTGCAAGCCTTCCAGACGGTCGCTGCCGTCGCCCCGAGCCGCAGCCCCAAGCCGATCCTGCAAAACGTCAAACTCGATGTGACCCCGGACGGCGCCTCACTCTCGGCGACCGACCTGGAAGTGGGCATCCGTCACGCCGTCGGCGGCGTCGATGTGCAGGCGCCTGGTGCGGTGGTGCTGCCGGTGACGCGGTTCGGTTCGATCCTGCGGGAGTCGGCTGATCAAACCATTCACATCGAATCGGACGGCAACGGCGCCACCATTCGCGGCGAGCGGAGCCGCTTCCAACTCCCCGCCGAGAATCCGGCCGAGTTCCCCCCCGTCGGCGGCTTTGAGGAGACGAGCTACTTCGAAGTGCCGGCTCGGCTGCTGCGTGAGTTGATCCGCCGCACGGTCTTTGCCACCGACAACGAAAGCAGCCGCTACGCCCTGGGCGGCGTCAAGCTGGAATTCGACGGCGACATGGTGACCGCGATCGGCACCGACGGCCGTCGCCTCGCGAAGATGGTCGGCCCCGTCACGAAACAAGGCGAGCCGGCCGCGGTGCAGCAGAACACGATCGTGCCGACCCGCGCGATGCAGCTGATAGAACGGGCGATCGCCCCGACCGATACGGAAGTGCAACTCGCCGTCCGCGGCAGCGAATTCATCGTCCACAGCCCGCGGGCGACAATCTCGGCCCGGCTGCTCGAAGGCCGCTTTCCCGAATGGCGAAAAGTGTTCCCCGAGCGCGGCGTCGGCCAGCAGATTGAACTCGCCGCCGGCCCCACGCACGCGGCGGTTCGCCAGGCGGCGATCGTCACCAGCGAAGAGAGCCGTGGCATCGACTTTACGTTTGGCGACGGTTCGCTGGTACTCGCCGGCAAGGCGGCCGAGGTCGGCCAGTCGCGGGTGGAACTCCCCATCGGCTACGACGGCCCGGAGATCACGATCACGCTCGACCCGCGGTTCGTGATCGACTTCCTGAAAGTCCTCGATAGCGACAAGACGTTCACGCTCGAACTGAAAGATGGCGAAAGCGCGGCCGTCTGCAGCACCGACGACGGCTACGGCTATGTGATCATGCCGCTGGCTCGCGATCGATAACGACAAGAAAAGCTTTTTCAACACAGAGGACACAGAGAGCACAGAGGAGAAATGCAGAGAGTAAATAGCGATACACGACAGGACGAATTGTATTTCTCTGTGTCCTCTGTGCTCTCTGTGTTAAATGCATTTAAGCCATTCATGACTATTCCACCAACCGAACCACACCCCGACGATTGGGCCAACCTGGAGCGACGCGCTCAGTCGCACCAGCGCTGGTACTACGGCCAGCAGCCGAAAAAAATCGCCGAGGTGATGTCGCAGTTAGTCCAGCGTCGCGGCTACGCCCAGGTCCGCACGCTGGGCGAGTGGAACGACGCCTGGCAAGCCGCCGCCGGCGACGCGTTCGTCGCGGTGACCGAGGTCGGCCAGCTCCGCCGCGGCGTGCTCGAAGTGACGGCCGCCAACTCGCTCGTGATGCAAGAACTCGGTTTCGAAAAAGAACGCATCCTCCAAGAACTACAAACCGCCCGCCCCGACGCCGGACTCAAGCAACTCCGCTTCCGCGTCGGCAAAATCGGGTGACCAGTATTTGAATTGAATTTGTCTCTCGCAAAGGCGCGAAGACGCAAAGAGAAGCGCAAAGAAGACAAGAGAAAAATAGTAACTGACGGGTAATTGAAAGCCTTGCCTTCACCAGCAAGTTCTTTCCAGCTTTTCCCGCATTCTTTGCGTTTACTTTGCGCCTTAGCGTCTTTGCGAGAGAAAACAAAACCCGCAAGCAGTAAAAAATGTCCGCAGCAGAAAACCCAGAAATCCCCGAAGAAAAGAAGCTCCGCTCCACCCTGCAAGACGGCAACGCCGACTACGGCGCGAAGGATCTCGAGCATCTCAGCGATCTCGAGCACGTTCGCAAGCGCCCCGGCATGTACATCGGCGATACGTTCCTGCGAGGGCTGCATCACCTCGTGTACGAGGTCGTCGACAACTCGATCGACGAGGCGATGGCCGGCCACGCCACCACCGTCACGGTGATGGTCAACGCCGACGGTTCGGTCACGGTCGAGGACGACGGCCGCGGCATTCCGGTCGAACGCCATGCCCAACTCTCCGAAGAGATGGACCGCGAAGTCACCACCCTCGAAGGGGTGATGACCGTCCTCAAATTCGGCGGCAAGTTCGAAAAAGGCGCCTACCAAACCTCCGGCGGTTTGCATGGCGTCGGCGTCACCGTCGTCAACTTCCTCAGCGAGTGGGCCGACGTCGAAGTCTATCGCGACGGCCACGTCTACCATCAGGAATACCAGCGCGGCGTTCCCGCCGGCGAGGTCCGCCGCGTCGGCTCCACCACCAAACGCGGCACGAAGACCACTTTCAAGCCCGATCCGCAAATCTTTCCGCAGACGAAGTACGTCTACGCCACGCTGGTGAAGCGGCTCCAGGAGCTCGCCTTTCTCAACGCTGGCGTCCGCGTCGCCATCAGCGACGCCCGCAACGGCGAAAGCGAAACCTTCCTCTACGAAGACGGCATCCGCGAGTACGTCAAATACCTCAACCGCGCCAGCGAGGTCGTTCACCCCGACATCCTCTTCCTCGACGAAGAGTCCGAGGGCGTCGGCATGCAGATCGCCTTCCAATACTCGGGCGAGTACACCGAAAACGTCCACACCTACGTCAACAACATCAACACCACCGAAGGCGGCACCCATCTCTCCGGCTTCCGCAGCGCGCTCACGCGCTCGCTGAACAACTACGGCAAGAAGGAGAACATGTTCAAGGACCTCGTCCCCACGGGAGAAGACGTCCGCGAAGGTCTCACCGCCGTCATCAGCGTCCGCGTCCCGCACCCTCAGTTCGAAGGCCAAACGAAGACCAAGCTCGGCAACAGCGAAGTCGAGGGCATCGTCAACTCGATTCTCGGCGAGTACCTCACGAAGTATCTCGAAGAGAATCCCCGCACCGCCAAAGCGATGGTGAAGAAGGGGATCCTCGCCGCCGAGGCCCGCGAATCAGCCCGCAAGGCCCGCCAACTCGTCCGCGATCGCAAAGGGGTCTTCGGCGGCGGCGGCCTCCCGGGAAAACTTCGCGACTGCTCCAGCAAAGACGTCGACAAGTGCGAGCTCTACCTCGTGGAAGGCGACTCGGCCGGCGGCTCGGCCGAGGGGGGTCGACTGCGCGAGTACCAGGCGATCCTCCCCCTCCGCGGCAAGATCATCAACGCCTACAAGTCGCGCGAAGACAAAGTCCTCGCCAGCGAAGAAATCCGCAACATGATCTCGGCCGTCGGCATCGGCATCGGCCCCGATCAAGACCTCAGCAAGCGTCGCTACGGCCGGATCATCATCATGACCGACGCCGACGTCGACGGTTCGCACATTCGCACGCTGCTGCTCACCTTCTTCTACCGCCAGATGTACGACCTCGTGGCGAAGGGCCACGTCTACGTCGCCCAGCCGCCGCTCTTCCGCGTCATCCGCGGCAAGAAGGACGCCTACTACGTCCAGACCGAAGAGGAGATGAAGACCCAACTCCTCGAACTTGGCCTCGGCGACAGCATCTTCGACCCCGGCGACGGCAACCTCGTCGAGGGCGAACGGATGACGAAGCTCGTTCGCACCCTCGCCGCGATGGAAGAAGCGATCATCGCCCTCGAACGCCGCGGCATCAGCCTGCGCATTCACTCCGAACGCCAAGACCTGAACACCGGCAAGCTGCCGACGGTGCACGTCTTCCTCGGCTTCGAAGAACATTGGTTCGTCGACATGGCGCAGATGCATGCGTTCATCGCCGAGAAAGAGAAGGAACTCGGCCACGAGCTCCGCGTCGACTCCGCCCCCGCCGTCACCGCAAAGCTCAGCGACCTCGATGCCCAAGACGCCGGCGCCGCCGCGAACGGAAGCCCCGTCATCGTCGAACCAGAAGAACAAGGCCCCCGCCTGCGCATCGTCGAACTCCACGAAGTCCGCACAATCAACAACATGCTGAGCGACCTGAAGGAGCTCGGCTTCACGATCGAAGCCCTCATCCCGCAAGAACGGACCGGTGAAGAAGGCAGCCGTTTCCACGTCCGCCGCGGCGACAACGAAACAGGCCTCGAGGACCTCCGCGGCCTCCCCGCCGCCATCCGCGAAGCGGGCCAAAAGGGCCTGACGGTCACCCGCTTCAAAGGCCTCGGCGAAATGAACGCGGAAGAGCTCCGCGAAACGACGCTCGACCCCGCCAACCGCACGCTGCTCAAGGTGAGCATGGAAGACGCCGGCGCCGCCGACGAACTCTTCCGCGTCCTGATGGGCGACAACGTGGAGCCGCGGCGGGAGTTCATCCAGAAGCACGCGCTGGATGTGCGGAATTTGGATGTGTAGCTGTGACCATTACGCTTGATGAAGGCAGCTGACACGTAATTAGTCGAATTTCCCCGAATAAGAGAAAATGGTATGCGATTTATTGTATTTCTGTGGATCGCATTCCTATCTCTGCCCTATTTTTCACCCTGCCAACTTCGGGCAGGGGTACTTTTCTCCAACTCGCCGCTGTTAGGAGACGGCATGCGAGGAACAGGGCTCGGGAGCAATGGACCGGAAAATGTGCCGGCTTCGGGATCGCAGAACCAACAGATCGCAGAGCGAATATTGCTAGCTAATGATGCTGTAGCGACGTCCTTGGTCTGGTACGGAAATTACATCGACAAGTCAATTCCGCCTCAGTCAACTAAGTTTGTCATCCGAATTTACGATGAAGCAAACAAGCTGCCGAACGCAATTATAGACCAACAAATTGTCGCTGCTGCGAGCGCAAATACAGGATTTTCGGATGGATTGTCCCGGCCAATATACCTTTTCTCCGCGCAGCTCGCTCAGGTGTCGTTTTCCGGTCGTTCACCTATTTGGATCTCGATACTTGAAGATGATGTTGCCACTCCCATCGCATGGGGCTGGCAAGGCGAATTGCCGCCAGCTCCTCCGCTGGATAAGGGAAGATATGCCGCTCGATTTGGCGACAGTGAAGTCTGGTATACGGGCTCGCTGCCGTCCTATCACCGAGCTTTCACAATATATGGAATAGTTGTTCCAGAGGCTTCTGCTCTGACTTGCTCTTACTGGCTTGTTTGCGGCGTTTTGATTTTCTCTTTGAGGGGTGGGAAACTGCACAAGTAATAAGTTCCTTTAAGGTTTTTTCTTGAAATTGGAGTTCGGTCGCTCTATCTAGGTGTAGCGATTTCAGAATTTCTAATACGTTTGCGTCGAAAATAGACGCAAACAACGGCGTCGTCCGCTTCCCCGGCCCCGTCGACATTCCAGAAGGCGCCAAGGTAACTGTCGCCGTCATCGACGCCTCCCCGGCACAACCGCCCCTCGGCAGCAACTCGCCCGAACTCTACGAGATCCTGAGCCGCAGCTACGACACCGGCGAAACCGACCTCGCGGCACGCCACAACGAACACCAGCCTTGATCCATGGCAGCCCCGGGCTCCGCCCGGGGGGCGTTGTCCGTGACGATATTGTTCGCCCAAGCGCGCTTCTACCCCCCCGGCGGAGCCGGGGGCTGACCCGCCGCCATCGGCGGCAAATGAAACGGCGTCGCCCCATGCAGCCCCTGGCTCCGCCAGGGGGTCGCGCACCATGCCGATGGAACGTCGCCCTTACTGCAGGCCGACCCCCGGGCGGAGCCCGGGGCTGCAATGCGGGAGCCTGGAGTTGAAAGGCGATGCTACGGTCGCTTCACGACTTCGCCGGCGAGCATTCTTAAATCGCGATGTTGCGCCAAATAGTTCCGCGCATCATATAGTCCTTTCAAATCGCGAATCTCAACGCCGCAGTAGCCCGTCGTCCAGATCCGCCCGCGACTCAATCGCTGCCGCATTCGCGTCTTCAACCGGCCGACCATCGCCTCCATCTCGTCGCCATGGGCTACGATCCAATGCAGGTGGGTCGCTTCGACGACCAAATCGCTGAGTCGATAGCCGAACTCCTCGGCCGCTGCGACGATTGAATCATTCAGCGCATCGAGTTCGTCCTCATCGAACCGCACCGCCGCGCACTTCAACTTCGTCGCCGCGTACGCTGCGAGCGGCGGAGATGCCGGCAGCGGGACGCCATCCTCGACGTAACCGCGGAAGTCGCCCGGCAGCCAACTGCCGTAGCTTGTCGTGGTGATGAAGGAAGCCTCGAAGCGTTCGACCATGAGTCCGATTGTGCAGTAACAGGATGGTCGACGCAACAAAAATCACGCCGACAACGTTCTTCAGCCCCGGGCTCCGCCCGGGGGTCGGTTTGCAGTAGGGACGACGTTCCATCGGGGTGGTGCGCGACCCCCGGGCGGAGCCCTGGGCTGAAATGCGCTACGCCCCTCTCCCCGTCCGTCCCGCCAGCGTCGCCACAATCGCCACCAACTCATTCGCATCGACCGGCTTCGCCAGATGCGCCTGGTACCCCGACAGCAGCGCCTTCGTCCGGTCCTCCCCGCGCGCAAACGCCGTTGCCGCCACCGCCGGCGTACGGCCTCCCTCCTCGTCGGGCAGCGCCCGCACCATTCGCATGAACTGGTAGCCGTCGGTCCCCGGCATGCCGATGTCGCTGACGATGACGTCGGGCCGCACGCGCTTCAGCAGTTCCAGCGCTTTGTCGGCACTCGCCGCCGAGTGGACTTCGACCCCATGCGACTCGAGCATCCGCGCCGCCAGCCCG
>JBGSMO010000204.1:0-6999 GCA_041740115.1 Pirellulales bacterium
CTGCGGCGCAGGAACCGCCGGCGCCGCGGCTGTCGATTTCCGCACCTGCTCGGTCCACTGCGGCGCATTGGTCGCCACGTACGGCACCGCCACCGAAGCGGCGAGCAACGTCGGCATGGCCAGCGTTCGTGAGATCATTCGCAAGCTTCCTCCCCGGCCCGCTCCGCGGTGAGTACGATAGAACCCTCCATCCGTCCTCTTCGGCCGGTGGAATGATGCAACTTGCCTCGACTTCGGATAGCCGCCGCACCTTGCTCGATGGAATCGCGTGGAACTTCCGGCAAGCGCGTAGCAAGCGGCGCGACCCTAACTGGAATATGCCGATGGCAGCCCCTGGCTCCGCCGGGGGGTCGCGCCGCTAGCCGTAGCGGCATGGTGCCCGAATCGACCCCCGGGCGAAGCCCGGGGCTACATGGGCCGCTCGCAACTTACACGCAATCAGACATGGCAAACTTTGACGACTACGACTGGCTGACAGGAGACGCCGCCGCTGGAGCGTTGCTCGCCGCATTCGCTCTCGACGGTCGCACCGAGCTCCAACAGCTCAGCGATCTCCGCAAATCGCTGTCAGCAGAGCGAGCCCGCCTCATTGTGGAACAAATAGCCCTCCGCCGGCGTGCGGTCACGAAATTCGGACCGCTCGCGGCCCAGATGTTCTTCACGCCGGTCCAACTTGAACAAGCGACCGACCGCGAGATCGCCGCGTACAAAGCGGAGCGGTTCCACAGGGCAGGGGAGGGCCGCCTCATCCACGACTATTGTTGCGGCATCGGCGGCGACCTCATGGCCCTCGCCGCTCGCGGCTTAGCCGTCGGCTGGGAACTCTCGCCAATCGCCCGCCTCCTGGCGGAACAGAACATCGCGGCGGCAGCCTATGCAAACATCGGCGACGGCGAGATGAAGGGTTCGGTTCGCGAAGCCGACGTCATCGAACTCACTCCCGCCGCCGCGGACATGTGGCACGTCGACCCCGATCGCCGCACGGATGGGCGCCGCTCAACGACGCTCGAACAGCACTCCCCCGGCCCTGAAACGATTGATCGTTGGCGATCCGTCGCCCCGGACGGCGCCGTCAAGCTCGCCCCTGCCAGCGAGCCGCCCGAGGCGTGGCAGCGCGAAGGGGAGCTTGAGTGGATTACCAGCCAGCGCGAGTGCCGGCAACTTGTCGTTTGGTTCGGCCAACTTGCCGCAGCGCCCGGCCGGCGCCGGGCGACGGTGTTGCTTTTCAACCATAGCGACGACGCCGCGCACGGCGTTCCGTCGACCGCGAGCTTCATTGGCGACCCGGGCGAATCATGCTTGGCAACCGACCAGCCGCAACGATTTCTCTACGACCCCGACCCCGCGATCATCGCCGCCCATCTCCTCGGCGCGATTGCGAATCATTACGGACTCTGCTCCCTGGGTGCTGGCGGGGCTTATCTCACCGGCCGCGAAGAACTCGCCAACCCGCTCCTTAGCGGCTTCGAGGTCGAAGAGTCGCTGCCGCTGCGCACGGTCGCCGTCGCCCAGTGGCTGGCGGCCCGCCAAGTCGGCCGCGTCGAGGTCAAGAAACGAGGCGTCGCGATCGACCCCGAAAAGTTCCGCCGCGATTTGAAACTCCGCGGCGACAACGAAGCGACCATCATTCTCACCCGCGCCGGTAAGCGCCAACTGGCGATCATAGCCCGTAGGCTGGGATAGCCTCCCACCCGAAGTGCGAAAAGAGCATCGCCACTCACGCGGCCCCGCGCAACTTGTGTGATCTGCGCTAGTGCTCTCGCGTCCTGATGATCGAACCGAAGTCGCTCGGCAATTCAGGTGGGACGTTGTCCCAGCCTACGTCGACGAGCGCGCTTGCTGATCAAACAGGACCATCTTCAACCGGCGAAGATGACCGGTGCGGCATTGCCACTCGGGCGGCAAATCGCTCGCGTCGAACGCTTCGGGCGTTAGAAAGACCTGCGTCGGTTGCTCGAACTGGCGCGCCGCGGCGAGCGCCGCCAACAGGCGTTGGCTTGGGTGGTCGAGGTCGTGGATGATGCAAAGCTCGCGGAAGAGCTTCCACGAATTGTTGCAATGGACCGTCATATCGTTCCGACGACGGACGATTATCACGATGCCTGTGATGACGGCGCCAATAATGATGGCAATCCCGTAGGCCCAGAGGTCAGACCAATTGAGACGCGGACCCGAATCTGGGAAGTTATCGCCGATCTCGGCCAACGGCCAAGTCGACCAGCTGAAATGGATCACGGCGAACCCTCCCCGATGAGGGACGGTGCGTCGCCCGGAGTCGTTTCGCTATTGAGGGCGCGAAGGCTGTTGCGCGCGGCCGTTTGGACGGCGATGCTGCGGTCGCCGATCGCGGCTAGCAAGGCGTTGCGAACGTCGTCGGCCGTGCAATGTTGCAGCGCGTCGGCGGCCGCGACGCGGACGAGGTGGTCCTCGTCTTGCAGACGCTCAATGAGTGCGTCGGCAAGTTGCGGCAGCAACCCCATCGCGGCGATCATCTCGATCGCGCGTAATCGCAGGCGGCGAGCGGGATTGCCCAGTTCCGCCCGCAGGCGCGCCAGCGTCGTCCGATCGACGAGCGCAACGCGGGCGCCCATGCTGCGGCGGGCGTCGTCGTCGAGCAGATCAAAGCGTGCCGTATAATTCTCGAACGTGAATTCCCACAGGGCCTCGCAGGCCGCCGTGCTGACGGCTTCCTTCGGACTCTCGACGAGTTCGAGCAGCTTGTTCATCGCGCCGGGAATGCGTCGCTCGCGAAGTTGGCGCACGGCGGCGGCTTGAACCTCGCCGTCGGGATCGTGGAGCGCCTGGAGCGTCACCTGGTTGGCTCGTTGGCCGGCGATCGGGCGGAGCGCTTCGCACGCGGCGACGCGGGCTTCGACCGGGCCATGCTTCATCAGCAACTCAGCGAGACTCAGCTTCCGGTCGTCCCCGGCGCCGGAGGCGGCCAGCAAACGCATCGCGGCGGCTTGCTGATCGTCGCTAAGTTGCGCCATCATCGCCGGGTTCGCCTCGCAGCAGGCGAGCGACTTCGTCCGGGCAAGGTTCTTATGAAAAAGCACGTTCTTCGAATCGAGCGGCATCGCCAGCAGCGCGTCGATGAAGGGCTGATCAGTCCGCTTCGCGACGACGTTCCGCACCGCCTGCGAGGCGTCGCGATAGGCGTAGATCGTCGTCAGCAGCCGCAAGATGTTTGGGCTGACGCTGGCGGTGAGCGACTGGACGATGCTCTGATGGCAGGGGTGATACGGCGAGTCGAGAATGTGCCGGAGCGTGTTGCTATCGGGACCGGCGAGCACGACGAACGCTTCGAGCAGTTCCGCGCGGCGATGCTGGCGGTAGCGCTCCACTGAACGTTCGAGACTCTCCAACACGCAGTAACGGATCGTCTCCGGATCGCGGCCTAGCACCGGTTCACGATCGGCGGCCAGCCAGCGGCAAAGCTGGTCAACCAGATTGAGCGTCAGGGCCACGGCGGCGTCGGCCCGTTCGCCGCACGTCCGCTCGGCGACCATCACGAGCGTCGGCACCAGATCGTAGTCGCCCGAGGCTTCGACGAATTCGTACGCCGCGGCGAACAGACGGTCGTCGCCGTCGAGTAGCGCTTCGCGCAGCGCGACTCCCATCCGGCAACGGCTTTTTTCGACGATCAACTTCTGGGACGGCGTCAGCGAGTCCCAGTAACGGAGCACGGCGGTATGGCCCACCTTGCTGCGGCGCGCACAAAGGGCGCGAACGACGCCGTCGAAGACCTCGACGGAGCTAGTCGAGAGCGCAGCGATCAGCGTCGGCGTCGCGGCCTCGTTGTGGCTCTTCGCCAGGGCGTCGATCGTGAGTTGAAGTGGCAGCACCGTAGGTTCGCTCACGGGAAGACGGCGACGACGGGAGCAACGGAGAAAGTCTCCGCGCCCTCCCGCAGCGAACGACCGTTCGCCACCAAGCCGCCGCCCTCATTTCACGCTGAAATTTAGGCCGCGATGCGGGTGGATGCCGCAGAAATCGACAGCAATCTCCCCTCGTTTTGGCGGGCAAATGCAACAGGTCCTGTGGAAAGGCGCAGGCGCCGCCGGAGCCTGCAAAATCGGCCCATTCGTTACCGTCGATGGCGGAAGAAAGGACCAGTCATTGCATCGAGCCGCGCGGTCGGCGAAACTGGAAACATCGGCCGATGGATTGGAGAACGGACGACCGTTACCACGCAACCGCGGATGGATTCGCTAGCCATGAAGGGGAGTTGCATGCTAGGCGAGCGAACGCGAGACGCCGTGCTGGAGCAGGAGTTCCTGCCCCTGCGGGCGAAGATACTGGAGATTGCCGCGGGACTCGATCGACTCGATCGCGCCACTGCGGCCGGTGACGACGGCGGGCGACGCGAGCGGCTCGAACAAGCGATTCAATTGCTGCTGGCCGACGAGCCAAGTCGGGCGGCGCGCGTGCAATTGTTGTTCAGCCGTGATTACGATGAAGATTGGCGAACGCGGTTTGAGTTGTGAGAGGGGGAGAAGTGACCGGTGACTGATGATCAGTGACTGGTGGGAATGAGGTTCACGTCTATTGCGGACGGCGGGATTGCAACGTGTATTACATCGACCCCCACATCCACATGGTCTCGCGGACCACGGACGATTACGAGACGCTCGCCAAGATGGGCTGCGTCGCCGTCAGCGAGCCGGCGTTCTGGGCCGGCTATGATCGTGGAAGCGTCGATGGCTTTCGCGACTACTTCGAGCAACTGACGGCGTTCGAGCCGAAGCGCGCCGGCTGGTACGGCATCCAGCACTTCACCTGGCTCTGCATCAACGCCAAGGAAGCCGAAAACGTCGCGCTCTCGCGCGAAGTCATCGCGATGATCCCCGAGTTCCTCGACCGGCCGGGCGTGCTGGGGATCGGCGAGATCGGACTCAACAAGAACACGCGCAACGAAGCGACCGTCTTTTTGGAACACGTCGACCTCGCGGTCAAAACCAACGAACAGATTTTGATTCATACGCCTCACCTGGAAGACAAATTCCAAGGGACGCGGATGATTCTCGACATGCTCACCGGCGACAGCCGGCTGCAGCGCGAACGGGTGCTTGTCGACCACGTCGAAGAGCACACCGTGGGGTTGGTGCTCGATCAAGGCTTCTGGGCGGGGATGACGCTTTACCCGGTGAGCAAATGCACGCCCCAGCGGGCGTGCGACATGGTCGAAATCTACGGCCCTGAACGCCTGCTGGTGAACTCCGCCGGCGATTGGGGGCCGTCAAAGCCGACGGCGGTGCCCGACTTCATCCTAGAGATGCGCAAGCGCGGCCATCCTGAGTCGCTGATCAAGCGCGTCGTCTACGACAACCCGCTGACGTTCTTCGGGCAGAGCCGCGGGTTTCGGTTCAAGTCGCCGATGGATGCTTGATACGGAGAATACGGGGAATTTTTAACCACGAAAAAGACGAAAAGTACGAAATAAGAACTGTGAAGAAAGAATAAGGAAGTAAGACAGCAACTGCGGTAAGGAATTGAATTCAGAATCGCATAGCTGTCTTTATTTCGTAGCTTTCGTCTTTTTCGTGGTTAATCTCCTCGCATTTCGAATCGCTAAAAGGCGCCCCCTAAACCCCGAACTGCCGCAGCACGATCTCGGCGACGTCGGTATCGGCTGTCGGCCCCTCAACAAAGACTCCCTGCTGCGAACTAAGCAGCACGCCCCGTTGCGCCGGATCGTTGGCCGGCGTGCCGTGCGAGCCTTTCACCAGCGTCGCATCAAGCGGAATGCCGCGCGTCGCGGGGTCGAAGAACATCTCGACGGGGTCGTAGCCCGGCTTCCGATGGATATCGACCGTCCGCGCGAACTT
This sequence comes from Pirellulales bacterium, assembly GCA_041740115.1. Taxonomy (GTDB): domain Bacteria; phylum Planctomycetota; class Planctomycetia; order Pirellulales; family Lacipirellulaceae; genus Lacipirellula. The sequence goes on from JBGSMO010000204.1 coordinate 5,829, forward strand.
CGGCGCCTGCGCGTCGTCGAACCACCAATAGTAGGCTTGCCAACTGTGCGGCTCGCTGACGACGACGACGTCGCCGCTGCGCTCGTGGTTGAGGTCGTACTGCGGGGCATGCTGTGGCTCGAAGACTTCCGCAACGCCCGGCTGGCCGGTGAACAGATCCTTCACCTTGGCGATCGTCACCGCGTCTTGATCGCGGACGAAAACATGCGAGAACTGGTGGTCGGCCAGCGCCCACGCGCGGCTCTCGTCGAAGTCGATCAGTTCGCCGCCGTCGACTTCTTTCACTTCCAAGAGTCCCCCCTGTCGGAGCAGGCGATTGGGGTAGAGGACATGATCGACCGACGTGATGACGTACTCGCTAGCCACTAGCCACAGCGGTTTGGCGCCGCCGTACGCCGCGTCAAACCCGTCGATGAGGCGGCCAAGTTCCGCATCGAGATCGGCAAGCGCTTGCCGCGTCTCCGCGCTGTCTGGCCCGAACTTTTGCGGCGCGTAGTCAAGATGCTGCATGTAGAGGTAGAAGAAGTTCGGCCGGAACTTCTCGGCCGCCAGAATCGCCGAGGAAACGATCCACTCGGTCGACTTGATGCCGGCCAACGGCCCCCAGTAGTTCATCAGCGGAAAATGGCCGAGCTTCGCCAGGAAGTCGCCGTAGAGCATCTCGGGCTTCGTGTAGCACCAGAGCGACTCGCTGCCGTCGGGGTTGTGAACCGGCGCGGGCAAGCAAACGTAGTCGGCGCCGCAATGCTTTGCATGAAGCGGAAACCAAACGGCCGACGTGACGCCGGGCGCCTGCTCGTGCAGCGTGTCCCAAATCTGCGGGCGGTCGACGCACTCGTTCGGCGTCGTCCACATTTCGACCGACTTGCGATCACGCCAATAAAAGCCGTTGGCGATGACGCCATGCTCGCTCGGCGGCGCGCCGGTCGTCATGCTCGCCTGCACCGTGCAAGTGACGGCGGGAAACGTCGGCGCGAGGTCCGCCTGATCGCCGCCAGCCGTGAGCGCCGCAAGGCGCGGCATCTGGGCGAGATCTTGGCGACGGAGGCCGGGGACTGATAGGAGAATGACGTATTCGGGCATGCTTTATTTTTTGGCCGCGAAGAGGCGCAAGAGACGCAAACAACTGAAAAAGATCAGGATAAATCGCTTGTGGCTCCCTCCCCCTGGA
>JBGSMO010000085.1:0-6861 GCA_041740115.1 Pirellulales bacterium
GGTGGGGGAACTCCGGCGACTGAGATGCCGCGGCCCGCAGAGTTTACCTACGAGGCGCCCGCAGGGTGGCAGCCGGGCGTGATGAGCATGATGCGGAAGGCGGCGTTCAACGTCGTCGATGGCGCTGAAAAGGCCGAGATCACCGTGATGCCGTTCCCGGCGACGGGGATGATGGGAGATCCGATCGCTCAGGCCCAACGCTGGGCGGGGCAAGTCGGACTGACGATGTCGGCCGACGAAGTGAAAGCGGCGTCGAAGCCGGCGACCATCAGCGGCATCGAGGGCGAATCGTTTGAACTCCTTGCTCCCGAGGGCGAGGGAAAGCCGATGGGGATCCTCGCGGCGATGGTGAAGCAGGGGGACCAGGTCTGGTTCTTCAAAATGACGGGCGATCGCCAGCTGGTCGAAGGCCAGCGCGAGGCGTTCCATAAGTTTATTGAGTCGATCAAGTTTGCCGGCGACGGCAAGTAATCAAGGCGGTAGTTATGGCGACGGTCGAACTTCCTCGTTCAAGTTCGGATGACTTTTCGGCGAGCGGCACGGGGCGAGCCAAGCGCGGCGTCGCGGAGAAGTCGCTGCTGGCGGAAATGCTCGCGCCGCTGGCTTCGCTGCGGCTGACGGTGACGCTGCTGTCGCTGTCGCTCTTCTTGGTGCTGGCCGGGACGCTCGCGCAGATTGACTACGATGTTTGGAAAGTCGTCCACGACTACTTCCGGACGTGGGTCGCGATGATCGAGGTGAAGGTCTTCTTCCCGCGGGCTTGGGACTTCGGCGGTCTTTCATTCCCCTTTCCCGGCGGGAAGATGCTGGGCGTAGCGTTAGGCGTGAATCTGCTCGCGGCGCATGGCTTGCGGTTCAAGATCACGGCGCGTGGCGGCCGGTTGGTCGCGGGTTTGGCGCTTGTCGCGGCTGGCGCGGTCATTACTTACCTAGTGATCGCCAGCGGCGCGAACACGGCGATCGAGAGCGAACTGACGGAAACCTTCACCACCAACCTGTGGCACGCCATGCGGGCAGGGTTGGGCGCCGTGGCGCTGACGCTGGCCTATGTGATGGCGCTGACGCGGCGACGGGCTTGGGAGTCTGACGGCGTCTGGCTCTGGTGGTTTGGAGCGGCGCTGGCCGCCATTCTGTTGAGCTTGGCCGTGTGGCTATTCGCGAACCCCGACGTACGGCTCGATCCGGCGGGGCTGCGCATCTTGTGGCAGTTGGCGAAGGCGACCTCGGCGAGCATCGTGCTGGCGGTTGGTTGCTGGGCTCTCTTTGCCAAACGCGGCGGCGTCGTGCTGCTGCATGGCGGCATCGCGCTGCTCATGTTCGGCGAGTTGTACACGGCCCAGTACGTCGGTGAAGCGCAGATGCGAATCACCGAGGGGCAGACGATTTCGTATGCCGAGGATATCCGCTCGTTCGAACTCGCGGTGACCGACGTTTCCGATCCGAAGAAGGACGTCGTGACGGTGATCCCCGGAACTATCGTCGATGCATCGGCGCCGAAGGCGCAGTTGGTCGACGGCCAAGATGATTACATCGTAGAAACGGCGATAATCAACGATGATGCCCTCCCCTTCGCGCTGCAGATCGTCAAGTTGATGCCGAACGCCACAACACGACGGGCCCAGCCGGGCGAAACGACGTTGGCCAACTCGGGATTGGGCCAGCTGCGTACGGCAACGAGCGTGCCCGTGAATACCGGCGTGAGCACTGAGCAAACGCCCGATGCGCCGGCGGCGTTGGTGGAACTGTTTAAGAAGGACAAGGACGGCAAACCGACGACAGATTCGCTCGGCACTTACTTGCTGTGGCCGTTCCTGGGGAGCGAAGTCGTCGAGGTCGACGGCAAGCCTTACAATATTTCGCTCCGCTACACGCGGGTGCCGAAGGACTACTCGATTACGCTCAAGAAGTTCGAGTTTACGACGTACGAAGGGAGCACGACGCCGAAGAACTTCGAGTCGTTCGTGCAACTGCGCGACCCCGAGCAGAACGTCGACGTGCCGCTGTCGACGTCGATGAACAACCCCATCCGCTATGCGGGCGAGACGATTTACCAGTCGAGCTACGATCCGAACAACCTCAAGACGACCGTATTGCAGGTGGTAAGCAACGCCGGCTGGATGATTCCGTACGTGGCGTGCATGATCATCGCGGCGGGGATGCTGGTTCACTTCTTGCAGATGATTGTGCGCTTCGTCTATCGGCGCGAGGATGAGGCCCGGAAGAACGCGGCGGCCGAGGGCGCCGTGACGCGGCGTTCGGTAATGTCCGATTGGAGCCGAATCGAAGTGTTGGTCCCTGCACTTCTGGTTTTGCTTGCGGCCGGTTACGTCGTCGGCAAGGCGCGGCCCGCGAAGGAGCCGCCGAGCGAGATGAAGATCCACGAGTTCGCCAAGTTGCCGGTGGCCTACGGCGGGCGGACGCAGCCGATGGATTCGCTGGCGAGCAACGCGCTGCGGACGTTGTCGGGTAAGGAGACCTACGAAGACGATCGGTTCGACAAGAAGCAGCCGGCGGTGCGGTGGTTGCTCGACGTCATCACGCGCGATCCGGCGTTTCGCCAACATCAGGTGATCAAGGTCGAGAACCTCGACGTGCTGCAGGCGCTGAAGCTCAAGCCGCGGCACGGGTTCCGCTACAGTATCGAAGAGCTTAGCGGCGCGGGCGAAGAAATGGATCGGCAGATTGAGTTGGCCGCCGCCGTTCCCGCCGAGAAGCGGACGCTTACTCAGAAAAAGTTCGTCGAATTGGGGCGCAAGCTCGCCACGATTCGGACCATGATTGGCGCCTTCAGTCCGCCGCAACTTGATGGCACGACGCAGGACGAAGTCCGGGCGAGCGTGCAGCAAACGATTGCAACGATTCAACAGATGAACGATAGCGGCGCCCCGCGGCCCGTCCCGCCGCTGACGCCCGAAGCGACGTGGCGAACGATGCTCGACGCCGAGACTTCGTCCCTCATCGCGAAGATCGCCCCGAATAGCGGTCAGCAGGAAGATGACGCCGCCCTGGCGCTGCGCAACGTCCTGTCGGCCTACGCTGAGGGCAAGCCGCAACAATTCAACACGGCAGTCGCCGACTATCGCGACATCGTGAAAGAGCGGGCGATCGCCGAGGCGCGGCACGAAGACGCCGTCGCGGTCAGCGGCGAGTCGTCGAACCGCAAGCCGGCCGAGCGGCTGCGGCTCGATCGGATCGAGTTCGAAGCCTATTTCAACAACTTTAGCCCCTTCACGCTTTGCATTGCACTCTACATCACGGCGTTCGTGCTGGCGGTGATGGCGTGGCTAGGGTGGCCGGAAGGATTCAATCGGACGGCGAACTGGCTGCTCTGGTTCACCTTCGCGCTTCACACGATCGGGCTCATCAGCCGCATCTATATTTCGGGTCGGCCGCCGATCACGAACCTCTATTCGTCGGCAGTCTTCATTGGCTGGGCGGCGGTTTTCTTCGCGTTGTTGTTCGAGGTGATCTACAAGCTCGGCGTCGGCAATCTGCTGGCGGCGGCCCTTGGGTTCCCGACGATGGTCATCGCCTACTACCTGACGTTCGACAACGACGGCGACACGATCGGGGTGATGCAGGCGGTGCTCGACACGAACTTCTGGCTGGCGACCCACGTCGTCTGCATCACGCTGGGGTACGCGACGACGTTGCTCGCGGGGGCCCTGGGGATTCTCACCATCGTGCTGGGATTGCTGACGGGGAAGCTGAACGATTACCAACGTCGGCAGCTGACGCGCATGACCTACGGCACGATCTGTTTCGCGATTTTCTTCAGCTTCATCGGCACCATCCTCGGTGGTTTGTGGGCCGACGATTCGTGGGGCCGCTTCTGGGGTTGGGACCCGAAGGAGAATGGCGCGCTGATGATCGTCATCTGGAACGCGATTGTCCTGCATGCTCGCTGGGGCAAGATGGTCGGCGAACGCGGACTGGCGGCGCTCGCCGTCTGCGGTAACATCGTCACGCTCTGGTCGTGGTTCGGCGTCAACGAGATGGGGGTCGGGTTGCACGCGTACGGGTTCACCGAAGGTCGGGCAAGCAAGCTGGCGCTGTTCATGCTGAGCCAACTCGCCATCGTGGCGGTGGCATATGCGTGGCCACTAATTACTGGCGCGACCGGGAAGGGCCCGCGGGGCGGCCAGAGCGCTGCCGCGTAGGTTACACTGAGAGATTCCTGATCCCCCGCCCGCGCCGAGACGATTTGCCCGCATGAAACTCGCCTTCAGCTCTAACGCCTATCTTCGCTTCACGCTGGAAGAAACCGTCCGTCGCATCGCCGGCTTCGGGTATCGCGGCATTGAGTTGCTGGCCGACGTGCCGCATGCCTGGCCGGCAGGGTTGCTGCCAGAGCGGGTCGACGAGATTCGGAAGTTGATCGACGACGCAGGCCTCACCGTCTCGAACATCAATGCGTTTATGATGAACGCCGTCGCCGATCCGCGGCAACCTTATTGGCATCCCGGGTGGACCGATCCCGATCCGCATTACCGCGCGATTCGCCGCGAGCACACGAAGCGGGCGCTGCGACTGGCGGCCGATCTTGGCGCGCCGCACATCACGACGGAGCCGGGCGGTTTCTTGGCCCCGGGGCAGACTCGCGTCGAGGCGAGTCAGATCTTTTACGAAGAGCTGATGCCCTGTCTCGACGTGGCCGACGAAGTCGGGGTCGGGTTGCTCATTGAACCGGAGCCGGAACTGCTGATCGAAAAGTTCGGCGAGTACCTGGAGTTCGTCGACCGGCTCGACTCGCCGCGGGTCGGGTTGAACTTTGACGTCGGTCATGCTTACTGCGTCGGCGAAGATCCGCAAGATTGGGTCGCGACGATGGCGGAGCATACCGTTCACTACCACCTCGAAGATATCGCACCGACGCGGGTCCATCAGCATCTGGTTCCTGGTCACGGCGCCATCGACTTTGCGGCGACGCTGTTAGAGATCCAAAAAACCGGCTACGACGGTTGGTTGACGGTCGAGCTTTACCCCTACGGCGCCGATCCCGACTCGGCCGCGCGCGAGGCCCGCGAGTACCTGCTGCGGACGATGAGCGAGATCGGCCTGGCGGAGACGGCCGCGTCATGAGCAGCGCCGCCCGTCCGAGCCGCCGGCTCGCCTGGTGGCAACTGCTGCGAGCGGCGAACGTCTTCACCGCCGCGTCGAACGTAATCGCCGGGTTCCTGATCGTGCAGCATGGCTTCGAGCCGGCGGCTGTGCTCGCCGCGCTGCTCGCCAGTTCGGCCTGCCTGTATCTGGCGGGGATGGTGCTGAACGATTTCTTCGACGCCGAAGTCGACGCCGTCGAACGGTCCGAACGGCCGATTCCGTCGGGGCGCATCTCGCGCTCGATGGCCGGAATCGTCGGGTGGAATCTGCTGGCCGCGGGCGTCGTCGCCGCGTGGGGCGCGGCCTGGTTGAGCGGTCGGCCCATGTCGGGGCTGATCGGCTCGCTGCTCGCGATTGCCGTCGTGCAATACAACAGTCGCTTGAAGAGCACCTGGGCCGGGCCTGTCGCGATGGGCTGGTGTCGCACGCTCAATGTGTTTCTCGGCGCGAGCGTCGCGGCTGATCTTTCCGACGAACCAATCGCGTGGGCGTTTGCGTTCGGCGTCGGCGCGTACACGGTCGCCCTCACTTACGTCGCCCGCAGCGAGATGGTCGGCAATCTGGCCCGCAGCCTCCATATCCGCAATGTGGTGACGCGGATGCTGCAAGGATTCATCGTGATCGACGCCGTTGCGGCGACGCTCGCTGCGGGGTGGGCGGCGGGACTTGCCGTGCTAGCCCTGTTGATCCCTACGCTGATCATCGCCCGCTGGGCAGCCATGACGTGACTCGCGTTCTCTGACCTCTGACCTCTCTTCTCTCCCCCATGTACCTCGGTTACATCACCAACGGCTTCGCCCATCACAGCCTCCCGGCGGCGATCGAGCTGTTGGCTGGCATCGGCTACCGGAGCGTGGCGATCACGCTCGACCACAACGCGCTCAATCCGTACGGCGAGCATTTCGAACGCGAGGTAAGCGAGACCGCTGAACTGCTCGCCCGTTACGAGATGCGATCGGTGATCGAGACTGGCGCCCGTTTTCTGCTCAACCCGGCGGTGAAACACGAGCCGACGCTCGTGTCGCAGCGCGAAGAGGACCGATTGCGGCGGATCGATTTTATCCAGCGTTCGATCGACCTCGCCGCGTCGCTCGGCAGCGACTGCGTCTCGATCTGGTCGGGCGTCGTCCGCCACGCGGCGGGGCGCGACGCGGCGCTGACCGATTTGGCGAGCGGACTGCAGCGGGTGCTCGACTACGCGGACCGCCGCGACATCGACCTCGGCTTCGAACCGGAACCCGACATGCTGATCGACACGACCGACAGCTTTGCCGAGTTGCTCGACCGCGTCGATTCGCCGCGGCTGAAGCTCACGCTTGACGTCGGCCACCTTCACTGCCTGGGCGAGACGCCGATCCCCGCAGTGATTCGCCGCTGGGGTAAACGGATCGCCAACGTTCACATCGAGGATATGCGCGCCGGCGTCCATGACCATTTGATGTTCGGCGAAGGCGAAATGGACTTCCCGCCGATCATCGCCGCCTTGGCCGAGGTCGGCTATGATGGCGGCGTTCATGTGGAACTGAGTCGCCACAGTCACGACGCCACGCGCGTCGCGCAGCGGGCGTTTGATTTTCTGTCACCGATGATGAAGAAGAGGTAGCCGCGAAGAGGCACAAGAGACGCAAAAAGGAACAAGGAAGGGACGATAGATAATGAATCTTCCTGTTCCCCCCCCTTGCGGGGGTGGGTTTGGGTGGGGTGATCGGCAGCGTGTACCCGCTTCCGCCCCCCTCCCCAGCCCTCCCCTCCAGGGGG
>JBGSMO010000247.1:0-2677 GCA_041740115.1 Pirellulales bacterium
TTGGGCGCATGACGCGTTTGTACGAGCCACGCCGTATAGCGCAAGAGATCGACGTGCCGCGCGTCGCCAATGCGCATACCGGCGCGCGTGCGATGGCGATGCAATTGCCGTTCGTTGAGCACCTCACCCAACGGAGTCGAGTTCAGCAGGCGACAAAGTTCGCTCGGCCGTAGTTTGCGCGGATCAGTCGGCATGTCGTTCCTCCGCGCTGCGGCCCATCTCCTGCACCAGCCAGGCGGCGTAATGCACCAGGTTCAGCGTTCCGTTCGCATTCGTCGGCGCACCGGCGGCGATGTCGGCTTGCAGCATCGCGGCGTTGACTGTTTGGCCGCCGACTTTCGACAGCAGTCGCGCCGCATCCGCCAGCGCCAGGGCGCTCGGATTCAAGCCGGAAACGGGTGTTTTCTCAACATGTTCCGCCATTATTGGCCCCTGCGGAAAAAGCTGAGAAATCTTTCAGGAATGTTCGCCGCTTGCCTTGATGTTTTTCGCCCGGGCTGGCTCATGTGTGTGTGTCGTAAGAGAGAAACCAACCACCAACTAACGGAGAACGAAAGATGACCAACCATGAAGACCTCGACCTGGGAGACGACCTCAACATCACCAAGACCACCCGCCGCAACTCGGGTGGCGGCACTTGGGTCAGCGGCACGCTGCATGGGCACCGCTTCGACGCCTTGGTCTTTCCTGAACACGCCGAGGTCGCGGAATACGAGCTGGGCGACAGCCGCATCTCGAAACTTTGGGTTCAACGGATCGCGGACAAGGCGACCACCTTCAACTGGGATCGCGGGATGGACCAGCCGGCCGCCGACCAGATCACGCAAGCGATTGTCGACTTCCTGGCGGCGGGACTCGCCGACCATACCTATGCCGAATAGGCCGAAACGCGCGACCAGCGCGTCGCGGCGGGTGGTTCCCGCCGCCTGATGATGGCAGCCAACCCATCCCTTTTCAGATCGAGGAGACGAACGATGTCCAAGACGAAGACCGCCAAGAAGACCGCTGCCCCCAAGGCCACGAAGAGTGCGAAGGCCAAAGCGGCTCCCACCAAGAAGTCGCCACCGAAGAAGGCTCAGAAGAATTCGCCACCGATCGAGACGACGCCCGTCGCTGATCCTTGTGCCGCCGGTCACCAATGGGATACGGATGGCGACGGCGAGTTCTGCACGGTCTGCAAGGCAGATCGGAAGGTGATCGAGAAGCCCGCGAAGAAACCCGCCAAGGCCAAGGCAACCACGGAACCGAAGGATAAGAAGCTCAGCGCCATCGATGCCGCTGCCAAGCTGCTCGCGGAAACCAAGGAGCCGATGAACTGCAAGCAGATGATCGAGGCCATCGCGGCCAAGGGGTACTGGACCAGCCCCGGCGGCAAGACGCCCCACGCCACGCTCTACAGCGCGATCATTCGGGAGATCAGCGTGAAAGGGAACGAGGCCCGCTTCACGAAAACCGAACGCGGCCAATTCGCCGCCGCCAAATAGGAGCACCGCCAACCATGAAGAACGAGAAGCCCGAATACCGCGTGGCGGATGCGATCCGCAATGTGACCGCCGCCATGCAAACTGAATTGGAGGCCGGTCGGCGTTCGACGCGGCTTGATGCCCACGACCTGCTCGATCTGTTGCTGGCGGTCGCGGACGAGCTCGACCCGCCGCTCCCGAAACCCAAACGCACGAAGCGCTAACCGCCACGGAATTGGCACCCAACGCCCCACGTTCGCCACGTTGGGGCGTTTTCTCGTTGGTGGCGTCACGGGTCAACCCGCGCAACCGTCCGCCACGTCGGGCCGCACGCGGCGCACGTCGCGAAAGACTCGTACCGCACTGGTGTTTAACGCCGCAAAGATGTTCGAAACATTCCGGCAACCGGCGCTTGATGTTTCTCGGTTTTGATGGCTCATGTGTCATGTACGAAGACCATTCCGATTCCTTACCAACGGAGAAAAACAGATGGCCGCCAACAAGAACCGCGAACACGAAACGCTCCTTCGCGACGCCTTTCGGAAGATGGACGCCGACCAGGCTCAAGAGATTCGCCAGGCCTATTACAAGGCCGTCGAAGGATTGCGATCCTTGGCCGACGCGCTGGAGATCGCCGACGCCAAGAACCCCGGACCCGCCAGCGCTCTGCTGATTGGCGAACACCTGTTGGCCTGCCAAGGCATGAACAAAAGCCTGCTCGGTCGAATTCTGTAATCGTTCGACGTTCACAAAGGACAAAACGCCATGAACACACTTCCCCGCCCAGGCGACCGCATTCGCATGCTGGCCATGCACGACGATCCCGATCCGATCCCGGTCGGTCAAACCGGAACCGTCGTTGGCATCAAGCGACACGGCAGCGGCAAAGATGAATGGTTTCAAATCGAGGTCTCCTGGGATAACGGCCGGACGCTCATGCTGGTCTCGCCGCCCGATGTGTTCGAGATCATCGACGGCGGCAAGTAGCGGATCGGCAACTCCATCTCTTTCGCCAATCCGATCTCGGCTTGCACGCCGCGACTCTCCCGCCAGCCGTCGAGCATGAGCACGACCACCTCGTCGCAGCGCCGCAGATGCTCTCGGTCAATCCGCTCCCAGTAGTCCCACTCGATCGGCAGGTCGAATCGCACTAGCGGGTGACCATGCACGATCGGCGAAAACACCACGTGGCCCGCGCGCACCAGTTCGGCCGT
>JBGSMO010000284.1:0-1687 GCA_041740115.1 Pirellulales bacterium
TTGCTGGGACGAGTGGTTCCCTGAGGTCGCGCGGATCATGGCCCTGCAAGGAGCTCAGTTGCTGTTCTATCCGTCGGCGATCGGCACCGAGCCCGACCGGCCCGGCTACAGCTCTGCCGAGGCGTGGCGGACCGTGATCCGCTCGCACGGTATCGCCAACGGCGTCTTCGTCGCGGCGGTGAACCGCGTCGGCACGGAAGACGCCATGACGTTTTATGGCGAGAGCTTCGTCAGCGACCCGTTCGGCGAGGTCATCGCCCAAGCCGACGGCAGCGAACAGCTGCTGCTAGCGGACCTGCCAATGGGCCGCGTCCGCGAGTCGCGCGAGCTGCTGCACTTCCTCCGCGACCGCCGCATCGACACGTACAAGCCGCTGCTGAAGCGCACGATAGAAGAAGCGTAAGCGCGTTTAATTCCCCTCCCTTTCAGGGAGGGGTTAGGGGAGGGTCGGCGTCTTGCTACGCTAGGGGCGTCGTTCGCGATTGTGCGTTCAGACCCTCCCCTAGCCCCTCCCTAAAAAGGGAGGGGGATACGAACGATGAACGCTCCAATTAGCCCCGAACAACTCGCTTCCCTCTCCCCCGCGTGGGCGCGCGTCGTTTGCGAAGTCATCGAGCGCGGCGAGGGCGTCTACCTCTACGCCAAGAGCGGCAAGCGTTATCTCGACTTTACCAGCGGCATCGGCGTCACCAACACGGGGCACTGCCACCCGGCTGTCGTCGAAGCGGTGCGGTCGCAGGCCGAGCGGCTGCTGTTTGGGCAGATGAACTGTGTTGTCCCCGAGACGGCGATCAAGCTGGCCGACCTGCTGCGGCCGAAGCTTCCAGGTGATCTCGACACGTTCTTCTTCGCCAACTCCGGCGCCGAGGCCGTTGAGGGGGCGGTGAAGCTCGCGAAGGCGGCGACGGGCAAGCCGAACATCATCGCGCTCGAGGGCGGCTTCCACGGCCGCACGGCGATGACGATGGCGCTCACCAGCAGCAAGACGGTCTATCGCGCCGGTTTTCAGCCGCTCCCCGGCGGCGTGTTCTTCGCGCCGTTCCCGTACGTGCTCAATCACTCGGACTCGGGCTTGCAGTTTGTCGATGACGATCATCTGTCGGACTACTGCCTGTCGCGGCTAGAGAACGTGTTGGCGTCGCAATCGGCGCCGAGCGAGACGGCGGCCGTGCTGATTGAACCGGTGCTTGGCGAAGGGGGTTACGTCCCCGCTCCGGTGTCGTTCTTACAGAAGCTGCGCGCGTTGTGCGACCGGCACGGCCTGCTGCTTATCGCCGACGAAATCCAGAGCGGCTTCGGACGCACGGGTGACTGGTGGTACCACACCCGCGCCGGCATTGCGCCCGACATCCTGACGATGGCGAAGGGGATCGCTTCGGGCCTGCCGATGTCGGTGATCGCCGCGCCGCGCGAACTGATGGCGAAGATGGGTCCCGGCATGCACGGCGGCACTTACGGCGGCGGCTCGGCGATCGCCCAAGCGGCCGCGATCGCGACCATCGATGTGATGTTTCCAAAGTTCTGTCTCAATAGCTCGCTCAATGAAAGCAAGATGGCGTTTTTCATCTTCGAAATTTTTAAGCACAGCGTTGCGCACTGCTGTTGGCATATTGAGAGAATCCAGTGCCTTGCGGTACCTTTTGTTTATGAGTTTTTCGTTCGTTTTCATCGCCATCAGTGCAGCCCG
>JBGSMO010000320.1:0-3349 GCA_041740115.1 Pirellulales bacterium
GTCTCAACCTTTCGAGCGTCTCGCCAGACGTGATCTCGCCCGGCTCGCTGGCTGGCTCGGTCGCCTTCGGCATAAACTCGCGTACCGCCGCCACGTTACCGACGACTTTCGCCTACGACCCCGCAACCTTTCCCGCCGGCGGTAGCTTCTCCGGCACGATCGAGCATCAGGGGAGCGTCTTTTTCAACGCCAACACGGTGGAAGTCGGCGACTTTACCATCGGCTTCGACGGTGCTCGCACTGGCACGCTCGGCGGAGCCGCCAGCGGCTTTTACGTCGCTAGCACCACGGGCATCGCGGCGATCTTGTTCGACCTCGGCGTTACGTCGGCCGATCCTCAGCCCGCCACGCTTGACGTCGGAGCCAACTTGCTCGTGTCGCCAGAGTTTGGCTCGTTCCTGCTCTCCAATGGCCTGTCCTCAACGAACTTGCAAGGCGCCGACGTCGGCGATGCGCTCGTTGAAGCGACCGTCATTCCTGAACCCTCCGCGGCGATGCTGACACTGCTCGCGACCGGTGCATGGGGAATCGTTCGGCGACGAGGTTCTATCAAGTGACCTGCCGCCAGATTCTGGTCTTATCGGCAGGGATGAAAATCAGGGGCTTCAGCTTGCCAAGCCAGCTTGGCAAGCTGAAGCGAATTCTGTGGGCATCCAGGTTCTCTGAGGATGCTCTCGGGCATTGTTCGCGGTCATCAGTCCAACGGATTGTCTGGTTCGCTTGGTTCGCTCGAACGCGAACCACCGAGCCCGCGACACTCCTTTCACTCGCGGATCGATCTATTGCGTAGCAGGCCATCTCGCCCACCTCCCCCCTTTTTGCCGCCAACCGGCCCAACGTGGTAGAATGCCCCGCGTCGGGAGAGGGGCAACGTCAGTCGTCAGAGAACAGCCTGCACTATGAATCTGCTCGATCCAATCGGCTGGGCCATCGTGCTGCTGGTGGTCGGCTGCGGTTTGTTAGTTCTGGAAGTCTTCATCCCTTCCGGCGGGCTCCTCAGCTTCCTCGCGTTCGTCGCTCTCGTGGCGAGCATGATCGTCGCGTTCAACCGCAACGTCACGACCGGGCTTAGCTTCACGGCGATCGCCGTGGTGGCCGTGCCGCTCGCCATCGGCCTCGCGTTCAAGCTTTGGCCCAAGACCCCCATGGGCAAAGCGATTCTGGGGGAACTCCCTAGCGAAGAGGAAACTCGGCCGGATGATCCCCGCCGATCGCTCGTCGGTCGCGTCGGCGTCGCGCAGTCGCTGATGCTTCCCAGCGGCGCCGTGCTGATCGACGGCAAGCTGATCGACGCCGTCAGCCAAGGAATCGCCATCGACCCCGGCCAAGCGGTCGTCGTGGTCGAAGTGAAGGGGAACCGCGTCATGGTTCGCCCAGCGGGCGCCGCGGAAGCCCAAGCCGCCGCCTTCGAGCCCGACGACGTCCTCTCGCGGCCGATCGAAGAATTCGGCTTCGATTCCCTGGAAGATCCGCTCGCCTAAAACGATAAGCCAGTAGCCGCGGGCGGGCGACCCGCCGGAGCGGCGAGAAAGCTAACCACCAAGGCACGAAGAACACAAAGACGCACCAAGGAAGAGAAGAAAGAAAAACGATTGGGGAGAGCAAACCTCGCCGCCTTGTTTTTCGCTCTTTCCTATCCTTGCCTTGCATTCCTTCGTGCTTCTTGGTGATCTTCGTGCCTTGGTGGTTGGTCTTCTGGTCCAACCCTTAACCTTCCTCCCTCGCCGCCGCCGTTTCCGATATACTCACATAAGTTCTAAGTTCCTGACTCCCTTCCCGTTGCGGCGGAGCGCCGATCGATGGACATCCTCAATTCTAGCGCGCTATGGCTTGTCCTCGGCTTTGTCGGCCTGGTCATTGCCGCGGTTTTCCTGGCCGTGTTCGCGCGGTTCGCGCGGCTCTGGGTCCAATCGGTGATGACCGGCGCCGGCGTCGGCATGTTCGACCTGATGCGGATGTGGTTTCGCAAGGTGAACCCCACCGTCATCACCCGCACGAAAATCATGGCGGTGCAGGCCGGCCTCGACGATGACGAAGAACTCACCACGAAGGCCCTCGAAGCCCACTACATGGCCGGCGGCAACGTCCCGCTGGTGATTCGCTCGATGATCGCAGCCCGCAAGGCCAAGATCATCGAACTCTCCTTCCGCCGCGCCACCGCGATCGATCTTGCCGGCCGCAACATCCTCGAAGCGGTCCAAACCAGCGTCTATCCGCGCGTCATCGACTGCCCGCCGCAAACCGGCAAGCGGATGACGCTCGACGCCGTCGCCAAGAACGGCATCCAGCTGAAGGTGAAGGCCCGCGTCACCGTTCGCGCGAACCTCGATCAACTCATCGGCGGCGCCACCGAGGAAACGATCGTCGCCCGCGTCGGCGAAGGAATCGTCAGCGCCATCGGCTCGGCGGAAACCCACGCCGAGGTCCTCGCGAATCCCGATCGCATCTCCCGCGCGGTGCTCGCCCGCAAGCTCGACTCGCAAACGGCTTTCGAGATCGTCTCGATCGACATCGCCGACATCGACGTCGGCGACAACATCGGCGCCCGCCTGCAGGCCGATCAGGCCGAAGCCGATACCCGCGTCGCCCGCGCCCAGGCCGAAGGCCGCCGCGCGATGGCCGTCTCGCAAGAGCAGGAATATCTCGCCGGCATTGAAGAGAACCGTGCCAAGCTCGTCGAAGCCGAGGCCGAAATCCCCAAAGCGATGGCCGACGCCTTCCGCACCGGCAAGCTTGGCATTCTTGATTACTATCGCCTGAAGAACGTGCAAGCCGATACCGATATGCGTGAGTCGATTGCCGGCACCGGCACCGTCCGAGTTGCCGCCGCCTCCTAACAACGCCTGCCGCGATGCTGAACATTCACCACCTGCCGCTCGCCGATCTCGCGGACACCCTCCGCGTGGTGATGCCGATCATCTTCGTGGTGATCTACGGCGTCGCGCACCTCGTCGGCGCCCTGCAGCAGGAGAAGAAGAAGCGGGTGCGGCGACCGCCCGAGCGTGATCCGGTTGAATTGGAACTAGACCGTACCATCCGCGTCGAGCGCCCCGGCGCAAATCGCGGCGAACAGGGCCGTGGAGAGTTGGGCCGTGGAGAGTTGGGCCGGGGCGACCCAGGGCCCGGCAAACCGGTCAGCCTGGAAGAAACGCTTCGCCGCGAAGTCGAAGAGTTCCTCAAGCGCGCCCAGGGCGAACCCAAAACTCCGCCACAGACCAAGCGCCCCGCCGGCCCGCCAAGACAACGCCAAGCTGCAGCGCAGCAAAAGCCTCGCCAGCCGCAGCAACCCGCCGAGCCCCCGACGCGCCGCCTGGTCGACGACCCGCAATCGGTCACTGGCCGCAAACAG
>JBGSMO010000359.1:0-42644 GCA_041740115.1 Pirellulales bacterium
CGTCCGCGTCTCGCAGCTTCCGAACGATCTGCTCCGGACTGTGACGCCGTCGTCGATTCGTACTCATCTACTGGTCTCCTCGCCCTCGCGGGCAATGGAAACCTTCATAACCGGTGGATCAGGTTTTTAATAGCAGGTCAGTACTGCAGCAGGCCGAGGACGGCGGAAGCGCTGCCGGCTTCGCGACCGAAGGGCGCCATCGCGGCGGCGGTGGCGTTGGGGAAGATCAATCCCAGCGTGGCGATGCAGACGCCGAGCGTCAGGTGAAATGGCCAGAAACCGCCGATGCCGGTGCTCGCTAGCGTCAATAGTGATAGACCTCCCGCTAGCGCCACGATCGCCGCGAAACGCAACAAAGCATGGGGCGAAAAGCTTCGCAACAGCACGCGGTTCAACTGTGCCGTGATCAGCAGCACCACCGCATTGCTCGCAAAGTAGCCGCTGAAAGCCTGCGGCGAGACGCCGAAGTAGCTGATGTAAATCTTCGGCGAGCCGGTGATATACGCGAACAGCGCCCCGTACGAGAAGCCGATCGCCAGCGCGTAGCCCAGGAAACGACCGTCCAACAATATCGCGGCGCTGCGGCGCACGACGGTCGCGATCGGTTGCCGCAGGCGGCGCTCGAAGGGGAGCGTCTCCGGCAGATCGCACACGACGGCGGCGCCGCAGACGATGCCGATCGCAGCGAGCGTCCAGAAGATGGCGTGCCACTGAAAATGCTCCAGCAAGAAGCCGCCGATGAGCGGGGCGACGATCGGCGCGATGCCGGTGACCATCATCATGAATGAATAGACGCCGGCGGAGCGCGACTCGTCGAACAAGTCGCGGACGACGGCGCGCGAGACGACCAAGCCCGCAGCGCCGGAGAAGCCCATCACGAAGCGGAGCGCGATGAGCCATTCAACCGTCGGCGCGAGGGGGCACAACAGCGCCGCCAGCGAGTAGACGCCGCAGCCGATGAGCAGCGGCGCGCGGCGGCCGAAGCGATCGCTGAAGGGGCCGATGACGTACTGCCCGGCGGCGAGCCCGGCGAGGAAGAATGAGAGCGTCAACTCGATACGCCCTGGCGTCGCGGCGAGATCGCGTTCCATCTGCGGGAACGCGGGCAGGTACATGTCGATCGCCAGCGGCGAGAAGGCGGTGAGGAGGCCGAGCCAGATGATGAGCCGCAGCGGAGGCGATTGCCGCCGGTTCTGCGATGTGACGTCGTCGGTCAAAGTTCCTACTCTCACGCCTCAGCCAAGCGGCGCCCGCGCCAGCACATGATACGTCGGGCCCTCGCGCGACAGTTCGCTGGCATAGACGGTCACCGCATCGACGCCCATGGCGCCGGCGTCGAAGTCAGTCAGCTTGGCGAGCCGCTCGCTCAACACCGAGCCGCCGTGGCTCCCCTGCCCTACCCTGCCGAGCGTTAGGTGGGGGACGAACTGCCGGCGTTCGCCGCGAAAGCCGAGCGACTCCAGCGCCGCTTCGATGTCGGCCTGCAACTCGCAAAAGCGATCATGTCCTTCGCCGGCGCCGAGCCACAGCGTCCGCGGTCGATCGATATTCGGAAACGCGCCGACGCCGCGGGCTTCCATCGTAAAGCCTTCATGCCGCGCGGCCGTGCGGACGGTGCGCAGGCAGACCTCGGCCATCTCGACGTCGCCGAGGTCGCCGAGGAATTGCATCGTCCAGTGAAGATTGTCGGGCTCGACCCACTTGACGTTCTCGGTCGCTGAGCGGAGGCGATCGATGACGCCCAGCGCCGAGGCGTGAACCTGGTCGACGGCTTCGACGGCAATAAACGTTCTTGTTTTTGCCATTAGAAGCTCAGCATCTTCCGGTACTCGCCCATCCGCTTCTCGATGTCTTCGCGCGTGATCTGTTGCATCCGCTCGGTGCCGAAGCCTTCGACGTTGAAGCTCGCGGCGACGATGCCGTAGGCCATGGCAGTCTTGAGCGTTTCGGCGTCGAACGAGTCTTGCTCGGTGAGGTAGCCCATCATGCCGCCCGCAAACGTGTCGCCGGCGCCGGTCGGGTCGACGAGGCGATCGGTCGGGAACGCGGGGAGGACGTAGGTTTCGTACTCGCCGAAGAACATGGCGCCATGCTCGCCCTTTTTGATGACGACGAACTTCGGGCCCATCTGCTGTACGGCGCGGCCGGCGGCGACGAGGTTTTCCGTGCCGGTGAGAAGTTTTGCTTCGCTGTCGTTCAGCACGAGGCCGTCGAGGTTCTTCAGCAATGCGTCAAGGTCGGCGCGCATGATGTTGATCCAGAGATCCATCGTGTCGGCGACGACGAGGCGGCGACCGGGGACTTGCTCCAGGACTTTCGACTGCACGGCCGGGACGCCGTTGGCGAGGAAGACGTACTTCGCCTGGCAATAATCCTCAGGCAGCTTCGGGTCGAACTCGCCGAAGACGTTCAGCTGCACGTCGAGCGTCTCGCGGTCGTTCATATTCGGCTCGTAGCGGCCGGTCCAGGTGAACGTTTTGCCGCCGGGGACGATCTGCAGGCCGGAGGTGTCGATGCCGCGGCCGTTAAGAAGCTTCGTATGCTGCTCAGGCCAATCGTCGCCGACGACGCCGACGAGCCGGACGCCGGTGAAGAAGCTGGCGGCGATCGAAAAGTGGGTCGCCGAGCCCCCCAGGACGTTGTCGCGGCGCTCGACAGGCGTTTCGACGTTATCAATCGCGACGGAACCAACGACAAGCAGCGGCATGGACTTGGCAACCAAGGGGGGAGTGAAGCGGCGGGAAAATGAAGCGGCAATTATGGCTGGGCGCGGAGCTAGGCCGCAAGGGGCGGGGAGCAATCGTCATTCTGAGCGCAGCGAAGAATCTGGAAGCTCCGTGGAGTCGCTAGATCCTTCGCTTCGCTCAGGATGACGCACATTTACACGAGAAGATCCGTCACCGCGTGGTGCTCTTCAACGCCGGTAAGGCGTTGATCCAGGCCTTGGGCCCGGAAGGTGAGCCGGCTGTGGTCGATGCCGAGCGCATGGAGAATCGTCGCGTTCAGATCGTGAATGTGAATCGGCTTGTCGACGATGTTGTAGCTGAAGTCGTCGGTCTCGCCGTAGACGATGCCGGGGCGGACGCCGCCGCCGGTCATCCACATTGTGAAGCAGCGGGGGTGATGGTCGCGGCCGTAGTTCTCGCGGGTGAGGCCCCCTTGGCAGTAAATCGTGCGACCGAATTCGCCCCCCCAGATCACCAGCGTGTCTTCGAGCAGGCCGCGCTGTTTGAGGTCTTGCACGAGCGCCCAACCGGCCTGATCGACGTCTTGGCATTGCAGCGGCAGGTCGCCCGCGATGTTGCCGTGTTGATCCCAACCACGGTGGAAGATTTGCACGAAGCGTACGTCGCGCTCCGCCAAGCGGCGCGCTAACAGGCAACTTGCGGCGAAGGTGCCGGGCTTCAACACGTCGGGGCCGTACATATCGAGAATGTGCTTCGGCTCTTCCGCGAGGTTCGTCAACTCCGGCACCGAAGTCTGCATGCGGAACGCCATTTCGTACTGATCGATGCGCGTTTGCGTTTCGGGGTCGCCGATCTCGGCGAGCGTGCGGTGGTTGAACCGGGCGATGCGGTCCAGCGTGCGGCGGCGCGTCGCGGCGTCGACGCCGGGAGGGTTCGAGAGGAACAGCACGGGATCGCCCTGCGAACGTAGCGCGACGCCTTGATGTTGCGTCGGCAGGTAGCCGCTCCCCCAGAGGCGGTTGTATATGGCCTGGGCGTCGGTCTTCGACGACCAACTCGGCGTCATCACGACGAACGCCGGCAGGTTGGCGTTCATCGTACCGAGGCCGTAGCTGAGCCAGGAGCCGAGGCTCGCCTTGCCGGGCAGCTGGTTGCCGGTGCAGATGTAAGTGACGGCCGGGTCGTGGTTGATCGCTTCGGTCCAGACCGTCTTCACGATGGCGAGATCGTCGACCATCCGAGCTGTATGGGGGAGTAACTCGCTGATCCAGGCGCCATGCTGGCCGTACTGCTGGAACTTGTACTTCGACGGCGCCAGCGGGAAACGCGTTTGGCCCGACGTCATCGTCGTGAGCCGCTGCCCCTTGCGAATCGACTCGGGGAGATCGACGTCGAACATGTCGGCCATCTTCGGCTTGTAGTCGAAGAGGTCCATCTGGCTGGGGCCGCCATTCATGTGGAGATAGATTGCCCGCTTCGCTCGGGGAGCGAAGTGGGGAAGGTCAGGCATCCCGCCGGCGGCGACGGAATTGCCGAGTGCGACGCCCGGCGTCAGGATCGACGACGGCAACATCGAGGCGAGGGCCGCGGCGCCGAGGCCGAAGGCGCCTTGGCCGAAAAAATGGCGACGCGTGAGGGCGCTAGCGTGTTGTTCAATGGGATTCACCGCGGCCATGGGCCCGAACTCCTGCAAAAGCGCTAATTGCGCGTGACGACTTCATCCAAGTTGAGCACGACATTGGCGGCCATGGTCCACGCCGCTAGCTCGGGGCGATCGAGTTTCTCGTCTGCCGGGAGGCTGCCGCTGGCGATCAATTCCTCGGCGGCCTGGGCGTTCGCTCGATAGTGTTCGAGTTCTTGCTCGTAAGCGGCGACCAAGTCGGCCAACTCGTCGACCTGCGGCTGCCGGCAGGTGGCCGTGTGGAATAGGAACCGGGCTCGCTGTTCGACGGAGTCGCCCCCCTCGCGCACGGTCCGATCCGCTAAGCCGCGAGCAGCTTCGACGTATTGGGGATCGTTCAGAAGCAACAGCGCCTGGAGCGGCGTGTTGGTCCGCTCGCGCCGGACGATGCATGACTCGCGCGACGGGGCGTCGAACGTGTTCATCTCTGGCGGCGGCGCTGTACGCTTGATGAAGGTGTAAAGCGTGCGGCGGTGGACTTTTTCGTGGCCCTCGTCAGCGACGAATTTGACGGTGTTCGAGCCGGAGTAGCCGACCGCTTCCCACAGGCCGGCCGGTTGCGGCGGCTTCACGCTGGGGCCGCCCAACTGTTCCACAAGCAAGCCGCCGGAGTAGAGGGCCTGATCGCGCAGCATTTCGGCGTCGAGTCGGAAGCGGGCGCCGCGGGCTAAGAGGCGATTCTCGGGATCGCGTTTGTACAACTCCGGCGAGACGTGCGACGTCTGTCGGTAGGCGGCCGAGACGACCATCTCGCGGACGAGCCGTTTGACGTCCCAGCCATGCTCCATGAAGTCGACGGCCAGCCAGTCGAGCAGTTCCGGATGGCTTGGCGTTTCGCCTTGCGCGCCGAAATCGTTCGCCGTCTTGACTAGGCCGATGCCGTAGAACTGCTGCCAGAACCGGTTCACCGCGACACGCGCGGGAAGCGGGTTCGCGGGCGAGACGATCCATTGGGCGAGCCCCAACCGGTTGTTCGGCGCCGCGGGATCCATCGGCGGCAACATCGTTGGCGTCCGCCGCGTCACTTCGGCGCCATGTTGGTCGTATTCGCCGCGATTGAGAATGTACGCCGGCTTCGGCGTCGCCATCTCTTTGAAGATCAGCGTCGTCGCCACGGCCGTGTCGACTTCGGTCCGCTGCTTGCGGATGGCGTTTAGTTCAGCGCGCAACTGATCGAGGGCCGCTGATTGGGCCGTCGTGTTGCGGAAGAATTGCCGCACCAGCGTCGTCTCTTCCGGCGAACGCCCCTGCGCCGGTCGACTGGCCGCCGCCAACACGTTGGGAGGCATCATCGGCTGGTCGGTCTTCGCGGCGAAGTAGAAGCCGGACGGCCCGGCGAAGTTCAGCACCTTCACAAGCAGATGATTCTCGCCCCGCTTCAGCTTGAGGGTGAGCTTCTCCTGATCGGCCGCCGCCGCACGCGAATCGTCGCGGCTCAGGAGCAGTTCGTTGTTGAGGTAGACGCGGACGCCGTCGTCGCTGCCGAGCGAAATCTCCAGGTCTTGCGGCTTGCCGACGGTGATCGTGCGATACAGGAAGTTCGCAGCCGGATCGCCCGGCAGATCGTTGTAGACCTGCCCGTCGACCCACTCGGGCTTAGGAACCCAGCCGATTTCTTCCCCCGTGGCGAGCTTGAACTTCTTCGCGAGGTCGATTTTTTCGTTTCCCTCGGGACCATGCTTCTTGCTCTTGAGATATCGCGCCGGATCGGAGAATGGGCCGACCCAATGCCAGTCGCTGACCGCCAAATAGTCTTTCTGTTTCGCAGGGGAAGCGGGTGCCACCGGCGCCGTGCCCGAGCCGCCCACGCTCTCGGGTTCGATCGCGACGAACTGCCGTTCCCATTCGATCTGCTGTGCATCAAGTTCGGGCCAATCGGCGGCGAGCTTCGTCTCGGCCGCTGCGATCTCCCCGTCGAGTTCCGCCAAGCGAGCCGCCTGCTCGGGCAACGGCGCGCGGATCACCGGCGCCGGGTCTTCGCGGTTGCCATCCATTTCGTTGCCGTCGAGACTGTTGAAATAAGCGAACAGCGAATAGAAATCTCCCTGCGTCAGCGGGTCGTACTTGTGATCGTGGCAGCGCGTGCAGCCGACGGTCAGCCCCAGCATCACCGTGCCGAAGGTTTCGACCCGATCGATGACGGCGGTGACGTAAACCTCTTCGGCAATGACGCCTCCTTCGTTGGTCGAGACATGGCAGCGGTTGAACCCGGTGGCGATCAGTTGTTCTTCCGTCGGCGTCGGCAGCAAGTCGCCGGCGAGTTGCTCGACCAGAAAATCGTCGAACGGCAAATTGCGGTTGAAGGCTCGCACGACCCAATCGCGGAAGGGCCACATCTCGCGGTAGTTGTCGAGATGGAGACCGTGCGTGTCGCCGTAGCGGGCGGCGTCGAGCCAGAAGCGGGCCATGTGTTCGCCGTAGCGCGGAGAGGCGAGCAGCCGGTCGACGGCGCGTTCGTAGGCGTCGGGACGATTGTCGGCGAGGAAGTCGTCGACTTCCGCAGGCGTCGGCGGCAGGCCGGTCAGGTCGAGCGTGACGCGCCGCAGCAGCGTGATGCGATCGGCTTCAACCGCTGGCGTCAGCTTTTCTTGTTCGAGTCGCGCGAGGATGAAGCGATCGATCGTGCCGCGCGGCCAATGCTCGTGAGCAACCGCCGGCGGTTCGTGTTTCACCGGCGGCGTAAACGACCAATGGGCTTGCCACTCGGCGCCTTCGGCAATCCAGCGGCGGAGCGTTTCGATCTCCTCCGGCGTGAGCGTCTTGTGGCTATCTGCGGGCGGCATCCGCAGCGACTCGTCGTCGCTGGTGATGCGGGCGATCAATTCGCTGGCGTCGGGATCGCCTGGCGTCACCGGCGTCATGCCCGACTCGGCCTCGCCGATCGCGCTCTCACGCTGGTCGAGCCGGAAGACCGCTTTGCGCGACGCCGCCTCGGGGCCGTGGCAGGCGAAGCATTTGTCGGACAAAATCAGTCGCACGTCGCGGTTGAAGTTGACAGCTTCGGCGCGTACCGCCGGACCACTTGCCGCTAGCGAAGCGACCGTAACGACGACGAATAATAAGGGGAAAAGAAAAGTCCCACGACGAGCCATCCGCTGACCCTCTTCGGTGGAGTCGGAAGTCTCAGCGGACTCGCTTGTTTGGCGTGGCCGCTGCCGTCCTCCATCATACCCGGCTGGGGAGGGGCGACGTAGCGCCCGCGACCGTCAATCCTCGGCAAAGCTTGTCGAAATTTGCGCAAGTTTGCAGTTGGCGTGCTTATTTGTCTCTCGCAAAGCCGCTAAGGCGCAAAGGACGCGCAAATAAGAAAAAAGGGGCTTCGCATTCCTATTCC
This sequence comes from Pirellulales bacterium, assembly GCA_041740115.1. Classification (GTDB taxonomy): domain Bacteria; phylum Planctomycetota; class Planctomycetia; order Pirellulales; family Lacipirellulaceae; genus Lacipirellula. The sequence continues at coordinate 7,703 of JBGSMO010000359.1, forward strand.
TGCGTCTCCGCGCCTGTGCGAGAGTTTTTTTAGGGTTTCTCGCAGAGGCGCGGAGACGCAGATTAATTGCACGAAGAGTTTGATCTTTGATCGAAGACCAGAGCAAACCGACATGTCTCCCGTCTTCTTTGCGTTTCCTTTGCGCCTTGGCGGCTTTGCGAGAGACTTTTAACTCACCGCACGCAGAGGAAATTGCTCAGTTCAAGCTGGCGTCTGGGGGCCGTTGATCGGCGGGAAGATTCGGCGCGACAATTCGCAGGCCGATCTCGTTGCAGACTCGTTTCCAGATTCCCTCGGGGTCGGCAAAGATGTCGCTCACCCGTGCCGGCGAGGTGAGCCAGCCGCCGACCTGCAGTTCCTCTTCGAGTTGGCCGCCTCCCCAGCCGGAGTGGCCGCTGAAGAGGCGGTACTTCGCCCCCGTGCGGCGGACGAGCAGGTCGATGGCGTCCTTCTGCATCGACATGAAGAGCTTCGGGTGGATTTCCTTCTCGGCGAATTCTTTCTGGTTGTGAAGGGCGATGAGCGGCCCCGGCACCGGCCCGCCGACGTAGACAGGTTCGTCGGTATCGACGGGGTCGTTCCCGATCATCTTCCAGACGTCGTCGACGGTCTTGTCGCCGGGGCGATTGATGATCACGCCCAGGGCGCCCTGCTCTTCATGCTGCAGCATCAGCACGACGGTCCGCGAAAAATTCGGGTCCTTCAAGTGAGGCGACGCGACGAGGAATTGACCGGCGAGTGATTTCATTTCACATTCTAACCATAAATCAATACCTAACCACCAAGGCACGAAGACACGAAGGAAGTCACGAAGAAGGAAATACTTGAAATCAAAGCAATTCTTTTGTCACCGCGAATGAACGCTAATAAGACGCTGATGATTATTCAACAACCATTAGCGATTAATAGCGTCAATTAGCGGTGCAGCGTATTTGCAATTCTTCGTGATCTCCTTCGTGTCTTCGTGCCTTGGTGGTTAGTCTTCTCAGTCTGATTTCACCCGTCGCTTGGTCACTTCGATTGCTTTGAGCAAACCGCGGGCTTTGTTGAGCGTTTCTTGATACTCCATCGCCGGGACGCTGTCGGCGACGATGCCGGCGCCCGCTTGAACGTAGGCCTTCTTGTCTTTGAGCACGACCGTTCGCAGCGCGATGCAGGTATCCATGTTCCCCGCGAAATCAATGTAGCCGACCGCTCCTGCATACGGACCGCGGCGGTGGGGTTCGATCTCGTCGATAATCTCCATCGCCCGCACCTTCGGGGCGCCCGAGACGGTCCCCGCCGGCAGGCAAGCAGCGAGCGCGTCGAAGGCGTCGCAGTCTTCGCGCAACTGGCCCGTGACGTTGGATGTGATATGCATCACATGGCTGTAGCGCTCGATCACCATGACGTCGGAGATTTCGACGGAGCCGAACTTCGCTACGCGACCAACGTCGTTGCGGCCGAGGTCGACGAGCATCACATGCTCAGCGCATTCCTTTGGGTCAGCCAGCAGATCGGCGGCGAGCCGGGCGTCTTCTTCTTCGTTGGCGCCGCGGGGCCGCGTGCCGGCCAGCGGCCGCACCGTCGTCAGGCCGTCGACGACGCGGACCATGATCTCCGGCGAACTGCCGACGAGCGTCGTGCCCGGCATCCGCAGGTAGAACATGAACGGGCTGGGGTTCACCACCCGCAGCGTCCGGTAAAGCTCGAACGGCGGACAATCGAAGTCGATCGCCAGCCGCTGCGAGATAACAACCTGGAAGATGTCGCCGGCGCGGATGTACTCGACGCACTTGCGGACCGCCTGCTCGAACTCGGCTTGCGTGAAGTTCGACTTGTAGGGGAGCGTCACCGGTCCGCGGGCGTCGATGTCGGCCAGTTGCAGCCCGTCGTCGGGAGCGTTGAGCGCCGCGATATAGCCGTCGACGCGCTTGCAGGCGGCTTGATGCCGGCGGGCGATCTCGTCGTCGTCCTCGGCGCCGCGTAGATCGGCGAGCGCCAAGACGTGTACCGTCTTCCGCACGTTGTCGAAGACGACCATGTGGTCGAACAAGCCGAACGCCAGATCGGGAAGGCTGCGATCGTCATATGGCGCGTTGGGAAGGCGTTCGACGTAGCGAACTGTGTCATAGCCTGCGTAGCCGACTGCGCCGCCGATGAAGGGCGGGAGCTCCTGCAGATGAACCACCCGCACTGCTTGCACCTGCTCGCGCAGCGTTTCGAGAGGGTTGGGAACTTCGAGCTCTTCCGATTCCCACGCCTCTTTCGAGCCCGCGGCGTTGCGGCGGCTCACCTTCACGCGTGTGCCGTGGGCTTCCAGTAGCAGAAACGGGTCGCTGGCGACAAAGCTATAGCGGCCGACCTTTTCGCCGCCAATGACGCTCTCGAAGAGGCCAGCTGCTTGTCCGCGGTCGAGCCGGCAGAAGGCCTGCACCGGAGACAGGGCGTCGCTCAGCAGTTCACGATAAACGGGAACAAAATCGGCGCCTTGAGCGAGTTCGACGAACCGCTCGAGCGAGGGAAGATGGGCCATGAATTGTCCAAACCTGATGGGGGCGGCGGGCGGGGAACGACGGCAACGGGCGAGCGCTCGACGATGCGCTTCGCCAGCGTCCGGCTCCCCCCAGGCCCGAGGGGCCCAATTCCCAAGTTCCGCGGTCTGCAAGCGTCACTTTATCACTCCCAGAGAAGGCCCACAACTTCGCCTCGCTCGGCGACCCATGTCCAAACAGCGCAACGGCTTATCGCCGCTTGTGCTTACCTTGACACTACCCCCCCCACGGCTAGAATCCCCCATAGCGTGGAGCGGATTCTGCAGCGCGGGCGGTCACTCGGCCGGATCGCATTCGCACAGAGAGAGGGTCGCGGCGCCTTTGAGGTTCGCAGTTGTCCTGCAATGAGGAGCAACGCGCAGCCGATTCTGTGGAAGCCGCTCGCCTCGCGCTGTCAGGACACCCAACGATGAAATGCCAAAAGTGCGACCGCCCCGCTACCTTTCACATCACCGATCTGGTTGATGGCGAGCCGAGCGAGCTCCATCTCTGCGAAGAGTGCGCCCAGTCGTTTCTCGCTCCTTCGCAAGAAGAGGCGCAGGACGTGATGCCGGCGATGGCGGGTTTGCTCGCTCAGCACCTTGCAGTCGGCGAAACGGCGGACGAACTCGCCCGCCTCGACCAACGTGCCTGCCCCGTCTGCGGCATCACTTTCCTCCAGTTCCGCAAGCAAGGCCGGCTCGGCTGCCCGCACGACTATGTTTTCTTCGAGAAAGAACTCGAACCGCTCCTGATGAGCATCCACGACCAGACGCAGCACGTCGGCAAAGTGCCGAAGCGCTGCCCGCATGGCGCCGACCAGCAGACTCAGCTGATTCGCCTCCGCCGTGAGATGAAAGAGGCGGTGAGCTCCGAAGAATACGAACGGGCGTCGGAGATCCGCGACAAAATTCGCGAAATTGAAGCCGGCTTCCGCGAAGCGAAGGGCGAGTGAGTGAAGGATGCTGGATGCTAGTTGCTTGATGCTCGATGAGACATGATCAACAACTGGCAGCCTTATCCAGCATCTAGCATCTAGCAACCAGCAACTAGCATCCCTATAACATCCAGCATCAAGCATCCCCTCATGACTCTCGACGATCTCGCCAGCACGAGCGGTGAATGGCTGCGGGGCTCCGGCCCCGAGTCGGACATCGTGATTTCAAGCCGCATCCGGCTGGCGCGGAACTTGGCCGACTTTCCGTTCATCTCGCGGGCGAACGACGCCGACCGCGCGGAGATCGAGCGGATCCTCCATGGCCGCGTCGAGTCGTTGCGAACCGCCGGCAAGGCGCCGGCCGAGTCGCTCTACCTGAAGGTGAGCGAACTGCCCGAAGTCGATCGCCAGTTTCTCGTCGAACGCCAGCTGATCAGCCGCGAACATGCCCAGAGCGAAGGCGCCCGCGCGGTCGTTGTCGATCCGTCGGAACGCTTCAGCGTGATGATCAACGAGGAAGATCACCTGCGGATCCAAGTGATGCACAGCGGGCTGGCGCTCAACGAGGCCTGGGAACAAGCGACGAAGCTCGACGACATGATCGAAGAGCAGGTCACCTACGCCTACAACGAACGGCTCGGCTACCTCACCGCCTGCCCGACGAACACTGGCACCGGCGTCCGCGTGAGCGTGATGCTCCACCTGCCGGCGCTCGCGATCACGCGGCAGATCGAGAAGGTCTTCAAAAGCCTCCACAAAATCAACCTCGCCGTCCGCGGCCTTTATGGCGAAGGCTCGCAGGCGACTGGCGACTTCTACCAAATCAGCAATCAAGTGACCCTAGGCCAGACTGAGGAAGAGCTCGCCAAGAAAGTCGCCGATGTGGTGCCGGTGCTGATCGATTACGAGCGCCAGGCCCGCAGCTTCCTGATCGAGAACAGCCAAGAGACGCTCCACGACCGGGTGAGCCGGGCGTTCGGCATTCTGCGAACTGCGCAGACGATTAGCAGCGAGGAGACGATGCATCTCCTTTCCAGCGTGCGGATGGGGATCAATCTCGGCCTGATCGGCGATCTCGCGATCCCGACGGTCAACAAGCTGTTGATCCACACGCAGCCGGCCCATTTGCAAAAGCTTTCGGGCGTGGAACTTGATCAGGCCGATCGCAACATCGAGCGCGCGACGTACCTTCGCCGTCATCTCAACAGCGAAACCAACGGCAACGCCTCTCACAACTGAAGGTGCGTGCGCCCACTGCAGCCCTCGGCTCCTAAGCCTATTTATTTGCCATCATTCTGGAAATGATTGGCTGATAAAGTCTTAAACACAGAGGACACAGAGAGCACAGAGGAAATGACGGAGATTGTCCCATCGTTTCCCTCTCTGTGTTCTCTGTGTTAAGGGTATTTCTCGATAGCTATTGGGTAATCTTCGGGGCCGGGGGCTGGAATTGCTGCGATTCGCAATGCGCTCTAGATCCGCCGGAGTCTGCCGAATGTCGGTCGGAGCCCTGCGTAATCCGCATATTTGGGCGCGGGAAACGTCTTTCCAGCACTCAATTTCATTGTTCGATCGGCGGCGACAACTAGACTGAAAGCTGGTCGCCCAGAGGGTTTTTCGGGCGCTGGCCGCCCATCGCTCCCTCTCCAGCCACGCACGATTGCACCTTTGACGCGGAACTGAGAAGTGTTGCACCACGCCTTCCAGCGATTCTCGCTGACGCTCCCGCTTGCGCTCGCCGCCAGCGGATTCTTCATGCTCGATCCCGCGATGGCCGCCGATCGCACGTTCGACGGTTCGTACAATCACATTCAAATTAATCGGGGCAAAGCGGGCCAACAGCTGATTCGGATCAACTATCTCACCGACTACCAAGGGATCCACGGGGGCATCCTCTTGCCCCCCACGCGACCCAACGCCCGGACGATCTCGAACACCGTGTCAAAGCAAACCGTCAGCACGCCGAGTGCGCGCGGCCTGAGCGACTACATCTGGGGGTGGGGGCAGTTTCTCGACCACGACATGAGTTTGTCGACGTCGAGCGCCGGCGCCGCGACGAACGGCTCCGCCCCCATCACGATCGATAGTCCGACCGACCCCTTGGGCCCGAACCCGATCGCGTTCACCCGGTCGAACTTCGTCACCAACGGCGATCGCGAACAAATAAACGAGGTGAGTGCCTGGATCGACGGCTCGCAGATCTACGGTTCGAGCAACACGCGCGCCGCCGCCTTGCGAACTAACGGCGGAACGGGCGCCAAGCTGGTCACGAGCGCCAACAACCTGCTGCCGTACAACACCGGCGGCCTGTCGAACCAAAACAACGGCCCAACGCCCGCGAATCAGCTGTTCCTCGCCGGTGACATTCGCGCGAACGAGAATCTGCTCCTCACCTCGCTGCAGACAGTCTTCATGCGCGAGCACAACCGGCTCGTCGATCGCATCGCGACGCTCAAGCCCGGCCTCAATGCCCAGGAGCAGTACTACCTCGCCCGCAAGCTCGTCGGCGCCGAGATCCAGGCGATCACCTACAACGAGTTCCTGCCGGCGCTGATGGGTAGCAACGCTCCCACGGCGCAAGCCTACGTCTACCGTCCGGACGAGGACGGCTCGATCACCAACTCGTTCTCGCACGCCGTCTTCCGCTTCGGCCATAGCGCCGTCGGCGACAGCTTGCTGCTGGCGAACAACAGCAGCCAGGCGACTGGCTCGATGACGTTCGCCAACGCCTTCTTCAATCCGAATCAAATCACGAACAACCCGGCGCTCGTCGACCACGTGTTGATGGGCGCCTCGCTCCAAAAGTCGCAGGAGATCGACCTCAAAATCGTCGACTCGATTCGCAACGTTATATTCGGTCCCCCTGGCGCCGGCGGCACCGATCTGATGGCCGTCGACATCCAGCGCGGCCGCGATCACGGCATCGTCGACTACAACGAATTGCGCGTCGCTTACGACCTGCCGCTGCTCACCAACTTCAATCAACTTCCCACCGACGCGACGACCCGCAATGCGCTGAGAACCCTCTACGGCAACAACATCAACAATGTCGACGCCATCGTCGCCGCCCTCGCCGAAACGCATATGGCAGGTTCAAGCCTCGGCCCGCTCACGACGGCGATTTTGGCTAATCAGTTCGAGCGTTCCCGCGACGGAGATAAATTCTTCTACACCGCCGACTACAACGAGCTTTACGTCGGCGGCGTCTTGAAGTCCGACGTCGCGGCCATCCTCAACCTGAATACGGTGAAGCTGTCCGACGTCATCAAGTGGAATACCGGCCTCACAAACATTTCCAGCAATCTCTTCTTCGCGCCGGACCTCACGCCCTCGACGCCGATCGCCGGCGACTTCAATAACGACGGCGCCGTGAACAACGCCGACTTGACGGTTTGGAAGAACGGATTCGCGGCGGGCACGATGACGGGGGGCGACTATCTCACCTGGCAGCGGAACTTTGGCGCCACGTCGGCTGCGGCGTCGACCGCCGCCGTGCCGGAACCGGCTTCGGCGTGTTTCGCAGTGATGGCGATGCTCGCCTTCAATTGCCTTCGTCGACGCGTCGCATAGCTGGCTGCGTAAACATTCGTCATCCTGAGCAGAGCGAAGGATCTAGAGACTCAAGCGAACTTCTAGATTCTTCGCTCCGCTCAGAATGACGGGTTCGCTCACCCAATCAAAATCCGCGGCTGCCGATGTGGCTCGAGCCCCGCATTCAGCACTAACTCCCGCACCATCCACGGCACGTTCCCCTCGCCGAGCAGCAGGAAGTTGAGGTTCGCCGCCAGCGGCGCTTCGTTCGACCAGCCAAAGATAATCTCCGGCGGAGGCGCCTCGTCGTCGCACATCTCCAGGCAGATCGCCGCCAAGACGTGGGCGACGCTTACGCAGTGCGAGACGCGGATCACTTCGATCCCGTCATCGCGCTCGACGCTCATCAGCGGACGTTGATAGAAGTCGCTCGGGTCGCCAAGGGTCGCTTCGACGAACAACACCTCCTCGTCCGGCGACAGCCGATAGTCGCGCAGCAGCGCATGACGCTTATCGGCTAGCGACATCAATCCGGGCCGATGAGGAGCGAGCACCCGCGGGCCGAGTCGCGATAGCTCCGCCCAGCGCTGCTCTGACTCCGAATTCGCAAAACTAAAACCCTCGAACCGCAACTCCGTGCTGCGGATCCATCGCGAAATAAAAGAACTGATCACGATCGACGCGACGAACGCCAGTGCGATGGTGATCCCGGAATGATTGATCAGCACCGTCATCCCCGTCAGGCCGAAGAAGAATCCCGCCCCTAGCGCCGCCAGCCCCCCGCCCAACACTTGGCCGAACGTCCGTTTCCCTGGCTGCAACAAATTGCGGGCGGCAGCGATCGCGGCGCCGCCGAGCAACACCAGCACGCTGGTCGCATAGGCCCACTGCTGTGACGCAGGACTGGCGCGGAACACCACCGTGACGATCAAAATGATCGCATTGAGCAGGTGGAGAATCGCCCCGACTTTCCCAGCCCAACCGACCTCCATGCCGAGTCGGTGGAGGTAATGCGGCAGGAGGTTCTTCAGCCCTAGCGTAACGCTGATCCCCGCGAGGCAGAGAATCAACGCCGTCGACAAGTCGAAGACGTCGCCAAAGTTCTCTCCGAAGAGCGGATTGAGCGCCTCGCCCGTCGCCCCGTCAGCGAGTAGTGATCCGTGGGCTAGGTACGCCAAAGCCCGGTGCTCAGCCTCGCCGCCCGCCAAGAGCGCTGTCCGCGGCACCAGCAGCGACGTGACGCTCACCGCGCTCACCAGGTAGACCGCCATCACCGAGGCGGCCGTCAGCATCAGCTTCCGCGTATTTCGAATCCGTCCGACTGGCTTCTCCGCCGTATCATCCCCTCTGCCCCGCACCTGCGGCGCGACGGTCATGATCATTTCGAAACCGCTCAGGCCAAGCGCCATCTGCGGAAACGACCAGAGCACGATTCTGAGCCATTCCCAGCGCCAGCCGATCGACGCGACCCCGGCATCGGCGTCATCGCGCACACTCAACGACGCGATAGTGGCCTCCCAGATTTCGGGATGACGTCCCAGATACGCGATGCCGCTGACGATCACGATCGCCACCAGCGCCAGATAGACGAACGTCGCCAGCGCGGTCGTCCACAACATCCGTCGCGAGAGTCCGTCTTTGATCAACTGCCACAGGCCAAATGAGACGATCGACAGCCCGAGCGTCACCGCCACCTGCGGCGCCATCACGAGCGCCGCTGCGCGCTCCCACCACTACCACGACGCCGGGTCCTCGCCCAGAAACGTCTGCGGCAGTCGTGCGAGCAACCGTTGCCCGTGCGGATTGTGAATGAGATGGATCGCCGCATCGGCCAGCGAGAGGCTCCGCGTGACGACGAAGTCGGCTGCCGCAAACCCCAGCAGGGTCAGCACGATCATCTTCCCCCGCCAGCCTGGAGTCAGATCTTCGAGCAATCCCGTGGCGCCGCGGCCATCGGGCGAACGCCCTACGACGTACCAATAGATCGGCAGCGCTAACAGAAACGTGACGAGCACCACGCCCGCGGCGGCCAGCGGCGCGAGCGGCCCCGCCGCTTCGACGGCCATCGACGGGAGATAGGCGAGCGTGCTGAAGTAATCGACGCCGACCAGCGTGAGCACTAACAGCCAAGCGTGAGTTCGCTGCGGCGGTGCAACAGGTTCAGTATAAGTCATTCATCAGGGCCGTTGCAGCCGACGATTCGGTCTGCAACGGCCCCCTGGTTTTTCAAATGAAAGAGGGACGATGCGGCAACAGCGTATCACCAAGCATCACTGCTCAACGGCGACCTTTTCCTCGCCCATGTCCATCACCGCGACCCGCTGATGCAACACGCGGTCGAGATCGTTCCAGAGGAAGTAGAGCCCCACGATGTTATCCCACCGTTTAATGACGTTCTGATGGTTGTCGACGGCAATCAAGTCGCCGCCGCCGAACGTCAGAATCGTCTCGAGCACATCGCGGTACTTCGTCCGGAACCGCAACCCGGTTCGGTCAGTCAGTTCGCTACCCTCGCCGAAGTGGAACTCGCCGATCTCATTAGGCGTGAACCGCTTCCGGCCGTTGAGGGCCATGTGGAGCAACGATCCGCACCACGGCAAGAGTAACAGCCAACTGAGCGCCGTGCCGGTGCCGGGATCATACTCCGGCTTGAGCGCCGCGAGGTACTCGAACACCGAGCCGAGCACGGCGACGTCCTTGATATGTTCGACATATTTCGAGCCCAACCAAATCAGGGCGAAGATCAACGTCCAGAGCCCCAGCTTGCGGGCGCTGATGTCGTACATCAGCGTCACCATGAAGTAGAGCAACGCCCAAACGTAGATCCATCCGAGCAATCCCGCCTCCTGCGGGTAGCGGACGACAATCGCACTCGCGGTAAAGCCGACTGCAATCAGCAGCCACAAGAAGAAGCTGGGGTGTGCCGAATAAACGGTCACCTCAGCCATTTTCCCTCGGCGTCCGCGCACGAGGGTGATCGGCAGCGTGATCATGAACTTTGCGAATTGAAAGACCGCCTTAAAGGCCGGCCCCACAAACTTCCGGCGCGGCGCCCCCGGCTCTTCGCCGAAAACGCCGCGTCTACTGTTGTCTTCACTATCGCTGTCCGAACCAGTTTCTTGGCTCACGGTACGCTCCTATCAAAAACGTGTGGAAAAAACGACGCTGGGCGTCATTTTACCATTTCCATGGCGCGCCACTAGCGAGATCGAGTCCGATTGGACGAGTGCGTCCTTTAGGGCTGAAAAAACGGCAGTTGCGATCGGCGATCTCGATAGCAACGCATTGAGCAGCAATGAGATGCGACGAAAGCTTTTGACGCATCTGTCTGTGCGTAGGCGCGCTTACGCGACGCTGTAAGCAAGAAACGCAAAAGATCAACGAATTGCAATGTGCGTCTGTCGGTGCGCCGGCTACTTGTCCCCATCAGGCAAGCGAACCGTCGCCGTCACCGGCCAGTGATCCGACGGAAACAACTCGCCGTCGCGAACGCGCACGATCTCGGCATCCTCGACTTGCCACTGCGGCGAGACGAGCACCGCATCGATCTTCGGTCCGTTCGGCGTGCGGCCGAAGCCGTTGAACGTGCCGATGTTCGTCTCGTCGGGGTGCGCGACGGGGAATGTGTCGCGCAGATTTCCTTCTTCAATCAACGCCGCCATGGCTGGATTGTTCGGCGTCGCGTTAAAGTCGCCCATGACGATCACCGGCTCGGCGTCGCCGCTTAGTTCATGAACGCGTGCGGCGAGCAGCTTGCCGCTATTGAGTCGCGCCGGCTGCGACTCGTGATCCCAATGGGTGTTGATGACGATGAGCCGTCGGCTGTCGGTCCGATCCAGCAAGCGAACCCAGGTCGCGATCCGCGGCAGACTGTTGCCCCAGGTTGTCGAACCGGGAACCGTCGGCGTATCGGAAAGCCAAAACGTCCCCGCGTCGCATAAATGAAACCGATCGCGGCGGAAATAGATTGCTGAGAATTCGTCGCTCCCGTCGGGCCGACGGCCGACGCCGACGTTCATGTATTCCGGCAGCGCGGCGACAAGTTCGTCGACCTGGATCGGCTGCGCCTCCTGAACGCCGAGCACATCGGGATTCTCGTCGCGAATCACCTTGACGGAAAAATCCTTTCGCTTGCTCCAGACGTTCTCGCCGTCGTCGCCGGTCGCCAAGCGTAGGTTGAAGGTCATCGCCTTGAGCGGTTCGCCAGCCAAGATCGGCGTTGCGAAGGCGAAGAAGGTGCAGAAGCAGGCGCAAGAAGTGAGCGTGAAAACAAGCGTTCGCATCATGTTTCCTCGAAAAGATGAGTCGTGCCGCCAAGGCCGCAAATAGCAGGTCCGTCCGCAGCCGAGTACAATGAAAAGATGGTCCGCCGGCTTAAGCCTACCGCGCGACCCGTCACGAGACCATCGCATGCGAATCGGCGCCATCCCCCAAGTTTATCGCAACGTCAACCGTTGGCGGGAGATTCTGTCGATCCTCAGCAAATACGGGCTCGCCGGATGGCTGGCGCGATTTGAATTTTCATTCGGCAAGGGTTTGCTGAAGAATCGCACCGGCCAGGTCCTCGCTGACGCCAGTCGCGAAACGCGGATTCGACTGGCGATGGAGGAACTGGGGCCGACGTTCATCAAGCTCGGCCAAATTATGAGCACGCGTCCCGATATGGTTGGGCGCGAGCTGGCCGAGGAGCTTGAGAAACTCCAAATCAACGTTCCGCCCGATGCGCCCGACGTGGTGAGGCAGTTGGTCGAAGAAGACCTCGGCTGTGCGTTGACGGACGTGTTTGCGGAGTTTAATGAGATTCCCGTCGCCTCGGCGTCGATCGGCCAGGTCCATCGCGCGCGACTCGTCACGGGCGAAGAAGTCGCCGTGAAGGTCCAGCGCCGCGATATTTCGCGCCGCGTACGGGTCGATCTCGATATTTTGCAAGGCCTCGCGCAACTCGCCGAGATGATTCCCGAACTGGCGCCATATCAACCGTGCGCGAGCGTAGCGGAGTTCCAACGGGCGCTGCGCCGCGAACTCGACTTCGAACGCGAACGCCGCCACATGGAAGAATTCCGGCGGCTCTTCAACGGCAGCCCGCTCGTCCGCATTCCGCGTCCGTTCGCCGAATATTCGACCGACCGCGTGCTGGTGATGGAGTGGCTCGAAGGGATTCCTTTCTCTTCGCCGCAAAAGCTCGCCGAGTGCGGCATTGAGTTGTCCGCGGTAGCCCGGCAGGGCGCGGATCTGTACCTGGAGATGATCTTCCGCCACGGCTTCTACCACGCCGATCCCCATCCGGGGAACTTGGTGCTGCTGCGCGACGAAGGCCTGGGCTTGCTCGATTACGGCATGGTCGGCCGGATCGACGACGCGCTCCGCGAAGATATCGAAGAGTTCCTGCTCGCCATCGTCGAGCAGGACAGCCAACGGCTCGGTGCAATCGTCATTCGCGTCGGCGCGACGCCGCCGGGGCTCGACGAATCGGCGCTTGCCATCGACTTGGCCGACTTCATCGCGCAGTTCGCGCATCAGACAGTGGAGAAGTTCGAACTTGCGGCGTCGCTGCGCGAAATGTTTGAATTGATGCGACGCCATCGCATCGTGCTGCCCGCGGCGATGACGATGCTATTGAAGGTCTTGGTGATGCTCGAAGGGACCGGCAAGCGGCTTGTTCCTGATTTCAGCCTGATGCAAATCCTCAAGCCGTACCGTAAGAAGATGATGGCCCGCCGGATTTCGCCGACGCGGCAGTTTCGCAAGGCGCGAAGGATCGCCTACGAATTGGAACAACTCGCCGAAGTCTTCCCCCGGCGGATGCGCGACATCCTACAGCAGGTGCAAACGGGGCGGTTCGACGTCCACCTCGATCACCGCGGCCTGGAGCCGTCGGTGAATCGCTTGGTGCTGGGGATGCTCACCAGCGCCCTATTCCTCGGGTCGGTGCTGCTCGTGACGAACAACGTTTGGCCCTTCTGGTTCTGGCCTTTGGACGGCGCCTCGGCCCCGGGGCTGGCGGGAATGATCCTGAGCGGCATGCTTGGGATCAGGCTCCTCAGAGCGATCAACAAGTCGGGCCACCTCGACCGACGTTAGGCGGCGCTCTTCTTCCGACCCGTCGGTGCCGGCGTTTCGACCGCAGCCGGGGGTCGAATCAGGGCAATTGCCTGTTCGACCTGCCGATCGAGTTCGGCAAGCGATTCCAACGCCTCGTCATGGCGCAAGTCCAACGTCTGAATGATGTTGGAACGCTCCGTCTCACTCATGGCCACTGCCTGCGACGGGGTAAGGGGGCGATCCTACTTAATGATCGCCGACAACCTACGGATCGGCTGCCTCGCAGGGGCTTAAGAACCCGATTCACCTGCAGCGGGCTCCGCTTCCGGCGGCCAACTGCCGGTTGTTCCGATCGGGCAAGGTTTTCCCTCGCGGAGGGGCGGCGATCGAATCCTCGGCCTTTACGTGCCGGGAGGCCGATGCTACCTTAGTAGTTTCCCGTCAACGAGTTAGCCCTCTTCTGGGCGCGTAGGCGGCATTCAGATTCGATGTGGACGAAAGGCAATTCGGCGTGGTTAAGTTGACATTGCGTGACAAAGAGACGGCCCAAGAGGCTGTCCGTCGGTTTCGGAAGCTCGTTGAGCGCAGCGGCATCAAGAAGGAAATCCGCGTTCGCGAATTCTACGAGAAGCCGAGTGAGACCAAGCGTCGCGCCCGCCTGCGGGCTGAGCGTCGCGCCAAGCGTGATCGCCTGATGGTCGGCGGCGTCGCCTAGGTCGCGGCCGCATTCTTGCTTCATTCGCGGCCGGTAGGCTCCGTCTGTTCGTGCGCGTCGTGAAGCAACGTCGATTCGAGCTCTGATTATCAAACAACGAACAGGGCCAGTCGCTCCATCGGAGCGACTGGCCCTGTTTTATTCTACAACGAGTGTTCTAATCTTGCGACTTTGCTAACTCTCGACCTGCTTAGAACGCCACTTCCACGCGGCCGAAGAGGCCGTTCCAGCCAAGGATGTTGGCGTCGTCGTAGTGGCTAATCTGGAATTGGTCGTAGTTGTACTCGGGGCTCATCCCGAGGTCGTGCCACGCCGACCAGAAGTAACCAGCCGACAACGTCGCATGTTGTCCCAAGTGGGCTGAGGCGCCGAGCTCGATCTCGGTGACCGGCACGGTGATGTCGTTGCTCGTCCGCAAGAAGGCCGAGCCGGCCTGGTTCGTGACGATCGTTTCGATGTCGACGTTGCCGAACAACAGCGACCAATCGCCGCGACCATAGACGCTGAACAAGCCGCGCTTGCCGATGTAGCGTCGTCCCATCAGGCCGACGCGCCCGCCGAAGCCGTCGAAGTTAAGCGAAGTGTTCGCCGAGTCGACGAAGACGCTGCTATTCGGATCGGTGGCGGTAATCGTGTTGCCCCAGCCGACGTCGGCGTAGCGAATGCCGCCCGACCAGGTGATGTCCCACGCGGGGCACCAACCGCCGCCGCAGCCGGCGCCGCACGATCCGTCGCCGCAGCACGTGTCGTCGCAGCAATCGCCGCAACCGGCGGCCCCGAGGAGACAGCCGAGCGGGATCGTCTTCGCAAAGGACAAGTCGTACGACTTGAGATCGACGTCGGCGTGTCCTTCGATGTTGCCGTCGATTTCATACGGACCGAAGATGTCGATGCCGGACGACTCGCTAGCGGCGTAATCGCCGTCGCTAGTCATGCGCGTGTAGTCGAAGATGACCGAGCCGCCGCAGTCGCAGAGGTAAACGCCGCCGTAGAAGCTATACGACGAGTTGTAATCGAAGTCGATTTGGTGCCACGTCTCGCCCCCTTCGATGGCGTCTTGTTCGACGTAGGCCAGGGCTTCGCTAAACGTGGCCTGAGCGTAGATATATTCCGCGCCGAAGACGAGTTGCATGTTCCGATCGCCCAGACCGCCGAAGAGGCCGTCCGAGCCGCACCCGCCAGTGGGGCAGGTATTGCAGGAGTCATATGCCCCGTAGCTCGCGTCGTCCATCTCCGACGCCATGCTAGAAGCTGCGAGCGATCCGCTCTGTTGAGCGTGAAGCGGCGCAGCGCCGCCCACGGCGAGGCATACTGCCAGCGCAGCGCTCCCCCAGGTAGCAAGTTTCATCCCAGATTCCCCCTATAAGTTCGTGTCGGCCCGGCGTCCCCCGACTCGGTGCTGAGTCGCCTCGAGTCGTTCGCCAAGCCGGCGGTCGACGTTCGATGCGATAACGGGTTCGCAACGCGACCTACGGTTTGCCCACTCGGAGTAATCGGATGAGGGCGAACCCGCACTTTCCCTATTTCAGGAGAAATCCGCAGAAACAGCTTGCTGGGAGCATTCGTTGCGGCCGCTAAGAGCCGCCAAGTTTGCCATCGTTCCCGCACCCTATCCAACCGTCAAACGCGGGCCGCTAGCAGTGAGAACGAGCGCGGCACAACCGAATCGATGGCGAGTTGGGAACCTGGCAGCAAAAAAGGCGAGGCAGCCGATGCCGCCTCGCCTTTGGGGAGTGGAGCTTTTGCAAGCCGAGAGTAGGGCTCAGGCCGCGGCGCGGCGAATCCGACGAACCGCCAAGGCGGTCAGGCCGCCAATCGCGAGAATCAAGCTGTTCGGCTCGGGAATCTCGCCGCCGCCGGTAATGATCTCAAGCTTATCCATCACGCCGTAAGGGCGGATAACCAAGTCGTGATAGCTCGGCGTTTCAGTCATTTGCTCGAACTCGCCGGTCAGCGTCTGCGCGTTGGGAACAGGGCTCGCGGCGTTGGTGAACGTTGCCGCGTAGGTTCCCGGCGTGGTGGGGTTTTCGCCCGGGTAAGGAGCGCCGAGCAACGCCATGCGATAATCAGGGAAGGGGAACATATCCATGTCTTCAGCGTCGAAGTCGACGTTGAAGATCGCCTTCTTACCCGCCGTCAGTCCGTCGAAGTTGACCGTCAGCGTCCGGCCGTCGGGAGAAATCGAACTGCCGGTGATCGAGACGCCGGCGTCGGTGTAGATCGTGTTCTTGATGAAGTTGGTGAAGTTGTCTGATACCACGTCGCCCATCCCAAAGAGGTAGGGCTGCGAGGCGTCAATGCTCAGCGTGAAACTGGTGATCGGGGCGGCCGAGTCGGCATTGTTCGTCAGCATGATCGCCGGCTTGTTGCGAGCGCGGACGCGGAGGTGAGGGTTGTCGCACGACTCTTCCCAGAGCACGTCCATAAACTGGGGCGTCCCGACATACTCGAGGACGCGAGCGTAGGGAGAGATCTGCAGCGTAAACCCGGTCGGCGTCGGCACGACGGCCTGCGCCTCATTGGCGCTGCCCAAGCCAGCGGCGACGGCGGCCCCCAAGCTGAGCAGGCACGCGAACTGACGGACTCGTCCGAAGATGCTGACTCGCGACATGTTGAGGTGTCCCCTACTCCAACCGCCGATCACCTGCGATTTCTTGCAGCGCTGATCGAGCAGTCTTCAATCACTCCGGTGCGCGGAAGCGATCGGGAACGAATCTCAGGAGTGGCCCGCACGGCAATCCTGCCGAGTTGGGCCGCATTCGATCGGCCAACTGCCTCGCGGTAGCGACGCAGCCTCTTCAAGCGCGCATCGCTAGATGCGCGAGCTAATTGAGGGGCCGGGAAGTCAGGTAGAAGCGCGCGGCATGTCCCCACGAAAAACGCGAAGATCAAGTCTTCGACGCGAACAGTGGTGCGGCGACTCGATGCCTGTCAGGGAACTCGCTTCAGCGAGAAAACGCCTCAAATACGGAGCAAGTGAGGCGATCAATCGTTCTTCAAAGAAGGTGAAGCAGACCCCGGCAATTTCGACTCGCCGGTTCGGACAGCAGCTAGGTCCTGACGACCCGCCGCCGATCGAATGTTCATGAGGTCAACTTCCCGATCAGAACGACAATATAAAACGGTTAATTAATGCGTGCGGATTGCTGCCCACACTTCCCCCAGGATATTCGGGCAAAGTAGGAGTGTCAACTAGAATGTAGCGAACAAGGTATGAATTCTTGTCCGGCAGCATGTTCCGGTTATTCCGGATGGAAGAGGGCCAGCCCTCCGGCGGCGCAGGTGCCCCCTGTTTGGGGGAATTCAGGCTCCTGTATGCCAATCGAGCCCCACATCGAGCGACTTCGCCGCGTGAGTGATCCCGCCGACGCTGATGCGATCGACCCCCGTTTCGGCGATGCCGCGGACCGTTTCCAGGTTCACGCCGCCAGACGCCTCTAATTCCACGTCGGGCGCCGTAGCGTTCCGCATTGCCACCCCCCTGCGGAGTTGCTCAAGGTTCATATTGTCGAGCAGCACGATTTCAGGGCGTTCCGTGAGCACTGCCGCAAGTTGTTCCAGCGAATCGACCTCGATTTCTACGATGCCGCCGCTGGGAAGCGAGTCGACGGCCGCGAACTCCCGCAGGAACTCCCGTGCCTGTTTCACGGCACGCGCCGCCGCCGCGCCGGCGGCTTCGCCCGGCTGAGCAAACTGGGCCAAGTGGTTGTCCTTGATCAACACCGCGTCGTAGAGCCCCAGCCGATGATTACGGGCACCGCCGCAGCGAACGGCGTACTTTTCCAGCCGCCGCCACCCCGGCGTCGTCTTCCGCGTGTCGTAGATGTGAGCCTGCGTGCCGGCGACGCGCTCCACATACTGGCTCGCCAGCGTCGCCACGCCCATCATGCGGCCGACAATGTTGAGGATGATCCGCTCGCATGTCAGCAGGTCGCGAACCTTGCCGCTGAGTCGGCCTAGCGTCGTCATCGCGGCAATCTGGTCGCCGTCCGCCACGAGCGGCTCGAACGCCAACTGCCCCCCCATCTCGTCGATTGTCACCGCAACCGCCTGCATTCCGGCGACGAATCCTAGCTGTCGCGACACGATGTCGGCGGCGCCGATCCGATCGACCGCCACTAGGGCGAGCGTCGTCCAGTCCTGCTGCCGCTCCAAATCCTCCCGCACTGCCAGCCGCACCAACTGCCGGCAATCCTCGATCGCGGCGGCGTCCCACTCAATCTGCTGAAAATCACGGTTCATGGCATTTATTCCGCTTCGGCTTGGCTTGCGGCCGTCGAAATCGCAGTCACATACTGGCGCCCCCGCGACGCCGCCCCGCTATAATTCGAGATTCCGTTTTGTACCGCGCCCCGAACGCTTCCGTCGACCGTCGCGATGCCCTCCCCTTCCCCGCCACTGCCGACCGACGCGCTGATTCGCCCTCGCGAACGGCGCACGGCGACCGTGTTGACGGCGGGCGCCCTTGCCCTGATGGCGGCCGGTTGGTGGCGGCACGCGGGCGACGCCGGCGGCCTGATCGACATCGACCGTGCCACGCCGCTCACCGCCAAGTTCCAGGTCAACGTCAACCAAGCCGACTGGCCCGAACTGATGCAGCTTCCCGGCGTCGGCCGCACGCTTGCCGAGCGGCTGATCGCCGAACGCGAGGAACGGGGCGAGTTCCAAAGCGTGGAAGAGCTGACGCGCGTCGACGGCATCGGCCCGCGGACGATCGAACGGATTCGCCCCTACTTGCTACCAATCGCCGACGAAACTGAAGTCGCGAATCGTTAGCAAGAGCGCCCTCCCCGACTGAAGGATCTCGCCGTGCAATTTCAACTTGAATCCCCCTTCCAGCCAGCCGGCGATCAACCGGCCGCCATCAAGGCGCTGGTCGAAGGACTGAAGAACGGTCAGCGCGAGCAGGTCCTCATGGGCGTCACCGGCTCGGGCAAGACGTTCACGATGGCCAACGTTATCCAGCAATTGCAGCGGCCGGCGCTGATCCTATCGCATAACAAGACGCTCGCAGCGCAGCTCTACTCCGAGTTCAAGGAATTCTTTCCTCACAACGCGGTGAGTTACTTCGTCAGCTACTACGACTACTACCAACCCGAAGCCTACATCCCCCAGCGCGACATTTACATTGAGAAAGACGCCTCGATCAACGAAGAGATCGACCGCATGCGGTTGGCGACGACCAGTTCGCTCGTGAGCCGTCGCGACGTCATCGTCGTTGCCAGCGTCTCGTGCATCTACGGCTTGGGCTCGCCCGAAGATTACAAAGAGATGATGGTCGGGCTGACAGTCGGCCAAACCCTCGATCGCGACGATGTCCTCGCGCGGCTGGTCGACATTCAGTACGACCGCAACGACGCCGATCCGGCACGCGGCAAGTTTCGCGTCCGCGGCGATTGCGTCGAAATCTGGCCGTCGTACGAAGAGTTTGCCTACCGCATCGAATTCTGGGGCGACGAGATCGAGCGGCTCTCGATCATCAACCCGGTCTCGGGCGAAGCGGTGAGCAACCTCGAGCAAATGTATATCTATCCGGCCAAGCATTTCGTATTGCCGGAGGAGCGGGTCCACAACGCCGTCGATTCGATTCGCAAGGAGCTTTCCGATCGGCTCGAACAATTCCGCAGCAATGGCAAAATGCTCGAAGCGCAGCGGCTCAACGCCCGGACGCGGTTCGACATCGAAATGATGATGGAAGTCGGGTATTGCCCGGGCATTGAGAACTACAGTCGGCCGCTAAGCGGCAAGCCGCCGGGGTCGGCGCCTTCGACGCTGTTCGACTTCTTTCCGAAGGACTATCTGCTGTTCATCGACGAATCGCACGCCACGATTCCCCAGATCGGCGCCATGTACGCCGGCGATCGTAGCCGCAAGGAAACGCTCGTCGAGCATGGCTTCCGGCTTCCCAGCGCCCTCGACAATCGGCCATTGAAGTTCGACGAGTGGCGCGAGCGCGTTGATCAGGCGATTTATGTTTCCGCAACGCCGGGCAAGTATGAGCTCGGCCAAACCGGCGGCGAAGTGATCGAGCAAGTCGTCCGGCCGACTGGATTGCTCGATCCGGTGATCGAAGTCGTCCCCGCGCGTGGCCAGGTCCCGCACTTACTGGAAGAAATCAAGGCCCGCGTCGCCGTGGGCGAACGGACCCTAGTGACGACGCTCACCAAGCGACTCGCCGAAGACCTTTCGAACTACTTTCAAGAACAAGGGATCGCTTGCAAGTGGCTCCATAGCGAGCTTGACGCCTTCGAACGCGTTGAACTGTTGCGTGATCTCCGCCAGGGCCGTTTTGAAGCCCTCGTCGGCGTCAATCTCCTGCGCGAAGGCCTAGACTTGCCGGAAGTCTCGCTGGTGGCGATTCTCGACGCCGACAAGGAAGGCTTCCTCCGCAGCGAGACGTCGCTGATGCAAACGATCGGCCGTGCCGCGCGCAACGTTAACGCGAAAGTGATTCTATACGGCGACAAAATGACGAACTCGATGCAGCGTTCGATCGACGAGACCGAACGCCGCCGCCAGCTGCAGCATGAATACAACGAGAAGCACGGCATCACGCCCGAGACGATCAAGAAGGCGATCCACCGCGGCATCGAGTCGGACGCCAGCGCTCACGCGAAGGCCAATGCAGCCGTCGGCCGCACCGACGAAACTCAGTACATCACCGAAGAGTACCTGGCAGAACTCGAAGAAGAGATGCTCGCCGCCGCCGATGCGCTGGAGTTTGAACGGGCTGCCGCGATTCGCGATCGGATCGAAAAGATGCGCGACTCGATCGGCGAGACGGTCGACTCGGTGAAAGAAACGAAGGGCGGCAAGGGGCGTCGCGGTAAGGGACGCGTGCCAAGGCCTAAACGCAACGTGTAGTTCAGCCTTCTAGCCTGAAAATTAACCTGAAGTAGAAAGGGACGGCCCCAAACGGGGACCGTCCCTTCTCGTTTCAGATGTCGTCGCCAAGCGTTTACTTGGGGGCTTCTTCAGCCGGGGCGGCCGGGGTGGTTTCGGCTGGGGCGGTTTCAGCGGCGGGAGCGGGCTCCGCCTTCTTCTCGGCGCAGCCAATCATGCCGACCGTCAACGTCAACCCGAACAGCAACAAAGCAAAGCTCTTCATACTAATGAACTCCTGTTTGTGAGCAGCCCGTGAGGGCAACCAGATAGACCTGTTTAGCGGCGGCGACCGGCGGCCTGCCGTCGTCGCGTAAGTATACCCGCCCCTTGCGCTCCTGCTGACGGGGCGACGGAATCTCTGCAAACCGACGCGGCCGAACGTGAAGCCGCGTTGACTTTGACGGCAACCTAGCACTCCGTACGCCGCGACGCAATTGGCGGCGCGTCATTCGAGTACAGGATTTCCGCGTCAAAGTCTCGCCAGTTTCGCTAAGCGGAACCGGCCGCCGGGCAAGATTGGGAATCTGCGCCTGTCGCAGCGATCGGTCTGAGCGCACCGCCCGCTCTTGACCGAAAGATTATCCAGCGAGCGCAGAAAGCGATGTTTTCGCGTCTTCGACTCGCCCCCGCCTTGGCCCGTTCGGAATCCTTCCGAGGGTAGTTCGCCCCCGCCTTTGCTATCTTGGCAGGAGACGCTCCGCGATCATGAAATCCATCCGCACTTTCGGGCTGAAGCTCGTCGCCATCTCGGCCCTGGCGATCACCGTTCCGGCTTCGTCCGCCCTCGCCCAAGAGTTTGCCGAGGAGCCGACCGCATCGATGCCCGCCGCGACCGAGTCGTGGTACCCCAAGGTGGAGAAGCGAAATGACGTCCCCACCGTCGCCCAGCAGAAGGCGATGGAGCGGGGCGCCCAACGAATGGCCCGGCTCGAAGCGAGCCGCTGGTACGGCTTCTCCAACAGCCGCCCGACCGCCTCGGGGATGCCGTTCACGACGATGTACAGCCCCGCGTGGCAGCAACCTGGCGGCCGTCCCTTCGCCTGGTACACGAGCAGCCGTCCGATTGTGATCTACAATATGGATTCGCCGGTCGTTCGCTAACGACGCCAGTCGAAGATATCCAAACGCCTGGAAAAGCCGCCGGTCATCGACCGGCGGCTTTTTTTCGTTACGTCTTCTGCAGCCCCTGGCTCCGCCAGGGGGTAGCATTTCGCTGGACGATGTTTACCGGCATGGCAACCGACCCCCCGGCGGAGCCGGGGGCTGAAACGCCTTCGGCACTGCTCAGGATGACCGTTTGCCGGAGCGCTGATCCATCCGCGTCGAACGGCAAGCGGAGAGCAACTCCGCCAAGCGGACCGAGACCTTCGCTCCCGAAGGATCGCGCCGCAGCAGATCGCAAAGCTGTTGGGCCGAGCGAACCACTGGCATGTCGGCCGGGTCTTGAAGCTGTGCGACCAGTTGCTCGCTGATGCGAAGCACCGACTGCCAGTCGCTAATCGCCGCGGCGCGGAAGAGCCGTTCGACGCGGTCGAGCTGTTCGTCGACGACGCTCTCG
The DNA here is from genome assembly GCA_041740115.1 of Pirellulales bacterium. GTDB lineage: Bacteria > Planctomycetota > Planctomycetia > Pirellulales > Lacipirellulaceae > Lacipirellula. Next base: position 29,884 of record JBGSMO010000359.1, read on the forward strand.
ACTAAGCGGGTTTGCCGCGCCAACTGCGCATTGAGCACGGCCAGCCGGCCCAACGAGGGATAGTCGGTGGTATCCATGAACTTCCGTCGTGCAGTACCTGACCAGCAGTTCAGCGGCGAATATTGTCATTCTGAGCGAAGCGAAGAATCTAGCCCCGCGTTGACGCTAGATCCTTCACTTCGCTCAGGATGACGGACGCTAGGCAGCCCGGCGCTCGGTCGACGCCTCGTATTGCGTCCGCATCGCGGTGAGTTGCCGCATCGCCAGCGGCACGACGCGCTCGGTCGAGCGGACGACCACCAGCAGTTCCCAGTTGGCGTCGACGCCAGGTTGCTGGGAGAACGCCAAGCGGGTCTGCTGGCGAATCTCGCGGGCGGCGCGGGCCCGAACGTATCCGCGGGCCTCGCAGGGGCCCATCGTCTCGATCCGATCCTGCACCAGCCGGCAAATCGCTTCGACGCTCGCCTCGGCGACGTGTCGAACCAGGGCGTCCAGAGTCCGGCGGCGTCGCGCGGCGACGCCAAAGGATCGTTCGAGCATCGTGCAGATTCCTTTCCCAACGATTTTCGAGAGGACGTTTTTCGAGAAGACGCTGCGGGCGTCCGCGGAACGGTTCCCAACCGCTGATTGCTCATCGAGATTTTGTGAGGTTCCGCTGCAAAGCAATCCGATAAACAGGCACTAGCGTCACACGCAGCAAGGAAAACCCTGTTTGCCGAGTCGCCCTAACCCGCAAAAGACCTGCACTTGACCAGGTCGCGCAGATTTCATAGTTTTCTAAGAGTCTGGCTTCCTCAAAGACTGTAACGGCGCCGTAGCCAAGTGGCTAAGGCATCGGATTGCAAATCCGACATCGTGAGTTCGACTCTCACCGGCGCCTCTTGCATAGGCCGCTGGCTCCCTTGGGGGGCCAGCGGCCTTTCTTTTTTGCGATTCAGGTCGGCCATCGCCAAGGCCTGCTAGCAGGCTTAACGTCAGACCCTCAAAAGTGCCTGTTATTGGCTAGTCTGCCAAGGGCGCCATGTGTGCCATGTCTGCCAATCGTTTTTGGCAGACATGGGATAAAATGGACAAAACTCGTCTCCGCAGGCGCGTAGCAACAGCGCGAAGCGCCGTCGCTACGCGGCAGGCGCTGTGTTGAGATTGAGTAGATTGCCAAAGAACGACGCTGGGCGAAGCGAATGGCTCGCCGAACGTCACCCTAGCAAAGTGCGCGGCCAATTTCAGCAACTATTTTTGGCCGCGCCCGGCAGGGGGGCGTGGCGAGATAAGGCCTGCGTCGCAGGATTGAACCGCCAAGTACGCCAAGGAAATTCGGGAAGAGTTGAACCACGACGGCACGGCAAGTATGACGGTACAAGCACCTTGGATGGAGTCGCCGCCTCATCAGCCCTGTCACCGCCGCGACAATTGTTCACGGATGAGTCCGGTGACGATCGCCTGCTTCTCCTTCGGTGAAACGAAGATCGTCCCCTCGATTAGCAACGAATCATCGGCGCTGACCCACACAGCGCTCGCTGACTGTAAGCTGCCCACAACGAGGCTGCGGGAGCGGCTCACTAAACCGTGGCTGGCTAAGCAGCCGAAGTAGTGCTGCAGAAGTTTGGCGGCGGCCATCGTTTCCGAACTTCCTTGCTCGGCGCGGACAAGTACGGTTTCGTCGAGATCGAGCAGGAGCGAGAAGTTGCCGACGGAGTTCCAATCCGTTCGCTGAATCACGTGCCGGATATGAGATTCTTCTATAGGCCTCGGAGTCTTTCTTAGCGTTTCCAGTGATGGCGGCAGACGGGTCTTCACTCCCGGCGGAACGGATTCCATTTGCTTGCTCAGCGTAGCGTAGACCGCCGCCCGCTGTTGGAAGAAACCCTCCGCCTTCGAGTTGCCGAACGAAAGGGTATAGAAAAACGTGGTCGCCATCACGGCGGCGATTCCAACCACCATCAGCATCTTTTGGTTCGACCGAAACACGTCGTTCTTGCCTCATGGCGGTGAGCAGGTTCGCGACGATGACTACTATACCCGCGCGTGTTACAGTTGCAAATTCTCAGTGACGGCCGAACAGCTTGCTGGCGTAGAATTCGAGATATCCACAGTGCTCGCAGCAGAACGCCGCGATGGAGAGCGAGCCGGTCGGCAGCTTTGTGCCGCTGAGGAACGACGTCTCCGGCGGTCCGGGGCGCCACATCATGACTTCTACCGCCGCGTGAGTCTTGTCGGCGACGAATCCTTGATTCATCTGGCCGCTGCACTTGGGGCAGGCGATGGAAGCGGCTTCCATGGTTGGCTTTCTTGTTTACGAGGGGAACGTCCGCGCGAGGCTAGATCATCGCGACCGACGCCAACCAGATGGCAGCGACGATGGCCAACACGCCCACGCCGCACCCTGTGCCGCGCGGCCCGGCGACGAATCGCGTAGGGTCGCTGACTCGCAGCTCTTCCTCCAAGGCTTCCACAAAATCCTTGGCTTCTTTTAGGCCTTGGCCGCTGATTTGACGGTAGAGCTTGATCGCTTCGATCTTCCGACCAGCGAACAACGCGGTTTTAATCGCTTCCGCGGCGTCTTCGGGTAGGGGTTGGTCTCGGAAATCTCTTTGCATCACTGCCTCCGGTTGACATTATACCTCAACTTCTCAATACGTCAGTTTCGTCAGCGTTCACTTCTGGGACGCCGCGTTTCTTCTCCAGTTCAACGCGATGTGAGCCACTAATGCGACGACGGTAGATAGGACAACTGCTGCGACGACATGCATCCAGATGTAGAAGCTCACCAGATCGTGGTCGACCAGTCCTTGGCGATTGGTGACGAAGGCTGATTCGCCATGCAGCAGCTTGAAGAGCGGCAGCCCGAGTTGGTCGTTCCAGAAGTTGCGGACGCGGTAGGGATCGTTGCTGATGAAGTACCCGACGAACTGCACGCAGAAGAGATACGCGAAGGCGCCCAGCGGCATCGCTTTCCAGAAAAGCAGATCTGGGCGGGCAATCGATTTCGCCGTGACCAAGGTCATGGAAATAGTGGCCATGGCGGGTAGAACCATTGCCCAATACTGGGAGGGCTTGGCCAGCGGTGCGAATAAGAGCGCCGTCAGCAGGGTCGCGAGCAGGATCGAGCGGATTCGAAATCGCATGAATTTGGGGACGAAGGCCCCACTCCTAGAGCGTGACGAGCATCCCCAACAGTCCGGCAATGACTGTCGTGACGATGATCGCCGAGCGGAGGGTGAAGCGTCGGCCGAGTCGCAGGGAGGCGACGCCGGCGAGGGCGAAGACGAGGGCGGGATACCAGAGGGGGAAGTGGACATTTCGCATCCCCCGGCCAAACATTTTACCGGAGGTCGCTCCCGTGCCAAACGCCGACAAAGGATGCTTGCCAACTTGATTGACGATATACCAGCGGTCGTTTTCTCGGAGCCGCAGCGGCAGCGTGAGGGACTGCAAGCTCACATTGACTGGGTCTTTGACCAATGGCGTACTGCCGACAATTGGCACTCCGAATCGACTCGCTCCGCTGTATCTCACGGGGACGAAGACGCGAGCCACGCTCGTTCCGCCGCGATAGATTTGGCAAACGATGGTTCCGCGCGAGAGGCGGAACCGCGCGGCAAGCAACTGATCCTGGTTCTGCAGCGCCCAGCCCCACAACGCCAAACAGCCGACGCTCGCCGAGAAGCAGACGATCGCCAGGGCGTAGCGGAGGAACTTGAGCATGGCCGCCAGTATAGCGGCGGGCCGGGTACTCGAATGAACGCCGTTTGCATCAGCCCCCGGCTTCGCCGGGGGGTAGCGCAACGCGGGACGACGGGTGACCGACCCCCCGGCGGAGCCGGGGGCTGCAAGGACGGAGCCGACGCCACAATGACGCGTTACGCGGCTTCGTCGATTTCGATCGGCTTCGACGTCTCGCGGTCGTGGAATGCGGCGAGGAAGAGGATCAGCACGACCGCCGCCATGCCGGCGGGGAGGAGCCAGAACTCTCGCCACTGCAGCATCGTCTCGCGGAGGAGGTCGGCGTCGAGCGATTCGGGCCGAGCGACCGAGAACATTTGCTTGAATGACTCGGCGAAGGTGACGGTTTCGGCCGACGTCGCGGCTTTGAAGGCTTCAGCCAATTTCTCGTAATTCGGCACGGAGGCGGCGAATCGCTTGCCGGCGACCATGTAACCGAAGAACATGCCGACCCCTTGGGTGAAGAAGACCAGCATCCCTTGGGCCTGGCCGCGAACGTCGTGCGGCGCCTTGCTGTCGGTGTACATGAAGCCGGTGACGAAGAAGAAGTCGTAGCAGACGCCGTGGAGGAGGACGGCGGCGAGGATCATCCAGACGGTTTGATCAGGCGCCCCGAAGGCGAACAGCAGGTAACGAACGACCCACGCGGCCATGCCGACCAGGATCATCCACTTTACGCCAAGCCGGCGGAAGAAGAACGGAATCAACAGCATGAAGACGATTTCGCTCATCTGGCCGAGCGTCATCGTCGAGGCGGGCTGCTTGAAGCCGATCTGGCTGATGTACTGCGACGTGAAGCCGTAGTAGTAAGCGAGCGGGATGCAGATCAGCGTCGAGCAGAGAATGAAGACGAAAAACGAGGGGTTCCGCAGCAGCTGCAAGGCGTCGAGCATGAAGAGCGTGCGCATGTCCATCGGCTTCCCCTTGGCCGGCGGCGGCGTGTGGGGGAGCGTGAAGCAATAGACGCCGAGCAGCACCGAGCAGACGGCCGCAAGGTAGAAGATGTTGTAGCTGGCCGACCACCCCTGGAAGCCGACGACCAGACCGGCGGCGATCCAGCCGATCGTGCCCCAGACGCGTACCTTCGGGAATTGGCTCTGATCGGTGATGTTCGTGAAGGCGATTGTGTTGCTCAGGCCGAGCGTCGGCATGTAGCAGAGCATGTGGCCGAGGATGAGCCAGTAGACGACGTTGGCGTTTCCCGCTTCGGCGTAACCGGGCAAGATCCAGAGGAGGCCGCCGCCGATGAGGAGCAGCACGCCCATCACCACCTGAGAGGGAAAGAAGCGATCGGCGATCAGGCCGAGGAACAGCGGGGCCAGAATCGCCGCGATCGGCGCGGTGCTGTAGGCGTCGGCGATCGAGCCGGATAGACCGTGGGCCCCCAGGCAGGCGCCGAGCGTCACGAACCACGCCCCCCAGGTGAAGAACTGGAGGAACATCATCACGGACAAGCGGGCGACGGCTGACAAGGCAACGTCCTCGTATATGCGGGGAAAGGCAAGCGTTGGCGACAAATAAGGGGTGAAAAATCTCGCCCCCCGCTGCCGCCGACCATTGGCAATGGGTAAAAGTGTAGTTTGCCGCTGGGTCGCGTGAAAGCCACGGCGGGGGGAGAAATGACGAATGACGAAATCCGAATGACGAATGAGGGGAGTTTCGCCAATTCATTCGTCATTAGGGGTTCGTCATTCGTCATTTTCCCCGTAGTTCGCCCGCGTCAGCTAACCCGTTCGGTGCATGCCTATGTCCCTCCGCCTGGCAATGTGGTCTGGTCCGCGAAACATTTCCACCGCGATGATGCGCTCTTGGGGGAGCCGGCCCGACGCGACCGTCTGCGACGAGCCGCTTTACGCTCATTACCTGCTGATGACGGCCGACCGGCGACATCCGGGGTATGACGAAACGCTGTCCCATCACGACACGGATTTGGCGAGCGTCATCCGCTGGCTCACCGGTCCGATTCCGCAGGAGAAGGAAGTCTTCTACCAAAAGCAGATGGCTCACCATCTGTTGCCGGAGGTGGAACTGGAGTGGATCGACAAGCTCACCAGCGCGTTTCTGATTCGCGACCCGCGGGAGATGCTGACGTCGCTGCTGGAGTTCATCCCCGACCCGCGCGTCGAGGATACGGGGTTGCCGCAGCAGGTCGCGCTGTTCGAGCGGATCCGCAGTCGCACCGGGCTGACGCCAGCGGTGCTCGACGCGGCTGATGTGCTGGGCAATCCACGGCGCATGCTCGCGCTGCTGTGCGATGCGGTCGACGTGCCGTACCGCGAAGAGATGCTCGAGTGGGCGCCGGGGCCGCGCGAGACTGACGGCGCGTGGGCGCCGTTTTGGTATGCGAAGGTGTACGAGACGACGACGTTTGCGCCGTACAAGCCGAAGAGCGAAGAGGTCCCTGAGCGTTTGGCGGGAGTTCTCGCTGAGTGTGAGCGGCTTTATCGAAGGTTGTACGAGCATCGGCTGCATTGAAATGACGAGGGCGTCATCCTGAGCGAAGCGACGGAACTGGCGCCGTTTTCGTGCTTCTAGATTCTTCGCTTCGCTCAGAATGACGGTACTCCATCCTCTCGCGTGATCAGAGCCTAGAAACATGCTGCAGAAATACGACGAGCGCAATCGCGACTTGAAAGTGAACATCAATGGCCGGCTGGTCCATCGCGACGAGGCGGGGATCAGCCCGTTTGATTCCGCGGTGCAAGGGGGCGACGCCGTGTGGGAGGGATTGCGGCTGTACGACGGCCGCATCTTCAAGCTGCGGGAGCATCTCGATCGGTTGGTTCACTCGGCCCAGGCGCTCGCCTTTGCGAAGATTCCCCCGCATGGGGAAATTATCCGTGAGATTCGCCGCACGCTTGCGGCGAACCAGATGCGCGACGGGGTTCACATTCGGCTCACGCTCACCCGCGGCGTGAAGGTGACCAGCGGCATGGATCCGCGGCTCAATCAGGCCGGGCCGACGTTGATTGTTCTCGCCGAGCACAAGCCGCCCGTTTACGACCAGTCGGGCATTCGGCTAATCACCTCCGGCTACCGTCGTCCGGGTCCCGATGTGCTTGATCCGAAGATTCATCACAACAATCTGCTCAATTCGATCCTCGCGAAGATCCAGGCTAACGCCGCCGGCGCCGACGACGCCCTGATGCTCGACGGGCGCGGGTTCATTGCGGAGACGAACGCGACACACGTCTTCTTCGTCTCAGACGGCGTGGTGCTCACTCCCTACGCCGTGGCTTGTCCGGAGGGGATCACGCGCTCGACGGTACTGCAGCTTTGTCGCGAGCATCGCATCCCGGGCCGCGAGGGGGATTTTAGTTTGGCTGAGCTCTATCGCGCTGATGAAGCGTTTTGCACCGGGACCATGGGGGAGCTGACGCCGATCGTCGAGGTCGACGGGCGCACGATCGGGCGTGCCGATGAGCGTCCCTTGCTCAAGCAACTGACGGCGCACTTTCGCGAATTGACGGCGATGACCGGCGAATTGGTGGTCGATAATTGAACTGTCAAAGACGCCGAGGTTCGCCAAAGAAATGCAAGAGAAATTGAACCACGGCCGCCGCCCATTTCTGCTGCAAACTTGACCGCCGCGGTTTAGAATGCGGAATCGGAACAGGCAAACAGGCACGAACGAGGCGGTCGTACCATGAAGTTGAATGTACTGGGCCAAGCGGCAGTTGCCGTGTTGGCTTTGCTGGCGGTTGGGACAACGTGGCCGGCGAACGTCGACGCAGCGCAGACCACGATCAACGTCTTCCAGAACACAGGGATCCAATTTGGCGGCGACGTCGCCTGGAAGGCGCAGGCAGGGACCACGATCCGCGATAATGGCCGCATCGTGGAGAAGATCGTCACGCTGCCTCAGCTAGGGCCCTTCTCTCGCGTCACGACGAATTTGAACGTCGTCGCCGGGACCGATCCTTGGGATCGCGCCGGCAACATCTACGTCGCCACGGCTGCCGGCGAGATTGAGCTCCATAAGTTCATCACCGCTTTCGGCGGCACGACGAGCCATCAGCAAGATATAACCAATCTGATCCCCATTCTTCGCAACGGACCGTTGAGGATCCGAGCGTTCGTCGACACATGGGTGCAGGCCGCGCGCTCCATTGATTTCAGTCTGACGGTGACGGACGAGACGCCGAATCGCGCTCCGTTTTGGGGCCGCACGCTGTTCAACGACCAGGACTGGCGCGCCGGCGATCACTCTAACAACAAGAAACAGTTGATCGGGATCGGGACGCCGACTGGATTGGGGAAAATCATTCTGAGTTACCTCCCCTCGGGGCACGCCAGCGACGGCAACGGCGGCGATGAGTTCACTCAGCGCACGCACCGCATTTTCATCGATGGCGTCGAAGTCTGGGAGGGGATTCCCTGGCGCACCGACGGCCGGAATTTTCGTAGCGTCAATCCGACCTCCGGGAGATGGGGTGATGTCTGGTCGTCCGATCTCGACCGCGCCGGTTGGATTCCCGGCGACGACGTCGACCCGATTCAGATCGACGTGACTCAATACCTAGCCGCCGGCGGGCGCCATACGTTTGAGTATCAAATTGACGGCATTCGCCCTGGCGACTCCAGCGGCTACGGCTACTGGCGGGCATCCAGCTACCTGACCGGCTACGCCGCCGACGCGGGCCCGGCCGACTTCGACTACAACGGCGTCGTCGACGGCGCCGACTTTCTCACGTGGCAGCGCGGCAATGGGCTGAGCGGGCAAATCAATAACGGTTCGGGCGACGCCAATCGCAACGGGACGGTGGAAAGTCGCGATCTCGGCATTTGGAGATCCGCGTTTGGAGCGAGCGCCGCCGCGCCGACGGCGGCCAACGTGCCGGAGCCGGCGAGCGCGGGCTCGCTGCTCCTCGTATTCGGAACTGCGTTGGCATGGCGCAGGGATGGCTTCACGCCGCGGTGATGCGGCTGGTGTTCCAATCGTTGATCCGACTTGCCTTGGCGACCCTCTGCAATGAAGTCGTCGACCAACGCCAGGAGAATGGTCATGGAGTTGCGAGCCAACGCGTCAACCAAGTGGCTTGAGGCGACGCAGATGTCGTTTCAATATCACAAGTCGCTGGCCGATCGCGCGATCGCTCAAGTCAGCGACGCCGCGCTCCACGAGGCGATCGACGCCGAGACGAATTCGATCGCGGTGATTGTGCAACACTTGTCGGGCAATCTATCGTCTCGGTGGACCGACTTCCTGACCACCGACGGCGAAAAGCCGACTCGCGATCGAGATCAAGAATTCGTCGACGCCAAGGCGAGCCGGGCGGAGTTGCTCGCCGCTTGGGAGGCGGCCTGGAATCAGTTGTTCGCGTCGCTGGCGGCGCTCGTCCCGGACGATTTTCAGCGGACGGTTATGATCCGCGGCGAGGCGCACTCCATCCCTTTGGCGATTCAGCGGTCGCTGGCGCACGCGTCGTATCACATCGGGCAGATCGTGCTGTTGGCTCGGCATTGGGCCGGCGAGCGCTGGACGACGCTCACGATTCCACGCGGCGGATCGGCGGCGCATAACGCCGCTACGTGGTCGAGCGACGACTACGCGCGCCGCGGCGAACGGCCCAAGGACTGATTGGGCGACAGTCTACTTGGCTGCCTGCTCGGCGCTTGCTGGTTCGGCAGGCGCGGTCGCTTCGGCGGCTGGGGGAGCGGCCTCAGCGGCAGCGGGCGTTGCCTCAGCGGCTGCAGGAGTGGCTTCGGCAACCGGCGGCGCCTCGAGCGCCTTGATTTGGCCATCAAGCTCTTGAAGCTTCGCGTCGGCGGCCGCCTTCTCGGCGTTCGCCGCTTCAAGCTGCTTCTGGGCTTCGGCAGCTTTCGCGGTCGCTTCCTCGGCCATCTTCTTGGCGGTCTCCAACTCCTTCGTCAGCCGTGCCTTGACGACGCCGGGGTGGTCCCAGCCGAGATTCACTTCGAGCCCCGGCGTGCCGGCCTGCAGAGCGAGCGCGGGATCGTAACCAACCTTGGTTTGCCAGAGGTAAAGCTTGCGGAGACGCTTGGCGGCCTTCAGGTGCTCGAGGCTCGCGTCGGTAACGCCAGTGCCGTAGAGGTTGAGGTACTCCAAACGGGGCAGCGCGGCGACGTGCGCGAGGCTCGCATCATCAACGGTCGACTTTTCCAAGTGGAGTCGATTGAGGTTCTTCAAGGCCCCGAGTTGCTTCCAACCTTCGCCCGAGGCTTGGGCGCCGCTTAGGTCGAGCCAGACGATTTGATCGGCCGCGCCGGCCAGGGCGGCGAGCGCTTCATCGCCTGCCGGCGAATCGGCGCGGGCGAAGCTCACTTGCAGCAGCGGGCTCTCGCCGTAGAGGGGCATCACGCTGGCGCCGGCTTGCTTCAGCTTCTCAATCGCTTCAGGCGCCGCAGGACCGACCTTGGCGAGTTCGGCTTCGTCGGCCGCTTTGAGCGCAGCTTCGGCTGCCTTCGCTTCTTCGGCAGCCGCTTTCTTGGCGGCTTCGTCGGCCGGCATCGCGGCGTCGGCCGGGGCGGGAGTCGTCACGGCGGCAGCCACGGCCATGACCGCGCCTTGTTCAATCCACTGCTTGATCAGCGCGATCTCGGCTTCGGGGAGCGGGTCGGCTCCTTTGGGCATACGTTTCTTATCGTCGGCGGGCAGGACAATCCGTTGGTAGAGCTCGCTTTCGTCCGGCTTGCCCGCGACGAGCAAATGATCTTTCTCCTCGAAGGCGCCAATCTGGTCGGCGGAGTCGAGCCGCAGCTTGGCGGCGGCCTTTTCCTCGCCATGACAGCCCGCGCACTTGGCCGTGAGGATGGGCTGAATCTGCGTGGCGAAGTCGATCTTATCGTCGGCCGCAGCCAACGACAGATTCAACGGCAGGTATCCCAACGCAAGGCAAACGAGAATGCAGCAGCGGCGACGCATGATGTAACGCTCCCGGACAGGTCGAGCAGGAAACGATGATCGCGAGGCTCTTATCGAAAAGTTACCTCGGAAAAGGGGCGCTTTGGCGCCTGGCTTGATTGTAATCGCCTTTGCAGGCGGAAAACACCCGCCGATCGGCCTCCATTGCCGCCGTTCGCCGCCGCTGATAAACTAATCGGACTACGCATCTCCCGGCCGCCTCACGCTATCCGCCCCTCTCCAATTTGCGGATCAGACCGTCGCCGGTGGGAAAATTGCCAGAAAAGTTCGGGCCGTAGCGCAGGCTGGTAGCGCGTTTGACTGGGGGTCAAAAGGTCGCAGGTTCGAATCCTGTCGGCCCGACTTTGATTTGAGACGGGAAATCAGGGGGTTTTCGCAAGAAAGCCCCCTGACTCTCTCGCGAGTCTCCAGCGGTTCAAAAACGGTACATACCGTTTCTGACTACAATCGCTGCGGAGACCTTTTCCTATGCCTTGGCCGTCGAATCACGTTCCCAAATACCGCAAGCATCGGCGCAGCGGCCAAGCGATTGTCACGCTGAATGGCGTCGACCACTACCTAGGGCCGCACGGCACGAAGGCGAGCAAGGTTGAGTACGATCGGCTCGTCCATGAATGGCTCGCCGCTGGCCGCCACGCCGCGAAAGCCAGCGGCGACGATTCGCCTACAGTTAGCGTCGTGATTGCCAGCTATTGGCGCCACGCCAAGGCCTACTACGTCAAGAACGGGAAAGAGACGAGCGAAGTCGGCGCTATCCGCAACGCAGTTCGCCCGCTCAAAGAGCTATACGGCAAGACGCCCGCGGCGGAGTTTGGCCCCTTGGCCCTAAAAGCCGTGCGGTCGAAGTACATCGCCAACGAACTGAGCCGCGGGACGGTCAACCAGAACGTCGGCCGCATCGTCCGTATGTTCCGCTGGGCTGCCGAGCATGAGCAGATACCGGCGAGCGTCCCGCAAGCCCTTTCGATGATCGCCGGGCTGCGGAAAAACCGGACAGCCGCCAAAGAGTCGAAGCCTATTTTGCCGATCGACGACGCGACCGTCGACGCCACGCTAAAGCACCTGCCCAAAGTCGTGGCCGATATGGTGAAGCTACAGCGGCTCACCGGCGCACGGCCCTCTGAGGTTTGCAACTTGCGGCCGATGGACGTCGACAAGAGCAAGAAAGTCGTTTGGCTCTACCGGCCCGAAAGCCACAAGACAGAGCACCACGACCGCGGGCGGATCATTTTCATCGGTCCGAAGGCCCAAGCGATCCTAAAGCCGTATCTGAAACGCGACCGCGACGCTTATTGCTTCCGGCCGGTTGAATCAGAAGAGCAGCGGCGGGCCGCCCAACACGCCAAGCGGAAAACGCCGCTTCGCCAAGGCAACAGCCCGGGGACCAATCGCAAACGCAAGCCGGCGCGACCCCCTGGCGAACAGTACACGACGGCGAGCTACCGTCGAGCGATTGAACGGGCCTGCGATCTGGCTTTTCCTCATGCGAAGCTGAGCGGATTGCCAGCCTGCGAAATGACCGACAAGCAAAAGGCAGATTTGAAGAAATGGCGGAAGACGCACCGCTGGGCGCCGAATCGCCTACGCCACACCGCGGCGACGGAAGTGCGGCGTGAGTTTGGCTTAGAACGTGTTTTGAAATCTAGTTTGTGGGCGCCGTACGAAGGAGAGCATCAGAAGCAGGAACGAAGTTCAAGCCGGAAGAGATCATTGCGAAGCTGCGCGAGACGGCCTGCGAACTGGCTTCGGAGGCGGTCTGTGGGAGCTGCTGAAAAGCTCAGAATCACTTGCTAATTAGCGTCTTACGCCAATTCGGCCCCATTGCAAGTCGACGCACTTCTTTTCATTCGGGAACGGTTATTAGCGGTACGACTACGAGTCACCGTCATTTAAACGGTAGGGTACCTGCGCCGTCCAGCGTGCCAGCAAAGTCTCGACGGGATCGAGAGGCAAGGGGAGCCAGGGTGTTGCCTACCGACTGCGAGTGTGGGGCCGTACATACGTGCCGTTAACCAGCCTCAAATTCCTGTACCACCCGCTATGAAGGTTTCGGTTAGGGTGACTCCGCTGCACTGCTGGAGCGGAGGAGTTGGCTGAGGCGTAGCCGAAGCCCACTCCGTAGCGGAAGCGGTGCAGCGGTCGGCGAACACGG
>JBGSMO010000371.1:0-2925 GCA_041740115.1 Pirellulales bacterium
TCGACTTCGTCGGTGAGCGTGTCGAGCGCCGGGTTGAGCGTATGGGCGATCGCTTCGACGCCGGCGGGGCCGCCGTGGAAGACGCGGAGGATCGTCTCCATGTACTTGCGATCTTGCGAGTCGAGGCCGGCCGGGTCGACCCCGAGCATCGCCAGCGCGGCGTTGGCGACGGGGAGCGTGATGCGGCCGCTGGCCTTCGTGGTGGCGTAATCGCGGACCCAGCGGAGGCGGTTGTTCGCGATGCGCGGCGTGCCGCGGCTGCAGACGGCAATTTTCATCGCCGATTCTTCGTCGATCTCGACGCGCAGCTTACGCGAGTTGCGGCGGATGATTTCGCAAAGCTCGTCGTGGGAGTAGAAGTCGAGATGCTCGCGCACCTGGAAGCGATCGCGGAGCGGGGCCGAGAGCAAGCCGCTGCGCGTGGTGGCGCCGATGATCGTGAACGGCCGCAGCGTCATGTTCACCGTGCGAGCGCTCACCCCTTCGCCGAGGGTGATGTCGATGCGAAAGTCTTCCATCGCCGGGTACATGAACTCTTCGACCGCTTTAGGCAAGCGGTGGATTTCGTCGATGAAGAGGACCGAACCTTCCTGGGCGTTGGTCAGGTAGGGGAGTAGATCCTTCGGGGCCGAGAGGGCGGCGCCGCTGGCGATTTGCAGCGGCACGTCGAGCGCGCGGGGGATGCATGTGGCGAACGTGGTCTTGCCGAGGCCGGGCGGGCCATCGAGCAGGATGTGGCCGAGCGTCTCTTGGCGGATGCGGGCGGCGTCGACGGCGATCATCAGCCGTTCGTAAACTTCGCGCTGGCCGACCATGTCTTCCATCCGCTGCGGGCGCAGGACCTGGTCCTCTTCGCGGCCAAGCGGGACGAACTGCGACGGCGGGTCGACGACGTCGAAAGCGTCGTCACTGGAGAGGATGGGCTCGCGCGACATTGAGCAAAGGGGGAAGGCGGAAGGGGGAAGGCGAACGGATGCTTTGATGCTGGATGCTTGATGGGGGTGTTGTATGTGAGGGGAGTTCGCTTAGCGCCATCGTGAAAAATTCTGAACGCATGTACGCTACCGCTGGTGGTACTATACCCGAAGATTGCGGGGTAAGTGAACCGCGAAACGGCGGCGCTAAGCCGCGAGCGGCGGGGAGCGAGCAAATGGGGCGGAGCGATGGCTGAGCGAGTCTGGCGAAACTACCTGCGGATGAAAACGCGGAATCCGCGGTTTTTGTGGCAGATGGTGTTTGCCATCTTGGCTCTGGGGATCTTCGGCGGGATGGTCGCGACATTGTGGCAGGCCGATCCTGCGGAAGCCAGCGAGGTGCTGGCGCCGCCGAGCGCGGTGGTGACGGATTTCGAGCGACTCGAATCGTTGGCCGACGCGGGAGCTTGGGGCGAAGTCTGGTGGGGGTTGCCGACGGTTGTTTTTCACCGAATGTCGAACCGGGGGCCGCTGGTGCTCGCCTCGCTGGCCGGTATTTGTTGGTTGATCTTCTGCGTGCAGGCGGCGCAGGTGCGAGGCTGGCGTGATCCAAAGCTGTGGATGATGTTGGGCGCCGTGGCGCTTGGCGGTCTGAGCGTCTGGCCGACGCATTTTCTTAATTTGTGGCAGGAACGACGACTCGGTCTGGTCGAAACCGACGAGTTAATCGGAGGGATTCGTTTCTTCGTGGCCGGCGTGGGCCTGCGCGAAGAGTTGGCCAAGCTCCTCTGCTTCGTGCCGCTGATTCCGCTGCTGTTGTGGGTTCGCGGCGACCTGATCGCCATGATGACTGCGGGTTGCGTTGGGTTGGGCTTCGCGTTTGTCGAGAACGTCGGTTACTTTCATGGTTCTGTCGGGAAAGACGCCGTCGGACGATACCTGACGGCCAACCCGTTGCATATGACGCTGACCGGTCTAGCTGGGTTGGCGTTGTATCGCGCAGCGCGTGATCCGAAAGGTTGGGGGCCGCAGGCGCTGCTGGTTTTTGGCTTGGTGGTGCTTGCGCACGGCTTGTACGACGCGACGATTGTGATTCCGGCCTTCGGGGACTTGGCGATTCTCGGCAGCATCATCTTCGCGCTGGTCGTCTATCAGTTCTTCCGCGAACTGCGCGAGTTGCGACCAAAGCGAGTGGAAGTGGTGGGCCTCACCGCGACGTTTCTCGCCGGGGTGTCGCTAGTCACGGCGGCGACGTTCATTTACATCAGCAGTTTGGTGGGGTTCGGGCAGGCTTGCAATGCGATGGTAATGCAGGTGATTTCGACGTCGCTGATGGCGTATCTGTTCCTCCGCGAGATGCCGGAGACGATGGTGACGGTGTAGCGCCGGTAGCCGCGGCTCAACGAGCCGCCGGAGCGGGGCGCGAATGATTTATGATTGCTGATTTATGATTTCTGATTTGACGGCGAACGTGAATCCCGCCCTTTCAAATCATAAATCATACATCCCAAATCATAAATCTTTCTGGTTTCGCTCCGGCGGGTCGTTGACCCGCGGCTACTAACCGGCAGCGGTGTGTTCGCGTTGGCCAACGCTGTCGCCGATGGGGGGGAGCGAGTCGAAGAACTCGCCAAGCGCTTCGTAATAGTCGTCGCCGTGCGGAGCGTTGTGGCTCCCCTCTTCGACGACGAAAAAAGTTTTGTTCGCCGTCGTCGCGGCGTCGAACAGCTTCTTCCCCATCTCGAACGGCACCACTTCGTCGGCGGTGCCGTGGCTTTGGAAGAGCGGGCCGCGGTAGGTGACGATGCGTTCGATCGAAGGATAGCGATTCTTCATCACCCAGCGGACCGGCAGCCAGGGGAAGTGGTAGGCGGCCGTTTCGACCATGTCGGCGAAGGTCCGTTCGAGGACCATGCCGCGCACGGGGTGTTCGGCGGCGAGGCCGACGGCGACGGCGCCGCCGAGGGAGCGGCCGTAGACCACAATGTCGCTTGGCTCGACGCCGGCGCGC
>JBGSMO010000391.1:0-21757 GCA_041740115.1 Pirellulales bacterium
CCTGGGCCGCCTAAGCCAGGGCCGCCCGGCCCTCGCGGTCCCCCATCAGGCCCGCCCGGTCCTCCCTGTCCGAATCCGGAGCCTCGACCGTCACGCCCCTCCCGGCCATGCGGTCCTTCGCCGCGCTCGCCTTTGCCCCACGCCCATGGCTTGCCGCTAGCGCGTCCCGGTTGGAAGCGATACATCCGTCGCAGCGCCTGTTCCATCTCGTCGGGCGGCAAGCTGAGAAGCTCAGCACGCGTTTCGGCGTCGAGCTCTTCCGCAAAGAAGCGTTCGAGGGCCTCTTGCGACACCTCGCCCTGCAGCGTCTCGCTTTGCCGCAGCCAAGTCATGATGCGATCGATCTTTTGCCGCGGCTCCAGCGACTTGAAGGCTTCATGAGTTCGCTCGGGCAACGCTTTGAGGACCTTTTCTTGAAACTCGCCGGGTCGCGACATGCCGCTGAAGACCTGCATCGCCATCGCGTTAGGGATCTGATTGAGCAACGCGCGGCCGCCGCGATTGTTCTTCCGACCGTCGTCCGACTTCAGCACGCTCTTGGCCGCAGCGAGTTGGAGTTCCTCGAGCGGCTCGCGAATCTTGTGAACGAACCGCCGCAGTTCTTCGTCGGTGAGCGTCAGCAGCGCATCGTCGCGCATGTCGTCGGCCCAACGCTCGACGGTCCGCACCCGTTCGTTCGGCGGCATCGTGCGGAGCTCAAACTGCCGAGCCGGCGGCAGCCCGCCGAGCCAGTCGGCGTAGGTGAGCATGGCCGTTTGCAGCTGCTGGGCATCGGGCGCAGCGGAAATCTCCGCGTGAAGTTTGCGAAGTCGCTGCTGCTCATCAGCAGGCAGCTGCCGGAAACGATTGAACTTGGCTCGCAGATTGGTTCGCTCTTCGTCGTCCAGCTGGTTAAGCCACTCGTCGCGACCATCGGCATCGGAGACGACCTTCAGCCGTTCCACCCGCTCGGGCGCCTGGCACGGCTTGCAGCCGAGCTCGTGGAGGTCGTCGCCCAGCTCTTCTTGCAGCGAGCGAATAAACGTCGGCGAATCGAACTGCGTGTAGACATCGACGTTGTCGACCACCGGCAGATCGGCCAGCAGCGCCCGGTCGGGACCTTGCCACGCCAATCGAAAGACGAGGAACCCCAGCGCGGCCGCGGCGCACGCTGCCAACACCGACGAGAGCCGCCGGCGACGCTGCACCACCGGCAGGGCCATCGTCCGCTCCTGCACCTCCGTGGCGGCGGCCTTCACGGCCATCTCCATCGTGGTCCGCGAGAAACGATCATCGACATACTCCTGCGGCAACTGATCGAGCGCAAGCCAAGCCCGCTCGATGCTCTGCAACTGCTGGCGATAGCTCTCGTCCGACGCCAACCGCTGCTCGACGCGCGCACTCTCCTCGGCAGAAAGTTCGCCATCGAGATAGGCGACGATCTCTTCGAGACGCTGCAGGTTGTCGTCGGAGGATGGAGACATTATCGCAAAAAGATTCTACAAACCGCCAAGGACGCCAAGGAAATACAGTTGATTAAACGCTAACCACAACGGCACGACGGACACAACGAAAACCGGGGATGAAGAACCTGAACCGAGAGTTTCGTTTTGAACTACACACTATTCTTTCTTCAATCTTCGTTGTGTCGTCGTGGTAATACTCGCATTTCCTTGGCGCTCTTGGCGTCCTTGGCGGTTCAATTCTTGTTATTCAACCTTCGTACCTTGTTGCAAATAAGGCTCCAGCACGTCGCGTAGGTTCGACCTTGCGCGGGTCAGCAACGACTTCACCGCCGAAGGGGTCATTTCCATCACTTCGGCGATTTCTTCGTAACTGAGATGTTCGAATTTATTCAGCAGCACTGCCTCGCGTTGCCGTTCGTTGAGCGACGCGACGGCGACGTTCACCGCGTCGCGGAGCTCCAGCTTGTCGAGTTGTCGCGTCGGCATCTGATTGCTCTGCGCTACCGCCGCGGCGTCGAGGGCGTTGGCCCCGGTGTCGCTCGCGCTGCTGGGAGCTAGGTGGACCTCTTTCCGCCGCGACAGCGTCCGCTGGGCGTTCGCCGCGACGTTGTGGACGATCGTAAATAGCCAGGTCGAAAACTTTGAACCAGGGATGTACCGTTTCCGCGCGCGATAAATCCGCAGGAAGACGTCTTGAGCTAAATCTTCCGCCATGTCGCGATGGCCGGTGATGTGGGCCAGCAGCGACACGACGCGATTCTGGTAGCGGAGCATCAGCTCCTCGAACGCCTCGGCGTCGTCGTCGCGCACGCGCAGCATCAGGCGCACGTCGGGATCGTGCGCGGTGTACCGCTCGGCGGTGGAATCGCTGATGGCCAAAGGCTGACTGCCGGAGGGATAAACCCTCCGGCTCGCTTGGATCTCGGGTGCTTGCAAGCGCAGGCGTTGCGACGCCTCCACCTTATGATACCCGTTCGGCCAGGCAGAGTTTCGCCCAAAAAACGGGCTCTGCCGCGGCGAGAACGGCTCCGCTACAGCAAACTATCGAGCAGCAGCCGGATTTTCCGCATTTCGGGCCGATGGTCATGCCCCTCGAGCGGCGACATGTCGACCGTCAGCGCCCGGTTGTAGCCGACCTTTTCAAGCTGCCCCAGCAGCTTGCCGTAGTCGACCTCGCCCTGGCCGACGCGCACATGGAGCGAGCTCTTCGTCGAGTCGCGCAGGTGGACGTTGTAGACGTACGGAATCACCTTCGAGAAATCGCGACCCTGCCGCGGGCCGGCGATGTAGTGGCTGGGGTCGAGGGTAAGCCCCAGGCCCTTCACGTTGTTGCAGAGCACGGCAGCCGTATCGGGGTCTTCGGTCATGCAGCCGATCTCGGTCCGCATCGCCACGAGGCACCCTTCCAGCGACGCGATCTTGACCAACTCGCGGAGCCGCTCGATCTCTTCATTGAACGGCGTGCCGAGCTCGGCCGCCGGCACCACCAGCGGCACCACCTTCAGCGCCTTGGCGAGTTTGCAGCAAGCGGCGAACTGGCCGTAATATTCGTCCTTCACGCCAGTCGGCTCGACGGTGAGCGCGGCGATCGTCAGCCGATGGGTGTCGCGGAACGAGTCGACCGCCTTCTCGGGGCTCTTGGCCACCTCGGCGGGGGTGATCCAGGCTCGCGCGTCGTTGCGGATCGGCAATTCGACGGCGTTGAATTCGAGGTCGACCAACGTCGGCAGCACCTCATCCTTGGGCAAATCGGGAAAACAATCGGATGACGCGGCGACAAACACGCTGGCACTCCTCGCGGTAACTTCACAGCCTGACGGCCAATTCTGGCAAGATATGCCGTACTGTAGCGGTTTCGCCCAATTCGAGGCAACACCACGGCGCTGGCGGGATGTCGCATGGCGCCGCGGAATTGCGGCTCGGTATGTCGCGACGCCGCCATCGCAGTAGAATGGAAGATTCCCTTTGCCATTTTGCCGCACGTCGTTGCGGGCAGGAGTTCCTCATATGTCGACGCCCACGCCCACCGATCCCGCTCCCTACCGCGGCCAATCCGCCGCGCCGCCGCAGGTGATCATCCAACAGCAGGCTCCGACTGCCTTCGGCCGCTACGGCAAGCTGCTGCTGATTTTGCTCGGCGTCTGCGTGATGGTCATTATCGGGCAGAATGCTAGCTACCAGAAATACTTCAGCCCGGCCGATGCTCCGCAAGAGAAATACCACTCGCTCAGCAAGGAAGCGACCGACAAGGTCGCCATCATCCGCGTCGAGGGAACGATCCTCGATCCTGACGGATTTGTAAAAAAGCAGATCGACCGCGTCCGTGAAGACGAGGACGTGAAGGCGATCGTGTTGCGCGTCGACTCCCCCGGCGGCACCGTGACGGCGAGCGACTACCTCTACCATGAACTGAAAGAGCTGGTGAAGGACCGCGAGATTCCGATGGTCGTCAGCATGGGCAGCATCTGCGCCAGCGGCGGCTATTACCTCGCCATGGCCGGCGGCGACCAGAAGACGCAGGAAGACGTCATCTTCGCCGAGCCGGCGACCTGGACTGGCTCGATCGGCGTGGTGATTCCCCACTACGACGTGTCGGAGCTCCTTGCCAGTTGGAAGGTGAAGGACGACTCGGTCGCCAGCCACAAGTACAAACTGATGGGAAGCCCCACCCGCGACCTTTCGCCCGAAGAACGCGCCGAGGAACGGAAGCTGCTGCAGACGCTGGTAGACCAAAGCTTCGCTCGTTTCAAAGCGATCGTCGAAGCGGGCCGGCCGAAGCTCAAAGGAAACGAAGCCGAACTGAAGAAGGCGACGACCGGCCAGATCTTCACCGCCGAGCAAGCGCAGGAATTGGGCCTGATCGACAAGATCGGCTTCATGGAAGCGGCGATCGAGCGAGCCACGGAGCTCGCCGGGAAAGACGCCGACAACGTCCGCTGCGTCGAGTACGAGAAGCCGCCGTCGGCGCTCACGGTACTGCTAGGCGCCGACAGCCAGCTGCTGCCGCAGCGCAACAGCCTTGACCTCGCCGGCGTCCTCGATCTGACCGCCCCGCGAGCCTATTACCTCTGCACTTGGCTGCCGGCGATTTTGTCGAACTCTCGATAGCTTGAGAAGAAGAAAGGCAACCGCCAAGGACGCCAAGGAAATGCGGAGGATATTTACCACGACGGACACGACGAAGAACAGAGAAAGATGGGGCGATTACAAAAGCTGTTCGCTGATTTCTTGCCCTGCATTCTTTTTCGTCGTGTCCGTCGTGCCGTCGTGGTTAGTATTTAGAACCATCCGACAAAACCGCTGCTAGCACGCGATTCTTCCGGAAAAAAATCGCACCAGCAGGGTTAAGTTAGGTCGCTCTCAATCAATAGTATTCCTTGGCGTCCTTGGCGGTTTAATTCTTAGAACATCAGTAATGTCCCAAACTGCAAAACCACACCTGCTCGACAGCGTCGGCGCCTCGCTCGCCCAATGGGCGGCCGAGGCGAACGTGCCGCGCTATCGGGTCGCCCAGGTGCGGAAGTGGCTCTTCGAGAAACGGGCCGGCGATTGGGACGAGATGACCGACCTATCGAAGTCGCTCCGCGCCGATCTCGCCGAGCGGTTTCAGCTCTGGACTTCGCAAGTCGCCAAGCACGCCAAAGCCGAAGACGGCACCGAAAAGTTGCTGCTGCAACTCGCTGACGGCGGGCAAATCGAGTGCGTCCTGCTCCGCGACGCCGTCCGTCGCACGATCTGCATCAGCACGCAAGTCGGCTGCGGCATGGGGTGCGTCTTCTGCGCCAGCGGGCTCGATGGCGTCGACCGCAACCTCACCACCGGCGAAATCGTCGAACAGATCCTCCGCCTCCAGCGGCTCCTCGCGCCCGAAGAACGGCTGAGCCACATCGTCGTCATGGGGATGGGCGAACCGCTCGCGAATCTCGATCGTCTTCTCCCCGCGCTTGGCGAAGCCCACCGCGAGGATGGCCTCGGCATCAGCGCCCGCCGTATTACCATCTCGACCGTCGGCCTCCCGCCGGCGATTGATCGACTGGCTCGGCACGACCAGAACTATCGGCTCGCTATTTCGCTCCACGCCCCCAACGACGAGCTGCGCAATCAACTCGTGCCCGTGAACAAGAACATCGGCCTCGACCCGATCATGGCCGCCGCTGATCGCTACTTCGACGTCTCGGGCCGGCGGATCACCTACGAGTACGTCCTTCTCGCCGATCTGAACGACGCCCCGGAACACGCCCGCCAACTTGCCCGGATCCTGCATGGCCGCGAGGCGCTGCTGAACGTCATCCCCTACAATCCGGTCGCCGGGTTGCCGTACGGCACACCGACGGTCGAGAGCCGCCAGGCGTTCCGCACGATTCTCGAACAGGGGGGCGTGCGAGTGAAGTTCCGCCACCGCAAGGGCGACCGCATCGACGCGGCCTGCGGGCAACTGCGACGCTCGCAGCAGCAGTTGCCGCTCGTTGAGTTGCGGTAGTTTCATTGTGGATGGCAGCGCCTTTTACAGCCCCCGGCTCCGCCGGGGGGTCGGTCACCATTCCGGCACGCGTCGCCCTGCGTAGTGCTACCCCCCGGCAGAGCCGGGGGCTGAAATGCGTACGACACGCCCAATAAACGCCAACGGCCGCGGCTCGATGTCGAGCCGCGGCCGTGGTCGCTTGGTCGTCGGAACTAGGAGGGACGATCGTCCGTGCGAGTGCTGTGTGAAACTCGCACGCACGCCGACGGCCAAGCTGTTAATGCCTGGTGTTCGAGAAAAGCTTCGACCAGGTTCATCGCTGAACCTAGTCGAAGCACGCGGAGGTACTGACCCGCGGGACAATTGAATTAATCCCCACGGTAGCCTCAAAAATCAAGCGCTCGGATCTTCGTCCGCAGAAGCCTTCTCGGCCGGCGCCGCGTCGCGCTCCTCCTGCAGCTCGCGGAGCCGTTGCTCCAGGCGTTCCATCCGTTCGAGCATCTTCTGATTCATCCGGTCAATGTGGTCACCCGCACCGCCGGCGTCGAATTGCCGCAAGTCGCCGGGGATGAAGTTCGGCAGCGCGCCGAACACCGACTCGTCGCGATTGAGCATCTGCTCCACGAACGGCCGCACGTCTTCCGGCAGCTTGGCGATTGCTTCGGCGTCGTCGCCTTCGACGGTGTACGTCTCATCGCCCTTCTGGACGGTGATCGTCGCCTTGCCGTCGCCATCGCGGGTGACGTTCACCGAGACGCCGTTCGGGACCTGGGCGCCTTGACCGCCGAAGATCATGCCGGGGCCGATCATCCGCATGCCGCCTTGGCCCCCCTGCTGGCGGAGTTGTTCCATCAGGGCCTGCGGGTCGAAGTTGCCGCCTTGCAGCATCCCCATCGGATTCTGCATTTGCTGACGCTGTTGTTGCGCCGCTAGGCGTTCCAAGACTTCGGCCGGAATTTCTTCGGGCGTCACCTTGATCACTTCTTCTTTGGCGAGCCGCAACACTTTCAGTTCAATCGGCTTGTCATGCTTCTCGGCGACAACGCTTTGCAGGTAGGCGAGATCGGCCAACGGTTCGCCGTCGACCGCGACCAGAATGTCGTCTTGCCGCAAGCCCGCCTTCTCGGCGGGACTCTCCGGCATGACCGATTCGATGGCCACGCCGACGTCGCCCGCCAACTGCAGTTGGGTCCGCAACACGCGGTTGTCGATCGGCCGGCCTTGCAGACCAATCCAATACTTCGGAGCGGCGACTTTCTCTTCGTCGCCCTCATCAGCCACGACGGCAGGGCGGTCGCCGCGATCGGGCGAGAGCTCGGTGATGCGCCCTTCGGCGACTTCCGCTTCTTCGTCAGCAAACACCGACGACGGCGTTTGCGCCACGACGACGGCGAGTGCGGGGAAGGCGATCGCCAAGGCTCCCCACAGCCCTTTCCATTTCCGAACTTTCATGATGAAACTCCTCTATTTTAGAGTGAACGAGATGATTTCGAGGGAATGCTCGCTTCAGCCCCAGGCTCCGCCCGGGGGTCGGTGTCCAGCACCATCGCTCCCGCACGAGCGATTTACCTCCGGGCGAAGCCGGGGGCTGAAGCAAATCTGTCACGCTTCCAACGAAGCGGGCGAAAGGACGCGGCAAGCCAGAGGGCAGGATGACCCATGTCGACGCCCGACTCGTTGTGTTAACCCCAAGTCTTGCATTGAGGCGAGCATCTAACGGTTCTCTCTGACTTGTACGTCCCTTCGCCGGCGTCGCCGGATTCGCGGGCTACTACCCGCGGCTAAATGGTTCAAACGGTTAGAGTGATTTTCTGCACTACTTACTCACTTACTCACTTACTCACCTACTCACTCAATCACTTCTGCGATATTCAATAAACAGGTCGATTCGCGGGCCGGACGACGGCGTCGTCGACCGGCACCACCATCGGGACGATCTTGTTCTCTTGCTCAAAGTAGATCGGGGCGTACCGTCGCCGTGCGTCGAGATCGAGTCCACGCTCGTCGAGTTGCCGATCTAGCTCCGGCGACGACCAGTGCGGCACGTCGCCGAACGCGCGGCCCAGCTGCCGACCTTCCACCAGCGGCACTTCAATTCGCTGCGGCACGCCGTCGCGATCGTTCACGACGAGCGTCACCGCATCGCCGCGGGTCGCACGCTCCAATCGCGGCGAGTCTGTTTTGTCGTTCGGAACGGCCGGCGCCGAGGCGATCTGCTGGCTCGTCGGTTCGCTTGCTGAACGCATCACGCCGCTTTGACGACCCAGCCCGAACGCCACGACGACTGAAGCCGCCACGGCAAACCAAGTCCCAAGATGCGAACGCGATGATTCACTTCGGGAGGGCGAGGCTCCCGCCGAGCCACTCATTTCTACGACGCTCAGCGACAAGTTTGGTTCGACAGGAGCTGCATTTTCTCGCAGCAAGCCACCCATCGTCCCGCGCCAAGCCTGCGCCTCGACAAACGCCAACGCACAACGCCGCCAGCCGTCGGGCTGGGCTTCTAGCGACGCCAGGAGACGCCGCCGCTCGTCGCCCGACAACTCGCCGTCGACCAACCGGTCGATCAGCATCGCATCGCGTTGTTCGTCGAAAAGGTTCATTTAATTCAGACGACTATCGAATTGGTTCCGCCACTTCCGGCGCCAGGCTCGCCAGCGCCGATCGCATTCGCCCTCGCGCTCGGTGGAGTCGCGCCTCGATGGCGCTCACCGACATGCCCAGTCGCTCGGCCAGATCTCGATAACTCCAGTCTTCGGTATATTTCAGGAGGAGCAACTCCGCGTCGCGCTGCGGCAGGCGAGCGATCGCTTGCCGCACCAGTTGTTGCGTCTCCTCCGCAAGTAACCAGGCGAGCGGGTCGTGATCGACGGCTTCTTCTCGCGTTACGCCGCTGCCGGCGTAGCGCTCGACGAGTCGCCGTCGCCGACCCGCACGTCGGCGATACTGTAAGGCTTGCACGACCGCGATCCGGTAGAGCCACGGGCCCACTCGATCGCGATCGTTTAATTGCTCCGCTCCGCGACAGGCCGCCGCAGCGACCTCTTGCAGGACCTCGTCGAGCGAATCCCGCTCGACGCCCCGCGCCGCCAACACGGTCCGCAGCCAGCGGCGATGCTCTGAGACGATCGACGTAAGGTCGAGCAACTCGTCCGAGTCAGTCTCGGCAGCTTGCGGGCCAGTGGACTGCTTCATGTCACAGGCTTCACGGAGATAGTTACCGCTGGGCCTTCTGCCTTGCACGAAAAGTTAGAAAAATCCTGAAGGATCTTTTCAGCCCCTGGCTCCGCCAGGGGGTAGCGCCACCTTGAGGCTACGGTCGGCGAGATGGATACCTACCCCCCGGCGGAGCCGGGGGCTGCATCGGATGCAGGCCGTTCATATCCCAACGGAGCAGCCGCCCCGAGGGTTCACCGAGAAGCGACCGCCGTTTGCGGGAAAGCCAGATTTCCCGCCGGTTTTCGCAGCAGCCAGGCCCACATCGCTACGGCCGCCAAAAGCAGCAGAATGCTCACATTCTGCGAAATGCTCAGCCCGGTACCGAAGACGGGCGACTCGTCGACTCGGATCGATTCCTCAAAGAACCGGGCGATCGGGTAAAGCGTGATCATTAGGGCCGTCACCTCCCCGTCGCGGCGACGAAAAGGGTAGAACGACCACAAAACCCACGCCAGCAGCGACGCCGTGATCGTGCTGTAAATCTGCGCCGGGTGGACCGGCCGGCTGCGCGGCGGCGGTTCGATGGCGGGCAAGTCGTGTGACGCGCCGTCGCTGGTGACGATGGCGAGCGGCTTCCCCTGCGCGAACGCTTGGTAGACCAACGTCTCGGCGCCGGCGACGCCGATCAGCGTGTTGCCGTCGATCTTCGTGATCTGGTCGCCTGCTTTCAGCCCCGCCGTTGCGGCGATGGAGTCAGGATTCACGCGCGCAATGATCGCCGGCGCCGCGTCGTCATCGCTCGACTTCAAGTGGAACCCATAGAACGCCCCCGACGACGCCTGATCGCCGTACGGCGGGCTCACCATCTCCGGCCCACTCTCGCGGGGAAAGGTGATGGCCCAAGGCGCGTCCGACTCGCCGCCGTAACAACAGCCGTTCATCAAGCAGCCGATCCGACCGAACGCTAGTCCCACCAGCATCCCCGCTGAGATCATGTCGCATACCGCCAGCGCCGGCAAACCGCGCCGCCGCATGTAGAGCGTAAAGCCTATCATCGCGCCGATGAACGCGCCGTAGACGACGAGGCCGCCTTCGGTGAAGCTGAGCGCCGCTTTGAGCGTCGACAGCCAATCGGCCTGACGAATGCGATCGTCCCAATACTCGACCACATAGAAGAGCCGCGCGCCGGCGACGCCGGCAATGAACATCCAGACGGCAAGCCCCATGATCTCTTCGCCCGGCAGCCCCGCCTGCTGCGCACGACGGATCGACAGCCAGATGCCGGCGATGCTCCCCAAGAGGACCATCATCCCGTAGCCGCGAATCGGCACGCCGTCGGGGAAATATTTCGGCACGAAGAACGTAATCGCCGCCGCCACGATGACGATCGTCGGCAAGTGAGCCTTCAGCGCCGTCGACCACCCGACCGCCCGCGCCGTCGCCTTCAGACCTAGCACGCTCACGACCGACCAGATGAGCAGCAGCACCCCCGCGCCAAAAATCGGCACGTTGCCCCAGGTGAGCGGAATGCGGAAGAGTTCAGAACACATCAGGCTTTGCTGCTGGGCGATTGAGAATGGTCAGTTGTGGAGGGTTCGTTTCTTACCACGAAACAGACGAAACACACAAAAAAGTCATCTGTTGCACTATTTTTCCTCTTCTGTTTCTTCTCTTCCTTTTGTGTGCTTCGTCTGTTTCATGGTAAAAAATCCCCGTGTCCGATCGCGACCATCGCGAGTTCAGCCACGAAGGTCAATCGCGAATCGACTCAGCCGATCCGCATATTGTCGATCAGCCGCGTCGTCCCCACGCGCGCCGCGACGGCGATGGTGACCGGTCCGTCGATTTCGGGCGCCTCGTCGACGGTTCCGTCCCGCACGATCGCCACATACTCGACTCCCGCGCCGCCGACCGCCGCGATGAGTGCTAGCATCCGCTCGCGAACCACAAGTGCATCACGCTCGCCGCCCGAAATAATATCTTCCGCCAACCGCAATGACTGGCTCAAGGAGAGCGCCCGCCGCCGTTCCTCGGCGCTGAGATAGACATTCCGCGAACTGAGCGCCAGCCCGTCGGCGTCACGCACGATCGGACAGACCCGCACGTCGATGGGCAGATTCAGGTCCGCGACCATCCGCCGCACCACCAGCGTTTGCTGATAATCTTTCCGCCCAAAGTAGGCCCGATCGGCCGGCACGCACTCGAACAGCTTCAGGACCACGGTCGCCACGCCAGCAAAGTGCCCCGGCCGTGCGGCGCCCTCCCACGGCACGGCCACGGGACCGACGTCGATTGAAGTACCGTATCCCTCAGGATACATCTCCGCGGCTTCTGGCACGAATACGAATTCACACCCGCGCCCGCGCAACAGATCCAAATCTCGCTCCAACGGCCGCGGGTACTTCGTGAAGTCCTCGCTCGGCCCAAACTGCGTCGGGTTCACGAAAATGCTCGCCACGACGCGATCGCATTCGGCCGCCGCGGCGTCGACCAGGCTAAGATGTCCCTCATGCAGGGCTCCCATCGTCGGCACGAAGCCGATCGTCTCGCCGCCCCGTTGCAAGCCGCGGACAGCCGCGCGCATCGCCTCGACGCCGGTAATCACCTGCAAAGAACCAGTGGGCGCCGCGGGCATCGCGAGTCAATCCGAAGGGGAAACGATCGACGCGAGCTCGGGCCAAACCGCTTGGATCGCCGCCGCCGCCTCGACCATGGCCTCGGCCACCCCCGTGGAGGGGATCCACGCGATCGGGCCGCCGGTTGGAAGATTAGGCATTCTACGCGAACGGCCCCCCGCATGGAACGCGGGTAACTCGGCCGCGTCATCGTCCAAGAAAGCGAGAATCAGCTTCGGCCGTCGGAAACCGCTGCGATTAGCTTCGACTCCGCAGTCATCCCAAGCAACGATTTTTGGTCCGCTCGCGAATCGCTGCTGCAGACGCTCAATCCACACCGAGGATTCGTTTGGATCGCTCGCTGCGACGGCCACGAAATCGGCGCCGTGCGATAACTGTTCGTACAACGCCTGCACCGTCCACCCGCTCGTCGGATGAACCATCCAGGGCGCCGCCGCAGCCGCCGGCTCCAGCACGAACCGCCGAAACGCCATCCGCGGATGCGGGATGATCAAATCGCCGATCGCTGAATCGTCGCCCTCATGGCAGCCCCCGGCTCCGCCGGGGGGTCGCGCCGCCGACCGCAACGGCGTGGTGCGCGTATCGACCCCCGGGCGGAGCCCGGGGCTGGAATCGGGATGTTCGATCACCAGCTGATCGAACAACAACAGATCGAGATCAATCACCCTGGCCTGCCACCGTTCACCCCGCACGCGGCCAAGTTGCTCTTCAATGTGGTGCAACTCTGCTAGCAAAGGTCGCGGCGCGAGCGATGTCGACAGGAGCGCGGAACCATTGAGAAAGGCGCCCTGCCCTGCGGGCCCGCCGATCGGGGGGGTTTCGAACCACCCGCTGCGACGGATCAAACGCGAGCTCGGCAGTCGCGCGAGCTCCGCGAGCGCCGCATTCAACTGCTCCGTACGGTCGCCAAGATTCGAGCCAAGTGCGACGAGCGCGTGAGCCATTGCCGCGTAGTCGACCAAGACTCTCCAGTGTGAAACAAAAACGGGGCTCGTGGCACTTTACCACAAGCCCCGTTCAGGCGCCTCGCAGACGATTTAACTCTGCAGGCGAATAAAAGCTGGGGAGGACATCCGGGCACGCGAAATGACTTCGCCGACGGTCGATCCAGTCAGTCGTCGCCCCCCAACGAATCGAATGGCCGCTCGTTTGCTGAGATTCCGCCAGCGCGAGCCGCCAAGTTATTCCTTCTGAATGCAGTTCCTCGCCTGTAGTGATGAGCGTCGTTACAACGAACCGCAAGTCGCATGCCCACGGCCGCGTCACGCACCTCTCAGCGCGCACCGACACGCAAATGGGACACGACGAACCGCGACGCCAAGCTTTCGTCACACCGCCTACAGGGAGACGAACCACCGCTTGATCGCTAACGAACACAACGCGCTGCAGGCCTGCATCGCGCGTTGAAGGAGAATCGCTCAATCAACTTACTGCTCCGAACCATCGGCCATTTTGCGAAGTTGGCGTCGTGTGTCAAGCAAGTTTTTCGAGAATGAATTCAGCGCGTCGCGCCGGCGTAGTGCGCGACACCACAAAATGTGTCTCACATAGGTAGTTGACAAAACAAGATTTGTCGAGCGCGCGTCACCAGCGCGTTGCGTCGCATAACGCGTGATGCGCACGATCGCAGAATCATCGAGAAAACAAGGCGTCGTCTGCTCGCTCGCAAGTGTGATAAAATGAGCCGTTCGTCGCGGCTCACCGCAGCGATTCCTTCGCCGCAAGCCGCGCATTCGTTTCACGCATAGGTCAATTGCCGCATGGGTTCATCGTCGCCATCATTCGACGGGCTGCGCGTCGCCTCCTTTGAAAGCCGCAAAGCTGAAGATACGCAGCGCATGATCGAACGCTTCGGCGGCGTCGCGTTCGTCAGCCCTTCGATGCGCGAGATCCCCGTCGACGCCGATCGCTCGGTCGTCGAATTCGGACATCGACTCATCACCGGCCAGATCGACGTCGTGATTCTCCTCACCGGCGTCGGCACGAGCGAAATGCTCAGCCGGGTCGAACGCCATATCGATCGCGAGCGTTTCCTCCACGCCCTCGCCGACGTGAAAACGATCGTCCGCGGCCCGAAGCCGCTGGCCGTGATGCGCGAGCTGCAACTCACGCCGACGATCATCGTCCCCGAACCGAATACCTGGCGCGAAGTCCTTGCCGAGATCGACGCCAAACTGCCGGTCGTCAATCTCACCGTCGCCGTCCAGGAATACGGCGTGCCGAACGTCAGCCTCGTCGCGGGGCTCGAAGCCCGCGGCGCGATGGTCGAATCGTTCAAGGTCTATCGTTGGGACTTGCCGGAAGATTCCGGCCCGCTCCGCGCGAACATCGAACGCCTCGCCGCCGGCGGTCTCGACATGGCGATGTTCACCTCCGCACAGCAAGTGATTCACCTGCTCCGCGTGGCGAAGGAGATGAATCTCGAAGCCCAAGTTCGTGACGCCTTCCGCCGCACGGTGATCGCCTCCGTCGGTCCGACCACCAGCGAGATGCTCCGAGCGAACGGCCTGCCGGTTGATTTTGAACCATCGCATCCCAAGCTCGGCCATCTCGTCGCCGAGTCAGCGGCCAACGCCAAAGGTCTGCTGGAACGCAAAGCAACAGTCGCCGCCGGGTGGAGCGAGAAGGCAGTAGTGATGAAGTCGCATGAAACGCAAGGCCAATCAACGCCTCGCGAACTTAGTCAACACGACAACCACCCCGCGCAAGCCGGCCCCTTCATGCGGGCCTGCCGCCGCGAAAGCGTCCCCTACACTCCCATTTGGCTCATGCGCCAAGCCGGCCGCTACATGGCCGAGTACCGCGAAGTCCGTTCGAAGCTCAGCTTTCTCGAACTCTGCAAAAACCCGAAGCTCTGCAGCGAAGTAATGTGCACCGCCGTCGACCGCCTCGGCGTCGACGCCGCGATCATCTTCTCCGACCTGCTGCCGATCCTCGAACCGATGGGGCTCGACCTCGAGTTCTCCCCCGGCGACGGTCCGCAGATCCACAACCCGGTCCGCGAATCGGAAGATGTGGCCCGCGTCATCGAACTCGAAAGCACCGAGTCGCTCCACTTCGTGTTTGAAACGGTCGCCCAAACCCGCAAAGATCTGCCTGAGCACATTCCGCTGATCGGCTTCTCCGGCGCCCCCTTCACGCTCGCGAGCTACGCGATCGAAGGGGGCGGCAGCCGCAACTTCCTTCACACGAAGACACTGATGTACCGCGCTCCCGACGCCTGGCGCGAACTGATGGAGCGGCTCTCCCGCTCGATCACCCGCTACCTCAACGCCCAAATCGCCGCCGGCGCCCAGGCGGTGCAACTCTTCGACAGCTGGGTCGGCTGCCTCTCCCCCGCCGACTACCGCCAATACGTCCTGCCGTACGTTCGCAGCATCGCCGACGGCCTTTCGCCAGGCGTCCCGCTGATCCACTTCGGCACCGGCAACCCGTCGCTCCTGCCGCTGATGGCCGAAGCGGGCGGCGACGTCATCGGCGTCGACTGGCGCATCGACCTCGCCGACGCCTGGCAAACAGTCGGCTACGACCGGGCCGTGCAAGGGAACCTCGACCCCACGATCCTATTAGCCGACCGCGAGTCGATCGAGGCGCAAGCCCGCGCGGTGCTGGCCGCCGCCAACAACCGCCCCGGCCACATCTTCAACCTCGGCCACGGCGTGCTGCAGCAAACGCCCGTTGATAACGTGAAGGCGCTCGTCGACTTCGTTCACGCCGAAAGCAAACGTTAACCCTCTTGCGAGCGTCAGGATGATGGCCTGAAAGGCCGCGCCATGAAAGCCCAGGGCGAAGCCCTGGGAAAACGCCGCATTGTGAGCAATGAGCCCTGTAAGGGCGCGCCAAAGTTTGCGTGCCAAGCGCGGCTCATCACACGATCACCGAACCGCAACCTAGGGCTTCGCCCTAGGCTGTCTCAGCGCGGCCCTTCAGTCCTACGACAGACGATGATATGCGCCGCTCCAATTGCTCACATAAGGAAGTGATTAGTCGGCAAATCCAAGGGAACAACTGCCGTCCCTCGGTCCAGATAGTGATTGGAGTTCCTAATCGGCGAGTCAAATCGCGGTGCCGCGAACTCTTCAGAAACCAGATAAATCTGAGGAAGTTCCGCCACCTGATAGATGCAGTACGCTGTTCCCTCCCGACGCTCGACGGGTTTCGGAAACATCAATCCGCGAACGCTTTTCTCATAGAAGGCCTCAAACGTTTCGCCAGGCTTAGCATATGGCTCTACATCGTAAACCCAAGAGTCCTTTAACCGTTCATGCAGCCATTTATCTCGATTTTGGCTCGATACGCCGTGGGTTCGCTCCAGGATTCTTCCTACGAACTCTCTCGTCAAACGATAAGCAGGCTCTTCATCCCTCAACTGCTCATACGCCACGGAAAAACTCGAGTCGCAGCAGCCACTCGTTCGCAACCGATGGAAAATATCGGAGTAGCGATTGGTCTTCGCGCCTAGTTCCTGGTAATGCTTTGGCTGTTCTCGGTAAGCATCGAACTGCTTCAGGTCCATCTCACGAACGCGACTCGCCAGCGTGGCTTCGATTTCTCGAATCTGGTCTGCACTGAAGCATCTTCCATCTTCCGGCTGTCCGTCGTATCGGCCATCGGAAACGCGAAAATAGCCATGAGCAAACTCGTCAGAGGCGTCACGATTTAGCGCCGGATGCAGGCAAGCGTACCAACGCTCGCAACCGGGCTGTCGGTCGAAGAAATACCGTTGATCGAACGAGAAGACGTTCATGGCCGTGAATCGACGATATGCTCTCGCCTCACATCTGCAATGATAAACCAACGAACCTGCGTTCGCTTTACGACTTACGATAGCGTAGGCACATGCTGCTTCGCCTCGTCAATCGCCGGCGGCTTTGCGTCGTTGATCAGATCAATCAGCACCCGCAGCCGCCCGTAGTTCCGCCGGTTGAAGTGAAACGCCAAACGCGGCAGCGTCGACAGACTATAATCGTCCGCCTCTTCCTTGAACGCCTCGCGCTGCACGAACTCGCCTTTCGCCAAGAGGTCGGTAAAGTCGCGATTGATCTCGGCGAGCGTCTCCTCCGGCAGCGCATGCTGCAGGCGGAACACCAGCTGCTTCCGCACAAACCGCATGCTGTGGAACACGCGGTAGAACTGCATGATCTCGCCCACCGTCTCGTCGACGGTGTCGAAGACCTTGTACAGCCGGAAGTCGACGTGCGAGATCATCCGCTCGCCCCACAGATGCTTGTCGACGAACGCGTGGAAGTCTTTCCAATACGTGCCGCCCGGCTCGTCAAGTAAAATCACCGGCACCATCTCGCGTTTGCCGGTCTGGAGTAGCGTGAGCACCTCGAGCCCTTCGTCGAGCGTGCCGAAGCCGCCGGGAAGGCAGACCACCGCATCGCACTCTTTGACGAACATCAGCTTG
This sequence comes from Pirellulales bacterium, assembly GCA_041740115.1. GTDB lineage: Bacteria > Planctomycetota > Planctomycetia > Pirellulales > Lacipirellulaceae > Lacipirellula. The sequence continues at coordinate 17,113 of JBGSMO010000391.1, forward strand.
CGGGTGAAGAAGTACTTCATGTTCACGAGCTTCGGATCGTCGCGAATGATCTCGTTCGACGACTGTTCGAAGGGGAGCATGATGTTCAGCCCCATCGAGTTCTCGCGCCCGGCGCCGCGGTGCCCCGCCTCCATAATCCCGCTGGCGGCGCCGGTGACGACCAGCCACTGCCTGTCGGCCATCGCCTTGCCGAGCTCCATCGCCTGCAAATACGCCGGCGCATCCGTGGGCGTGCGCGCCGAGCCGAACACCGTCACCTTCCGCTTGCCGCGATAGTTGGCGAAGACCTTGAACGCGTACCGCAACTCGCGGATCGTCCGAGTGAGAATCTTCAGGTCGCCCCGATCGATCCGGTCGGCGTGCAACTTGTCGGTCGACTCGCGCAGCATCGCAATTAAATCGGCGATGTCATCAGGTTCCAGCGGCAGTTCGGGATTAAGGGTCGACATAGCTTCTCGTTCAAGTTCGGCGGAAACGGCGTCGGGAGCTTCTGGCGACCGACGGCTCCTGATGATTTTTTTCTGTGCCTAGACTATTGCTTTTGGCCACCGACCCCCAGACAATGAACATTTGACCACTTATTGTTCTTTGGCAACCCCAACGACTTAATCCAACCAGCGCCAATTCACCTGGAACTGTCGCGGGGTCGCGCTGCGCGCAAATCCATCCGTCAGGTCGATTCTAAAACCTCGTCGCTCGACTCTAGGCTAAGCGATGGCGGTTGCTCCTGCCGTGACCGTGTCGCGTCACAGGCGACAGAACGCCCGACGCAATCCTGCGTAAACCCACTCTCAGAAGCAACTTACGAAACGAAGCGTCTGTCGCCAAAAATCGCTTCGGCGACCGATGGCGACGGGCGACACTTGTCCCCCCAACGAAAACAGCCCAGCGCGTTGGCGCCGGGCTGTTTCGGTTGGGAGTCTTTCTCGGCCGCGGCGAGTCGGCTCAGGCCGAGGGTCGGCGGTAGTATTGGTAGGCCAGCAGCACTTCGTAGAGGTCGGCCGAGAGGGTGATCTCGTCGTCCTCGAAGTCGCTCAGCCAGGTGCGACGGCTGTTCACCGCGTCGGCCAGCAGCGGCAGCACTTCGCTCAGCGGCGCAGTGATGCACGGCTTGCCGCCGTTATTCTTGGCCAAAGTCGGCGCCGCGGTTTCTTCCGGACCGCGGTACACGCGTAGGTAGCTAGCGGACATCTCGAGGGGTCCCTCCCATCGGTGACGTATCGAAACTCAAACGCACGCTGCGACGCACTCGGCTCATCCTTGAGCCCTCTCGCCATCAATGGCGCATGCGCCCCCTCGCTCGCAGTGGGTGGTATCGTCTGGCGCGATTTTCAATGTTGAGCCAATCGGCAGGGAAAATTGAAATGTGCCGCAAGCCGCTGCTAGCACGGTCGTTCCGGCGGCGGCAGTGCTTGAATCCGGTCACACCGAGAGCGCACCTGTCACCCCGAGGTACTCCAAGGGGTCCGCCCAGCCCCATGCCGCCTTCAGCCGCCTCTGGAGCCCAGTGCTGGCATCCCCTACGATAATGCAGCCCCCCGGCGGAGTCGGCGCCCGAATTCCCTTCCCCCTTCCACCATCGCCCTTCCCCCTTCCATGGACTTCCGCGAACGACTCCAACGCGCCACCGTCCGCGGCCAGCAGGCCCGCGACGCCGAAGCACAGGCTCAGGCCGCCAAGGCCCTTAGCGAAGAGGAGTGCCGCCGGCTCCATTCGAACTACCGGCTGGTGCTGAACGACCACATCGAGAACTGCCTCAAGCAGCTTGCCGAGAACTTCCCCGGCTTCAACTACGAGTCGGTCGTCACCGACAAGGGCTGGGGGGGCGCCGTGCGGCGCGACGACTTCGGCATGAGCGGCGGCCGGCGCGAGAACTACTTCAGCCGGCTGGAGATCCTCGTGAGCCCCCACAACCAATACCATGTGCTCGAGGTGCTCGCCAAAGGCGCCGTGCGGAATAAGGAGAACTTTAACCGCAATCACTACCAGTTGCTGAAAGACGCCGACCTCGACGCCTTCCGCAATCTGATCGAGCAATGGACGCTCGACTACGCCGAGCAGTATGCGGCAAGTACGATGTAGCATTGCAGCCCCCGGCTCCGCCGGGGGGTCGGTCACCATGCCGCGACGTCTTGCGGCGCGCTACCCCCCGGCGGAGCCGGGGGCTGAAGTAGTTGGTCCTCGCCGCCAACAAAAAAAGCCGCGAAGCAAACGCTCCGCGGCTTAGCGCTCATCAATCTCAACTGATTCGACCTACGCATCCAGCGGCGCGAGCGTCAGTTGCCGCAGCGCGTCGAGGCACTCGATCACCGCGTCCGGCGTCGTCTCGGCCCACTCCAGCCGACGCTGCGTGATGATCGCCAGCTTGAACTGCTCGAACGCATCGGCAATGTCGTCGGGCAGGTCGCCGACTTCGACGCTCAAGCGGCTGCGGGCCTTCTTCGGGCTCTGCGGCGCTTCGTCGTCGTACGACGAGCTCGATCCGCCCGAGTGCGATTCGGCCTCTTCGCCTTCTTCGTCGTCCGACTCTTCTTTCGTTCGCTTCGCAGCGCCTTCGACCGACTTCACCTCCGCCGACTCGCCCGTAACGGCGCCTTCGCGAGCCGCCATCTCCGACTCGTCCTCGCCGAGCCACGGAGCGTCTTCATCGTCGCCCGCTGCTTCGGCGTCGTCGGTCGGCATCGTCTCGCCCGGCTTGCCGACGGTTTCCCAACGCTGGCCGCGCATCTGCGAGACCGACCAGCCGTTGTGGATCGCCCCTTCGAGCCACATTTCGGCGTCTTCCCAATCGATCGACGCTTGAAAGTGGCTCCAGAAGAGGCCCTGATACTGATCGAACGCATCGCCAAACCGCTGGAACACGCGGCGCAGCCGGCCGACATGCTGACTCGTCACCCGGCCGACCAACTGCGACCACGCTTCGTCAGAGTACTCCGTCACCGCGGCGTCGTCGGCGATCAACGCCTCGCGCCATTCGCAGATGATGCGTCCCTTCTCCCAATTGGTCGTGCTGACGAGGCGATTCCACTGGCCGACGAAGCGTCCCGCCGCATCGTCAGCGGCAAGCGCCGTCGATGATGAACCTTCTACGTCAGCGGCGAGAGACTTCTTCTTTTCGGCGGCCATGCAAATCGCTCCTTGCAGCGTGATCATCCCATACGCCGACGAAGCGCTCGCCTCGCCGGGGCCGCGGATTCTATCACGCTAGCAAGGGCTAGAACCACAAGGCGTAAGGGGCGCCGATGCGGAAAAGAGGTGAGTTCCGGCGCGCCGCGACGGCAACACCGTTATTCGCCGCAATCTTCGCGAGTCCGGCGCCCCGCGCTGATCGCGACAATCGACAAAGATTCGCATCGACGCGGGGGATAAGCTGTCGATGGCGACGGCGCAGAAATTGTCATCCTGAGCGGGAGCGAAGGATCTGGCCCCACACACGGCGCTAGATTCTTCGCTCCGCTCAGAATGACGAGGAGCTTGCGACTCGCGCCCCCAAGCTCACAACTACGCCAACTCTGGCGCCTGCTCGTCCGAAGCAAAGTCGCAGCTCTTATGCGTCCCGTCGCAAAACGGCTTCTTCGCCGAGTGGCCGCAGCGGCAGAGGGCGTAGGCGGGCTTCGCCGGATCGAGCTTGAACTCACGTCCCTGCGAATCGAGTAATGTAAACGGCCCCTCGACAAGGAACGGACCATTGGGACGCATGCGAATTGTCACGTCTGCCATGATAAACCTACGGTGCGGTGGCGGTGGGAACCGGGCCGTCGCCAAAGAGATCTTGGCGCGAGCCCGGTCGAGGCGCTTTCAGAGGCACGTCGACTGATCGCCCAGTCTAGCCGATTGCCGCACGAGCTTGAAGTGAACGCTCGCAGCAAAGAGAGAACAGGCGGCTCGCGAACCGCGCTACGTTGATTGCTCACTTCGCCGGCGCCGCTTCAGCGGCTTCCGTCGCCGGCTGTTCCGCGGGCGGTTCGAGCACGAACAACACCCGCTCCCGCGGCTCGTTCGCGATGCTGCTAGATTCTAGCGTCGATTCCTTAAGCAACTGCCGCTTCATTTCCAATTTGGCCGAGAGGCTCGCCGCCCGCTTCGCCAGCGGCAGATCTTCGTCAGCTTTCACAGCCGCGAATGCATCCTTCGCGCTGCGGCACTTCTCAAAGAGCGCGTCCATCTGCGCCGGCGTCGCTTCGACCCACACGCGATTCTCAAGACCCTGCTTCATCGTTCCGCCGCCCCGAAGCTCAACGCCGAGGCTGTTATCAGCTTCGGAAACGCCCCCTTCGGGCAGCAACTCAGAAGAGAAGAAGTAGCGCGAGCGAACCAGTTGATCTTGATCCGCTGCGTCGCGTTGCTCCGCCGCATCGAGCTTCGCTTCCTCCGCCAGCATGTCGGCGCCTTCGTTCCGCGAGAACCGCTGAGCCTGTTCGCCGACAACGTCCTGCTGCCGATCGACTTCGTCCGCGGGTTCGATCTCGCTTTCCGCCAGTAACTCTTGGAATCGCAGCGCTCCGTCCGGCTTAGCCAATTTGAGCGTCACCGTCGGTGCGGGGGCATTGGTCGCCTGTCCCGCTGCGCGCGCCGCCGCGACAACCCCAGCTTCGCCGCCGAAGCCATACATCTCGCTGCGGCGCGGACCGGCCGCCCCGCCGCC
>JBGSMO010000395.1:0-2458 GCA_041740115.1 Pirellulales bacterium
CGAATCGGGCAGGACGATGCCGCCGGCGGTCTTGGTCTGCGATTCCTCGCGTTCGACGACGACCTTGTCGCCGAGGGGTTGCAGCGTGACCTTAGCCTTCTTCTTCGTGGCGGTTGCCATGGGTAACGAACCTCCGATGCGTGTGAAAATGCCTGTGTGCGAATATCCCGCGGCGACCCGTGACGGGCTGCAGTGCGGGGGTTGAATACGGTGTCTTCGTGGCTCTCATGGCGAGCGGCCGCCTTCATGGCGGCGGTCTTCCAGCGAGCGCAGCCCATCAGTGTGACGGATAGGCGACGGCTGGGGGAGGGGCCGACGGGTTGAAACCCTCCAAAGAGGGTGAATCGCCGCCGTCAGCGCAGCCTCTCCGCTGGCGGATGGTTCGAATGCAAGCTCCGCGCCAATCGGGCCGATTGGCGTAAGGTGCTTGTGGAAAAAGAGTTATGCGGTTTCAGTGCAAAGTTGAGGTCCTGCCAGAATGGCGAGACGCCGACGCCGGTCCGGGAGAAGTGCGAGAGAGGCCTGCCAACGTGGCAGGGAGCCGCGGCTCAACGAGCCGCCGGAGCGGTAAGAAAGAAGATTAACCGCCAAGGACGCCAAGAGCGCTAAGGGAAGACGGGGACCGACCACGACGGCACGAAGGACACGACGGAAATGCAGCAGAGGATGAAGGGATTTCAGCAAATGGCGTTAGCTCATTTGTAGACCACTACATTTCCCCATCGTCGTGCTCGTCGTGTCGTCGTGGTTCAATTTCAAATGCATTTCCTTGGCGCTCTTGGCGTCCTTGGCGGTTCAATCCCCGTATTGGCTGCTCCGGCGGCTCGTTGCCCCAGCCTACTTGAGGAGTTGCCAACTGGTGACGGCGATTCCTAGCGGCACGAGGTAATAGACGAAGAGCTCAAGCCGGCCGCGGCGGAGCATTCTTAGCAGGACCCAGAGGGCGGCGAGGCCGACGAGCATCGAGACGACAAAGCCAAGGGCGAGCGTGGGAATAGGCGTGCTCGTAGTCCCACTATCGACGGCGTCTTTGATTTTCAGCAGTCCGGCGCCGCCGATGACCGGTATTGCCATGAGAAACGAAAATGCGGCCGCAGCCTCGCGGGTGAGTCCCACGCCGAGTCCGCCAACGATCGTCGAGCCGCTGCGCGAGATGCCGGGGAGAATGGCGAAGGCCTGGAGAAAGCCGATCGCGAGCGCCTGTCGCGGGCGGAGTTCGGTGTAGCTGAGCTCTCCTTGCGGACGTCGCGCTACCCACCAGAGCCCCGCAGCGGTCACGAGAAACATCAGTCCGGCAACAAGCGGGCTTTCGAGGATGACGTCCTTAGTCGCTTCGGGAAGCCCCTTCTCGATGTAAAGGCCGATGACGCCGGCGGGGATCGTCGCGATGATCAGCGGCCAGATCGCTCGGCGGTCGCTCGCCAACAGGCGAATGATTTCACGGCGGTAGAAGACCAGCACCGCGGCGAGCGTGCCGAGATGGAGGACGACCGAGACTTCGATCAGATCGCGCGCGGGGTCGGCGCCGAACGAGTCCAAGAGGGCGTTCGCGACGACCAAGTGGCCCGAACTGCTCACGGGGAGGAACTCAGTGAGACCCTGGACGACCGCCAAAAGGATTATTTCGAGGGTGGACATGGCGGAGGAATGTCGGAGGCGGGAGGCGGGAAAGTAGCCGCGGGTCAACGACCCGCCGGAGCGAAGTTGAGAAGACTAACCACCAAAACACAAAGACACCAAGTAGGCACGAAGAAATGCAAAGAGGGTTTAGGCGACCGGAGTCGTCGCAATCTCTCTTCTATCCTTGCATTTCTTGGTGCGCCTTCGTGTCCTTCGTGTCTTGGTGGTTCGCCTTTCCGTAGGCCGCACCGGCGGCTCGTTGAGCCGCGCTGCAGGGTTGCCACACTATAGCTTTCTGCCGGCGTGGCCGTCTGGGGCGGTAATTCCGGGTGTTTGGTGGCGGTCGCCGCCGGTTGGCCCTGCGCCGCGGCCTGGATAGACTGGCAGTAGGCGACGGGCACGCTGGTGCGTCCCGGTCCATCGACTGAACGGAAAGTGGCATGGGCGTGCGGTTTGAGTGCCCCGCGGGGCACAAACTTCATGTGAAGACTGAACTGGCCGGCAAGCGGGGCATTTGCCCCGAGTGCGGGGCGAAGTTCATCGTCCCCAGCTTCAGCGGCGAGCGCGTCGCCGCGGATAACGGCGTCGCGACCAGTTCGACGGTCGTGGTCAACGCTCCAGCCGCGCCATCGACCATCTCTGCGGCCACCCCGCCGCCGCTCACGCAATCGTCGTCCACGCCGCCGCCAACCCCACCCGAGCCGACCGCTTGGTACATCCGCCCGGCAAGCGGCGGTCAGTTCGGTCCCGCGAGCGACGAAGTCTTCGCTCAATGGATCGCCGAGGGACGCGTCTCCGCCGATAGCTGGGTCTGGCGCAACGGCTGGACCGACTGGAA
>JBGSMO010000400.1:0-8677 GCA_041740115.1 Pirellulales bacterium
GGCGGGACCACTCAAAGCGAGAAGTCGGTTGAAGAGTCGCTCAATTGGCTCGCCCGCCATCAGCACGCCGACGGCTACTGGAGCTTCGACCACCGCCACGAAGAGTGCGGCCCCGAATGCGACCAGCCGGGCAACCTCGTCACCGGCGTCAAAGGCGCCACCGGCCTGGCGCTTTTGCCGTTTCTTGGCGCCGGTCACACGCCGCTCGAAGGCGCCCACAAGCGCGTTGTTGATCGCGGCGTGCGAGCGCTCGTGATGATGATGGAGCCGACCCGCAACGGCGGTTCGTTCATCGACGGCGGCGAAATGTACTCCCACGGCATCGCGTCGATGGCCCTCTGCGAAGCCTACGCGATGACCGGCGACGAGTCGCTCCGCCTCCCCGCGCAGGCGGCCCTCAACTTTATCTGCTACGCCCAAGACCCCGACGGCGGCGGTTGGCGCTACCAGCCCCGCCAGCGCGGCGACACCTCGGTGATGGGCTGGCAAGTCGGCGCTTTGAAAAGCGGCTATCTCGCCGACCTCCTCGTCCCGCCGGTCGTTCCTGCCAAGGCAAGCTACTTCCTCGACTTAGTGCAGCTCGACGACGGCGAGGCCTATTCCTACGAGCAAGAACCATCCCAGTTCCGCCCCGCCACCACGGCCATCGGCCTCCTCTGCCGAATGTACCTTGGCGTCGACCGCGAAAACGAAGTCCTCGGCCGCGGCGTCGAACGGCTCGCCAAGCTCGGCCCCTCGAAAACCGACGCTTACTTCAACTACTACGCCACCCAGGTGATCTTCCAATACACCAGCGGCAAAGGCGATCTCTGGAAGAAGTGGAACACCGCGATGCGCGACATGCTAGTCGCCAGTCAACACGCGCAAGGGGAAGCCAAGGGAAGCTGGGCCCCCGGCAATGGCGACCACGGCAAGGCCAAAGGGGGCAGGCTTTACGCCACCGCCCTCAACTGCATGACGCTCGAAGTCTACTACCGCCTGCTGCCGATCTACCAAACGCAAGCGTTTGAAGAAGGCTTCGAAGAGTAAGCATCGGGTCTGAAATTTGAGGTCTCAAATTTCAGATCACCCGGCCACCGCCGCCAGCATTCCATCCCACAGCGCCACTCGCGCCCGCAGCGCCCCCATCGCCCCCGCTTCCGCCTGCCGCCACCGCTCCGGCTCGTCGCCGCAGAGCGATCGCACCAGCCGCGTCGCCATCGGTCCATGGATGTCGCCGTCGAGCTGGATATGCCGGTTCAGATAATATTGAAACCGCCCAAATCCGCCGGAGGTCGAGTTAACCTGCTCCACAATTTTCTTAAACACGCCCGGCAATAGGTCCTCGCGACCAAAGGTAAACGTCGCCGCAAGACCGCTCAAACTCCCTTGCTCGACCGTGTGAAACGTCTCTTCGACGAACTGCGCCGCTGCCGCCGGCACCTTCGCCTCCTCTAGAGCCGTCTCCAGTCCCGCCCCTTCGTCGATGCGCGCCACGAATGTCTCGATCGAGTCCGTCTTCGCCCCCGCCTCCTTCATCGCGCGGAGGTACAACTCGTAGTGGCTGGCGAATCCTCCTTCGCCATCTTCGTCGCTCTCTTCGCCGAGTACGATCTCGTTCACCAACCGCGCCGCCGCACCGTCGCGCGCCGGCCGCCAAGGAATCTCAACGCAAGTCAACTGCTTCTGCAAACCCTTCAGCAGCGACATGAAATCCCACACCGCGAACACATGGTGCTCCATGAACGTCCGCAGCGCCGCCGCCCCGTCGATCCGCCGATAGAGCGGATGCTCCAGCAACGTCGCCCGCAGCGGCACCAAGCGTAGTTGAAGTTCCTGAAGCGGATCGATCGTGAGCATAAATCGTGTCTTCTCCGGTCGGGGGCGCCTGGTTCCGAACCAAAGAATAGCATTCGCCGCGACCGACGCCAGCGCCTTCACGCTTCCGGGGAACTCTAAGCGGAGCATGGAGCTCGCCTAGACTCTCCCGGAAGCCGGCCTCAATGGCAGGATTCTGCACGCGCTGGCCGAATCGACTTCGCGGGCGGCGTCGACGACGTCTCGCTAGTTCACATCGAATGGCTACTCCGAGCCGAACGGCCAATAGCGAGTCCGCGCGTCGCGAGTTCCGCTAGTCATCCCCTTTCTCGCAGCACTCCGCCACCGTGCCTTGTTCCGCTAGCGCATCGGGATGGCAGTAGCAACTCGCCGCCGGCGAGACGTCGGCCCGCGACCAGGCCGCCTCGACCGCGGGCCGCAGTTCCTCCGCTGCGGCCTGCTTTTCCTGCTGCTGCAGCGACTGCCGCAACCCCAACAACGACCATGCGTTGTTAGGATGCCGCACCAGATCCTCGCGGTAGACTTCTTCCGCCTCGTTCGCACGACCGTCCGCCAGCAGTAGCGCCCCCAATGCATGCCGCACCGGTTGCATCCAACCGGGCGGCTCGTCATACGTCAGGCCTTCTTCGAGTGCCACGGCTTCGCGCAATCGGGCGAACGCCCTGTCCGAGTCGCCCTCGCGATACGACGCTTCGCCCTCGGCCATGGCGAGCGCCACGGCCATTACATCGCTCGCGGCGTTATTGCCGACCTTCCACTCGTCGGTCAGTTCCGCGGCGACTTTTTTCAGCGTTTCGATTTCGCTCCGAGCCTCTTCGGTTTGCCCGAGCGCCGAGAACGCCAACGAGCGAGCAAACGCGCGCTCGGCGCGGCTGACCAACCGCCAATCCTCTGGCTCCGGCTCGGCAAGAATGTCTTTCCATTTTCCGAAGCGGATCATCACGTGCAACGACGTCGGCGTGAACCCGTCGGCCAGCGTCACGTACTCTTTCAAGAACGTCGGCGGAATGGTCTTTTCAATCTTTCGCGCCGCAGCCAGCGCCGTCTCGTAACGCCCCTCCATCATTGCCGAGTAGGCGAGGAAGTGGATGTTGTGCATAAAGTACAGGCTGTAGAAATCGGGCGCCGGCGACCTCGAAAAGTAAGCCTCGTCGGCCGCGATGGCTCGCTGGTTCGCGTCGGCCGCGTCGGCGTAGCGCCCGGTCCGAATGTAAATATGCGACGGCATGTGAACCAAATGCCCCGAGCCCGGCACGAGCGCTTGCAGTCGTTCCGCGGCGTCGATTCCCCGCTCGGGCCAAGGCGACGCCTCGATCGCGTGAATGTAAAAGTGATTCGCCCCCGGATGCTCCGGCGACTTGGCGAGCGTCCGCTCCAGTACGCCGACAATTTCTAGCGTCCGCCCCTTCGGCGCCCCGTCGCCCGTCCACAAATCCCACGGTTGCAAATTCATCAACGACTCGGCGTACAACGCCGCCGCATCGGCGTCGTCGGGAAACGCATGCCATGTCTTTTCCATCGCCGCGGCGTACGCCTCATCCAGCGGAGCCCGATCTTCCGGCGCCGGCCACGCGTAGCGCTGGCTCACCGCTTCGACAAGCGCTCGTTCCAGCGCCGATTCGTCATCCAGCGCCGCCAACCCTTTTTGCGCCGCTTCGTAGGCAAGTAGACTCTGCTCCTCTCCCATTTGGGGATTGTTAATATGGAGCCCCCGCGCGTAGGCCGATCCCCACCACGCCATCGCGCATGTCGGATCGACCTCCGCCGCTTTCTCGAACGAGCGAATCGCCTCGTCGTGATTGAACCCGTACAGCAGCTGAATTCCCTGATCGAACCACCCCTGCGCCTCGGCGGAGTCGGTCGTCACTTTCCGCGCGTACCCCTCGTACCCCGGGTACATCGCCGCTGCGGCAGCGACGACGTTATTCGGTTTGGCTGCTTGGCCGTCCGACGAACTCTCCGCGGCGCGCCCGCTCGTCGCAAGGCTGCCTAGCGCCATGAGCAAGACGCCGCTTGATTTCAATTGACAATTCATCTGCCGTCTCCTCCGGTTACCATGTTGAGCGAATGGATGCCGCGGCGCACGAGACGCCGCTCTGTGCGGACTCCTTTCCACGAGGTGGAGTCCGCAGTTCGCAGCAACGGCGCACGTTGAGCTTGCGCCGGTGATCGCGAAGCGTTGAAAAACGCCTCGCGTTACAGCCAATTCACGCAGAAAGCCACGTGATAACATTTCCGATGTGGCGTTTGGCCGAACCGCCGGTATATCAAATAACCGCATGGGCAGAACAGGGGTTAATCGACATTCATCGGTTGACTGCTGGTCAACCCCGCCTCAAGGGGGGCGCCGCCTTCCCCCTCTTTTCGCGCGTACGCTACGCAGAAATAACGTCAATCGCCCGAAAAAAAGAGGCTTTTCAACCTTCTCGAGGTTCCCCATGGGGCGAGCTAAGCTTGTCGAGAAGTATTTTTTGCCGCCGCGCACGCCCTAGCTGTCGGAGCTTGCCATGCAACCCATTTTCCGCAACCCATTGTTCCGCCGCATTGTCGCTGCCACAGTTTCGGTCGGCACTATCGGCAGCTTCATGGCGGGACTCGCGCTTAGCATCAGTCCTTGGGCCCTACTGCTCGCGGCCATCGGCGCGGTGATCAGCCTCGCCCTCGGCTTCCTCCTCGCCGTCTCAACGCTCGCCCACCGCCAACTCGGCGCTGCGCACTTCTGGAAAGTCGCCCTCCAAAACTACTTGGTGCTCAACGCAATCAACGCCGCGCTCGTCTTCTTCATGACTGCCGATCCGACGAGACAATTCGCCTACGGCCTCATTGGCTTGGCCATCCTGAGCCCGCTCGCCGTCGGCGCCAGCTGGTTTACCCAAGCAGCCGTGCCGAAGCCAACGTAGCGGCGCCGAGTGGCCGCCCCTTCTTCGTTGCCCGCATTACCGGCCTAGCGCTCAACATCTTGGTCTGCTGCGACCCTAGAGCTAAGCTCACGCGCTAGGTACGGCAAAGTGATCACCCGTGGCCCCGAGGCGTCGCGCAAAGTCGTCGCCAAAGTCCTCCCCGCCGTCCTCGGCGGTAATCACCCGCACGGGGCGTTCGAAGTGCGATGGATCTTCCGGACGCCCCCTCTCGCGTCGGCATTGCGCTACATCAAGCGACTCTACCGCGAGTCGTGCCGCGCCGCACTTTCCAATCGCCTGCCACGCTCGCCAAGGCTATGAGCACGCCAGTGCTTGGCTCCGGGACTGAAGAAAAATCGCCGCTGCCGTCGGTCTGATACCACCAACGTCCTTGCAGCAGGTCGTCGTCGTGACCGAGATTCGGTCCGGTATCCAACCCAGTGTCAATATCGTCGATCCTCAACACCGCCATGTGTCCTGACGTTGCATGACGCCACACGATGAAATCGCCGACTCCGTCGGCAGCTGCCGCAGCGTCGCCGTACGGCCCAATCGCTTGACGCGTAAATGGCAGTGACGACGCGCTGGTGATTTGATTGATGGAACGCACCCCCGGCGCGTAGGCCACGTCGCTATCGATGAGCAAGTCTCGCCCGTAAAACCAGCCGAAGTGTTGCGTATTGATCGACCACCGCATGCTCACGTGATTGACGCCGTCCCCCACCTGCCGGATGCCTCCCTCCTGCCAGTCGACGAACGTTCCGGTCAGCACCGCCCCTTCACTAACAGGTCCGGCCGCGATGATGCAGGCCAGCGCCGCCATGCAGCAACTCCACAGATTTCCCACAGACATTAGCGACTCCAGTTCATCATTGAAGAAGAATGTGACTCGGACACTCATCACCAGAATAACATGGGCGGAACTCCTAGGCATTGACGCGCTGCAATCTCTAGCGGAGACTCGGTTTTATGCTTCGGAGTACGGCCATGCCCCGTCTTTTCCATAGCCTCGCGATCCTAGCTCTCGTCGGCGCAGCAAACGTTGCCGCTGCCGATGCCCCTACCCGCCCCAACATCGTCGTCATCCTCTGCGACGATCTCGGCTACGGCGACGTCCAAGTCCTCAACCCTCAGCGCGGCAAAATCCACACGCCGAACATCGACCGTCTCGCCGCCGACGGCATGCGCTTCACCGACGCCCACTCCTCCTGCTCCGTCTGCACCCCCAGCCGCTACAGCCTGCTCACCGGTCGCTACGCCTGGCGCAGCCGTCTCCAATCGGGCGTCCTCAACGGCATGTCCGAACCATTGCTCGCCCCCAACCAGCACACGGTCGCCACGCTACTGAAGCAGCAAGACTACGATGCCGCTTGCATCGGCAAATGGCATCTCGGCCTGGAGTTCGGCCCCGACCAGTTCACGTCGCCCATCGCCGATGGCCCGCTGCAGCATGGCTTCGACCATTTCTACGGCATCGCCGCGTCTCTCGACATGCCGCCGTTCGCCTGGATCGACGACGACCGTTTCCCCGCAGCCCCCACGGCGACGAAAACCTTCATGCGATCCGGCCCCGCCGCCCCCAGCTTCGAGGCGGTCGACGTCCTCCCAGCGCTCACCGCCAAAGCGATCGAGTTCGTTCAGTCGCACCAAGCCGGCAAATCAGACCAGCCCTACTTCCTCTATCTCCCGCTCGCTTCTCCCCACACGCCGCTCGTTCCCACCCCCGAGTGGCAAGGCCGCAGCGGCCTCGGCGAGTACGCCGATTTCGTCATGCAAACCGACGCCGCCATCGGCGAAGTCCTCCAAGCGATCGACGACGCCGGCCAGCGCGATCGCACGCTCGTCATCCTCACCAGCGACAATGGCTTCGCCCCCTACGTGAAGCCCGAACATCTCGAGCAGCAGGGCCACTACCCCAGCGCCAACTTCCGCGGCTATAAGTCCGACGTCTGGGAAGGGGGCCATCGCATCCCCTTCCTCGTCCGCTGGCCCGGCGTCGTCGCTGCGAACGCCGAGTCGTCGCAACTCGTCGGCCAAGTCGATCTCTTCGCCACCGTCGCCGACCTGCTCGACGAAAAACTGCCGGCAGAAGCCGCCGTCGATTCGGTCAGCATCCTCCCCATCCTCCAAGGCGACGACCGCCCCGTCCGCCAACACGCCATCCAACAATCGGCCGACGGCTACTTCGCCATCCGCGACGTCCAGTGGAAGCTCGAACTCTGCGCCGGCTCCGGCGGCTGGAGCGAACCGCGCGAACCCCAGGCCGCCTCGCGCAAGCTTCCTCCCGACCAATTCTACGACCTCGCCCACGACCCCGGCGAACAACAAAACGTCGCCGCCGATCACCCCGAAGTCGTCGCCCGCCTCACGCACGAGCTCAATGAATCCATCGCCAACGGCCGCACCACCCCCGGCCCCAAGCAGCAGAACGACGTGGAGATCGTCATCCGCAAACCCGCAAATCCGCGCCGTTAGCCACCGATTTTGCAGCCCCGGCTCCGCCGGGGGGTAACACGACATAGGACGACGCTTAGCGCCGCTTGCCGAGGGGCGACAAATGCCCTTTGATTAGCCGATTGACGCCGCCAACTACGGATTCATCTTGAACGCAGGCCGAAGGCACGCGCGAACCTGGAGAGCGGTCGGATCCAAGTTGCCGCCAGATAAAACTTCAGCGCTCCCTTCAGCGTATATCGCCAAGCTACCGGTTCGCCGTCAATGAAATACTCGTCACGCCTGGCGACCAAGGCTCTCGCTTTCATCCAACGAATCTCAAAATAGCGTGCCAGGGCGCTCTCGGCCGAAAAGTTTTCCGCCGGACTGGTCAGTCTACCTTCGTGGAGACGTAGAAGTTCTGTCAGCGTCGTGCCGGGCCACGTTTGTTGTTCTTCAACGCCAGAGATATCTTGACCGTCAGTCATCACTCTGCCCTCGAAGGTTCCGCTTATGCCTCCAGCGGATAAATAAACACCCGCTTCAACGCGTTGAACGTCGGTGGATGTCGTGATTCAAGCTCGCGCGGAGGTCGATTTCAAAGTACGCGGGCTGTTATAGCATCCATGACTCCACAAAGCGCATCGCCCTAACCAGCGGTCCAATCGTACCGATATCCAGTGCCGCTTACGTCGCGGGCAGCTGCCCATTAAATCTAAAATCTAGCGACTTGCAATTGGCCACCCGATCCGCAATAATGAACGTCCGTATACTTCTTCTCTTTGGCAACTAAATATCCCTCTCTCGCCGCTGCCTAAGCGCGGCCCGCGAAGGTCGAACTGTGCGCGAATCCCGCCTGGACCGCATGAGCCTTCAGATGAAGATCCAATTCTCGCGACCGTAGATCGAAGCTATGACGCAGGCCGCTGTCGCTCCAACTGTCGCCTCAAGGTTGCTGTCGTCCTTTAAGAAAATGCCGCAACCACAACAAGCACAATAAGTTAGGCCTCGTGTCGTGCTGTCGCCCAAAATCGCATTCTCGCCACCTGACGACGCGACAGGACACGACACAACTCCCCAGCCGCTCGCGGCTTAGCGCGTGCCACCAATCGAATAGCAATCAGACTGCCCCACGCAAACCCCCTACTCCTCCTCGTTTCGACCAACTACGCCCCCTCGATGCCCAATTCGCCTCCGCTGCCTCCCGCTCAAACGATTGACTCAAGCCCCCTCCCGTGCGACCCTATTACCTTCGCCTTTCCGGGAAATCGCTCCCTTTTTCCCAATGCGAACCACCCGCCCACCGAGCCTACCCGCGCAGTTCGCGCCGACTCACGACGGAGGATTCACACGATGAGGTTGCTTCTCGCCGGGATGACCCTGGCCTGCCTCGGGCAAGTCGCCCAAGCTAACCCCTACGCCGAAACGGCCGCAGCCCCCACTCCCGCTGCAGAAACCGCCGCCAGCGAGCCGCGTCGTCCCGACCCCGGCGCCCCCACCGAGCCGGCCCCGACAACCGACTACGC
>JBGSMO010000407.1:0-2351 GCA_041740115.1 Pirellulales bacterium
CGCCCGCGCGAGCGATTCGGGCGCCAGCGCCGCGACGCCGACGCGCTTCGCCGCCCTCTACTTCCCCAACGGCGCGTTCATGGACAACTGGGTCCCCAAACAGACGGGCCCCGACTACGAACTTCCCTTCTCCCTCACGCCCCTCGCCCCGGTGAAGAGCGAAGTCCTCGTCCTCTCCGGCCTCGACAAGCCGAACAGCCGCCAGGGCGACGGCCACTACGCCAAGACGGCTAACTTCCTCACCGGCTTCCCCGTCGCGAAGACGACCGGCAGCGAACTGAGCGTCGGCGGCCAATCGCTCGACCAGTTCGCCGCCAGCCGCATCGGCCAGCAGACGCCGCTGCCGTCGCTCGAACTCGCCATCGACCCCGTCATCAGCGGCATCGACAGCAACGTCGGCTTCACGCGACTCTATGGTTCGTTCATCTCTTGGCGCGCCGCCGACGTGCCGATGGCCCGCGAGATCAATCCCCGCGCCGCCTACCAACGCCTCTTCGGCGCCAAAGACAACAGCGGCTTGCCGCTTAGCGCCGGCCCCGAGCGCGACGACGCCCAAAGCCTCCTCGACATGGCCCTCGAAGACGCCCGCTCGCTCCGCCGCAAGCTCGGCCGCGACGACCAGTTCAAGCTCGACGAATATATGGACGCCGTCCGCAACGTCGAACGCCGCCTCTCGTTCCACGCGCAACCCGACCCGCGCGAGTGGCGCCCCAGCACGGCCCCCAATCATCCCGACGAGCCCGCGGTCACCGGCTCCGAAGATCACCAAGAGCATGTTCGCCTGATGCTCGACCTGATCGTGCTCGCCTTCTGGACCGACACGACGCGGCTCAGCACGTTCATGTTCGCCAACAGCGTCTCGAACAAGAACTTCTCGCAGCTGATCGACGGCGTCCACGGCGGACACCACGAACTGTCGCACCACCAAAGCCAGGCCGCCGCGATCGAACAGTACAGCAAGATCAACCGCTGGCACGTCGAGCAGTTCGTCTACATCCTCGAGCGACTCCGCAACATCCGCGAAGGGGAGGGGACCCTCCTCGATAACAGCATGATCGTCTGCGGCTCCGGCCTCAGCGACGGCAATGCCCACGACCCCAACAACCTGCCGATCCTTCTAGGCGGCCGCGGCGGCAACCAGTTCAACACGGGCCGCCACATTGCGAGCGAAAAGAACACGCCCCTCTGCAATCTCTACGTCCCCGTCCTGAACGCGCTGAACATCCCCACCGAATCCTTCGGCGACAGCACCCGCGGCCTGAACCTGACCTAACGCTCTCGGCCCCAACGCCCCCTCGGACAGGTCGCTTAAGCGACCAGTCCCCCCCCGCCCCAACGCGATCCACTCCGCGCGCCCGCATTCGCCCCAGCGAAACTTCTCTCCAGCGCCGGTGTTGCTTCTCACACCGAAACATTCACTCCGCCCCGGCGGGGCGGCCAAAAATAATCGTAGCTTTCGGCCCCCCAACGCGAGATAATGCGCGCCCCAAGTAGCCGCGGGTCAACGACCCGCCGGAGCGGCACGGAAAAGGCTTGGAAGAAGAAAGAAAAGAATAGGACGCGGATCTACACTGATTGAACGGACTCACACGGATCAAAAGAAGAGAATGAGCCAAGAACTACCCTCGTATTCAATCCGCGAACGTCCGCCAAATCCGCGTTCATCCGCGTCCCATTCGTCGCAACCACGCCGGACATAACGCCATCCGCAACACGAGACACGACACGACAACGGCACGCGACAGGCGACACGTGAGGCGACGCCTAGATCGGCGAGATTGATCGTCCACAACTCCTGTCAAATCCAAGAGTTACAAGACGACGACGAAGCTTAACTTGCCGAGACCAGGCTAACTGTCGCTAAAAATGAGATAGGCGACACCTGTCGGCTGGAGATGCTAGCGACTTTCACTCAACGACCCAAACCACGCATCTTAACTCCATCATCGAGTTCATTATGACGCCGAAACTCGTTCCGCTCACCGCCCTGTTGGCCGCCTCCTTCACGGCGTCGGCCTTCGCCCTCGACGCCGCCGATGGCAATTGGCCCCAATGGCGCGGCCCCGAAATGACCGGCGTGGCTCCCGCCGCGACGCCGCCGCTGAAGTGGGATCCCGAAACCAACATCAAGTGGAAAACCGAGATCCCCGGCCGCGGCAGCGCGAGCCCCATCGTCTGGGAAAATCGCGTCTTCATCCTCACTGCCGTCGACACCGGCAAACTCCCCGACGACGCCGTCCAGCAAACGGCCGCTGAAGTACCAGTCGCCGACAAGCCCGCAGATCAGCCCCCGGCAGCCGAGCCAGCGGCGCCTGCCGAAGGCGAGCGCGAACGTCGCTTCGGTGAGCGCG
>JBGSMO010000443.1:0-7805 GCA_041740115.1 Pirellulales bacterium
GGATCATCATTTGTTTGTCAACTCCCCCGAGCTTTTCGCAGACTTCCACGCCCTTCATCGCCTTCTGATGCCAAGACATCCCCCATACGCCCTTTGTAGCTTGGCCACATTTATCGAACGCTCTCGAACAGCTGACTCGCCAAAGCGAACCAGGGATTCTTGAGCTAAGACAAATGCTGCTACAAAGAAGTCGACCTGCGTCGCTTGCCGGGGCCGAAAAAGACCCGACGAGCTGACAGATCACCTCTTGAGTAACGCTTGATCTTCGTTGTCTAAGGCAAAGGAGACCCAAATGCAAAAACCGCGGGGACAAGCCCCTCGGCTCGCAGTGGGTTTCAGATGCCACTCTTGCTCAAAACACCAAATTGTCAAAGAACTGATCCGGCCAGAGGCCGGCGCGACTCCGCGAGGGAGCCGCGAATACCCGGCCGCGAATTTCAGCTGCAACCAGCTGACCCTCACGACTGGGTGGGAATCCCAAATTGTAGAGATTCCCGAGCGGCTGTCAAAGGGGGTTTTGGAAATTTCAAAACCGTTTTGACCGCCAATCATCGGCCAGTTTGAACCCTCAAGTTGAGGCGTTTTGGTCGCGAGAAAGGCAATTGTAGGGGGTCTTGGTCGGCCGACAAGGGGGTCGCCGCGAATGTGCGGTTTTTATTTTTTGCGCATTTCAAAAACAACATCTCTGCGATCGATGGAAGACCGCGGGACGAGCCCCGCGGCTCGCAGGCCCCTACCCTGCATCGTCGCTCGGCGGGAGATGCCAGCCGCGGCGCTCTAGGAAGCGTCGGGTGTAGAGGGCGGTGATGCCGCAGGCGGAACTAGCGATCGCCAACGCACACACGAGTACGAGGGCCTGCCACAGACTGCTCAGCGCGACGAAGTTGCCCCGTAAGAGAACCAGCGTTCCTACGGCGCCCACAAAGGCTCCAGCGTAGAAAGTGCGACGAGGGCCGCGGCAGTAAAAAGCCAGCGTGCCGAGTGCAACGGGAACCAACAGGACTCCAAGCCATGTGACGATCGAAATGATGACCAGGACGCCGACAAAGGTCGATAACGCGGCGACGACCGCGAACGCCGTCATCGCGATCAGCATCGACCGCAAGCTGAACTGCGGCTTTCGAGACCGTTCGATCCGAATGGGCGGAGCCGCGGGAGGGGCAGGCGGAACGGCGGCTTGGGGCGTTTGATCGGCCATCGTCGCAGCCTACCACGAACCGCCGACCGCTCAAACAGCGGCCAATTCGGCGTTCTGCTGGCGTTCTTGGGCCTCGGCGGCGGCGGTGGCGTCGAGGTCGGCCCGGGCGCTTTCCATGGCGGCGCCGGCGTCTTCGCCTGGTTGCACGCTGGCGACGCCCATGTCGAGTTCCAGGCGGATCTGGTGATCGCCCAGCGGCACGGGGCAAAGCGAAATCGACGTCCGCACGCGCTGGCCCACGATCTTCGCCGCACTGGCCGAGCTGCCCGGCAGCATCACGATCAGTTCGCCCCCTTCGAGGCGGGCGAGAAGATCCATGTCGCGGAGCGTGGACTGCACGAACGACGCGAGCGAGTCGATCAGAAGCGTCCCCACAGCGTTGCCGTAGTTGTGCTCCAGGCCGGCGTAGTCGCGAACGCGGAAGTGAACGAGCGTGAGCGGCACGCCGAAGCGCTGGCTTTCGGCGATGCGGCGGCCGAGTTCGTCGGCAAACAGAGCGCGGTTGGGAAAGGTTTTCGCAGCGGTCGCGGGCGTTTTGGCCGTCGACTCGGCGGGTTTGGCCATGACGATCAGGTGCGCGATGGCGCCGTCGTTCCAGAAGCTGCAGTTGCGGCCGTTCTTTTTAGCGCCATACACGGCTTCGTCCGCCCGACGAACCAAGGCGGCGGGCTCCTCTCCCATCATACAGCCGGCGACGCCGACGCTGGCGGTGACGCGGAGGGCGTTGCCGCCGAACTGGACGCTCATTCCCTCGATTGCCTTGCGGATCCGCTCAGCGGCCAGTTGCCCGTCGGCGATCGTGTTGTTCGACAGGATCACGGCGAATTCTTCGCCGCCGTATCGACACGCGAGGTCTCCAGTGTTCACCGCACGGCTGAGCGTGCGGCCGACGGTGCGGAGGACTTCGTCGCCGGCCGGGTGGCCGTGGACGTCGTTGAATTGCTTGAAGTTGTCGACGTCGAGCATGATCAGCGCGAACGGTTGATGGTGCGTGACGAACAGTTCGGTCGATTCGACGAGGAACGTGTCGAAGGCGCGGCGGTTCGCCAGTCGCGTGAGGGCGTCGGTGCGGGCCTCGAACTGCTGATTGCGAATCTCTTCCGCTTGGTTCTTGATCTTCTGTTCAGCGTCTTCGAGGCGGTTTTGCAGGCGTTTGTTGGCATCGAGCATCTTGGCGACGACGTCCATGACGACAGCGCCTCCCTCGGCGCTGCCCTGCTCGATGTCGACAAGTTGCCCGGTGATCGACTCGACAAATGAATTGTGGGCGCCGACGTCGGACGCGACGTTGCGGGCCAAATCGCGCAATTGCTGGGCGGCCATGCTGGCGCGAGCGGCGTCGTTGGCCGACATTTCGCCGCAGCCCTCTTCCCGTGGCGCAGAAGGGACGCCGTTGCGGGCGGCAATGAATCGCACGTAGATAACGGCGCCGCAGAAGCCGGCAAAGAACGCCGCGAACGCTAGGGCGACGTCGGAGACGACTCGCGATAGGGTGACGGCTAGTGATAGCGGAAGGTCCATGGACAAACTCTAAGGGCGAAGATCAAGTGGCGGCTGGCGGCGGCGCCGTTGAGGCGCAGCAAGGCTGGCTGGTCGTTGTTGCGGATGTCGATGGCGTAAAAGCCTACGGCTCAGCAACGATACGATGCGGTGGAGGGGAGTCAAACCCAGAGAATGCACATTTCCGCAAGGAAATTGTCGGCTGGCGACGGACGGAGAATATCGCGAGAATTGGGGCGATTTCCGCGATTGCCGGGAGCGCGGTCGGCGTGATGCGCGAATCCGATGAGCTTGATACGCCACTCGCGAAACGGCGCCTATCGGGTAGCTTGGGAACTGTTTCAGAATTGCGCAGCAGACCTCTTTTATTGCGCCAATTCGAGATCAGCCGGTTCATTTTGCTCGCCTGACGACCAACCACGGCGTAGCGATTGCAGCAGATGTAGGGTGAAAACTCTGTTTTGGAGAGGGTGATGCCTGAAAGCGGCGAAAAACGGCCCGTTTCGATTCCGCCCGCCGGCGGGATGGTAACGATGTTGCGGGGCCTGCGGCTCCGCTGCCCGCGCTGCGGCCGGGGGGCGATCTTTCACGGATGGTTCGCGATGAACGCCCGCTGCCCCGATTGCGGTCGGCTGTTCGACCGGGCGCCGGGGTATTTGCTTGGGTCGATCTACTTCAACTACGGCGTCACGGCACTGCTGGTCGTGATCGTTTACTTTTCGCTTTACTTCAGCGAGACGCTGAACGGGAAGCAGCTACTGGTGCTGCTGACGGCGTTTAGCGTCGCGTTTCCGCTCTGGTTTTTTCGGTATGCGCGCGGATTGTGGATCGCGTTCGACGAGCGCTGGGATCCTTGGCCGAATGAAGAGGAGGCGCGACGCGGGGAGGAGGCCGACAAACCAAGCGCTCCAGCGAGTAGTTGACCTGCCGGGGAGTTCAAAAGATTGACCACGAAGGCACGAAGATCACCAAGAAACACGAAGAAGTGCGGGCAAAGGAAAGGGAAGAGTTGGGCGACAGTGTCAGCCTCCGTGCCACTTCTCTCCCTTACTCACTCATCCTTGGCGCGTCTTTGCGCCCTTCGTGCCTTGGTGGTTCGTCTTTCTCGCCGGTCCGGCGGGTCGTTGACACGCGGCTACTTGGGAGTGGCGGCTTGGGCGGCGTCGCGTTCGGCTTGGGCCCTCTTCACCGAGCGGTAGCAAACGCTGCCGAACGTGGTGAGGATGATGAAGGGCATCGACATCATAAAGAGGATGCTGTAGTAGTAGCCGGCCGCCATCGATTGGCCATGGGGGTCGTTTTCGGCGAGGCCTTCGCGGCAGGTGGGGCAGGCGGAAGCGGCGTCGGCGCAGAGGGCGACGATCAGCAGCGCGAAGCCGCAAGCGGCGAGGTGACTGGCGATGCGTGAGCGGTGATCGGTGAAAAGTCGCTTGAGCATGGGACGCCTTGCGAGGGTCTACCCACCGGCGGAACCGGAGGCTGCAGGCCGGACTAGCCGGGGGCTGCGATTCTGGGCGGAACTACCTCTAGTGTAGGATTCAACTCGGCGGACGGCCAGAGGTGATAGAGCATCAGGTAGACCACCACCCCGGTCACCGAGACGTAAAGCCAGATCGGAAAGGCCCAGCGGACGACTTTCAGGTGTTTGGCCCGATTGCGGGCCTTTTCTTCCGCCGGCAGGTCTGCCGCCCTCCCCCAGCCTACCGCCCGGATGCCGTAAATCGTCGCGGCGATGGCCAGGAAGGGGACGCTAACGGCCAGGATGATATGCGAGGCGAGAATGCCGAGATAGATCGCCTTAATCGGCCCCGGATGGGTGAACTTCACCGTCAGCTCGAGGGCTAGGTGATAGGTAAGATAGCTGGTAAGGAACATTGCCGAGACGAACAGTGCCGTAAGCATTGCCCGGCCGTGGGCGCGTTCACGACCGCGCTTGATTTGCCATAGCCCCAAGAGGAGCAGCAGCGTCGCCAGAGTGTTGAGGGTAGCGTTGAGGTGGACCAGCGGATGGCCCACTAAGGCCAGCATCAAGTGGGGCGAGAGGGCGCCCCTCTCCTCTGCCCCGATGACGACGTTGATTGGAAGTTCGAGGTATGAATGGGGCATGGGGCCGTCGTCATCGATCAGGGGAACAGTGTCGCCCCTCACGGGGCTTTGAATCTTGGCATCGCATTTCTCCGGGGGCTTACACCCCCGGCTACATCATTTCGCCCCTTCCGGGGCTAGTGCGACTTCCGCTTGCTTCACCTCGGTGACCGGCGACGGGGGCGCCTTTTCCTGTTTCGGCACATACTCCTCCGCTAGCGCCCGTTTGATGATTTCAATCCCTTTCTTCGAGTCGTTCGTACTGACGGCGTTGAACATCCCAGCGATTTCGCCCTGTTTGTCGATGATCACCGCGTAGTCATTATGCCCCTTGAGGCTCACGCCGCCGACCTTCATGTAGTCGTGGGCGATGCGGCGAACTTCGTCGAACTCGCCGCGGCAGAAGTACCAACGCTCGGGATCGGCGTTCAGTTCCTTCGCTTTCGCGGCCAGTACGGGAAGCGTGTCGGTGGCGGGATCGACGGTGATGCTCACCCAGTCGGCGTCGGCGATTTCGTCGAGCGATGACAGGTACTTGATGTTCTGGTTGAGCCGCGTGCAGCTGCCGGGGCAGGTTGAGAAGAAGAAGCTGGCGATCCAGACTTTGCCCTTCATGTCGGCCGAGCGAAAGGGCGTGCCGTCGCTTTTGGTGAGCTCGAAATCGGTCAGCGGCGGCAGGCTAAGCTCTTCGGCGGCGATGGCCGCCGCGCGACGGTTCTGCTCGACCTGATAGACTTTGAACCCGCCGTAGGAGGCGGCGAGCACAACGGCGAGCGCGAGCCAGTATGGTAAGGCGGAGTTGTTCATGGTTGGGAGAGGCGGGAGGTCGGAGGTCAGGGCGCGAGGAGCTGAGCGTCATGAGAGAATCGCGAAGTGCAGCATTTCTCTGACCTCGGGCCTCTCACCCCGACCTCTATTCACTTCATATCGCCCGTCGTCCTAGTGGCGGCGATGCGCCAGGCGGCGGCGAGCATCAGCAGGGCGAAGGCAGCGGTGACTATCCAGCATACGGCGAGAGGCGGGAGGGCGTCGACAGGGGGAAGGGTTGCTGTGGCGCCCGGGGCGGGGACGCCCCGGCTCGCTGTTGGGGCAAAGTGCAAATAGTGGCGGAGTCCCGCGACACCGTAGGTGAGGGGGTTGAGGCGGATTACCCACGCCAGCCAGCCGCTGCCGCCGCCTGGGAAAAAGGCGCCCGAGAGGAGCCACATCGGCAGCAGGAAGACGCTCATGATGGCGTGGAAGCCGTGCGTCGACTCCATCCGCCAAGCGATCGTGAAGCCCAAGGCTGTCAGGGCGATCGAGATCAGCGCCATCATGGCGACCGCTGAAGCGATCTCCGCCGGCGAGCTATCGAGGCCGAGCGTCAGCGCGCCGAGAATCAAAAACAGCAGCCCCTGAATCATCGCGATCGCGGCGCCACCGAGGATTTTTCCCAGGACCATCGCCCACCGCGGGGCGGGCGCCACGAGGACCGACTGGAGGAACCCTTCATTGCGGTCTTCGATGATCGTGATCGTCGCGAAGATCGCGGTGAAGAGCAGAATCATTACCAACGTGCCCGGGAAGAAATGGGCGTAATCGAGCTGATTGCCGCGGAGTCCTTCGCTGAAGAGCAGCCAAAAAATGATCGGCTGGCCGAGGGCGCCGAAGACGCGATTCCTCTGGCGGAAGAAGCGGACTAGCTCGCGATGTGCGAGCGTCATGATGACCGGCAACGCCGGCGCAGCGAATGTATTGGCCGATGATGTGGTCATTATTTTTTTGCCGCGAAGAGGCGCAAGAAACGAAAAATTTAAATCCAAAAAAGCTATTTCAGCATGAGGAAAGAGGAACTCCATCGATTGGCGATCAGTATCAATTCTTCTTTTGAGTCTTTTGCGCCTCTTCGCGGCAAAAAACTCATTTCCGTTTCTTCCTTCGTGCCTTTGTGTCTTCGCGGTTCAATTCTGTACTGGCATCGCCAAAGAAATGGTGCCCCGTGCGGGCAATGAAAACGTCCTCAAGCGTCGGCTTGCCGAGCGTGATCGTTTGGATGTCGGCCGGGAAGGCTTCGACCAAGCGGGCGATCCACTGGTGCCCGTCGGCTTGCTCGAGGCGGAGGGCGCCGTCGATGACTTTGGGTTCGCAGTGGAAGCGCTCGCGGATGCCGGCGGCGAGTTCCGCGGGGCGTTCCGTCTTGATCGTGATGGCGTCGCCGCCGAGAGCGGCGCGGAGCGTTTCGGGCGGATCGAGCGCCGCCAACTTGCCCTGGTGCATGATCGCAATGCGATCGGCCCGATCGGCTTCGTCGAGCAGGTGCGTCGTCAGGACGATCGTCGTCCCCTCGCGTTCGCGAACTTGGCGGAGATACTTCCACAAATCGCTGCGGGCGCCCGGATCGAGGCCGGTGCTTGGTTCGTCGAGCAGCAGCAACCGCGGGCGGTGCAACATGCTCTTGGCGAGCTCGACGCGGCGCCGCATGCCGCCCGAGAGCGTTTCCACCAGATCGCGCGCTCGATCAGTCAGGCCGACGGCGCCGAGCAATTCGTCGCGGCGCGACTCGAGTTCGCTCGTCGATAGCCCGTACAGGCGGCCTTGGTGGCCGAGGTTCTCGGCGACCGTCAGCTTCTTGTCGAGGCTTGGCGACTGGAAGACGACGCCGAGTTGGCAGCGAACCGCGGTCGTTTCGCGGCGTAGGTCGTGACCGAGGATTGAAATCTCGCCCTGCTGCAGCGGGATGAGCGTCGACAGCATGCGGAAGAGGGTCGTCTTGCCGCTGCCGTTGGGCCCGAGAAAGGCGAAGACTTCCCCTTCAGCGACTTCCAGCGAGAGATCGTCGACGGCGAGACGGTCGCCGTAGCGGTAGGAAACGTGGTGGGCGGCAATGGCGGGCATCGTGTTAATGTCGATGCCCGCGAGGGGCAACGCAAGGCCTGGAACAGGTTTCCAGGACGAGGCGGCAGCGAGCCGTCATTCTGAGCGGGGCGAAGAATCCGGCATCTCGCCCGATTGGACAGATTCTTCGCTCCGCTCAGAATGACGG
>JBGSMO010000457.1:0-5567 GCA_041740115.1 Pirellulales bacterium
CCCGATTGCCATCAGATCGTTCTGCATGAACATGCTTAACAACGCCCCGCCGCACGTGACTGCACAGCAGAGAGCGACCACGCCCAGCACGCGGGTATTCTTGCCGAAGCGAGCCATCAGGCGGTGATGGAGATGACCGCGATCAGTGGCGTAGATACTGCGGCCTGTCAGTTTTCGCCGCAGAATGGCAATGAACGAATCGAACATCGGAAGCGACCAGATGGCCAGCGGAGCCGCCATGGCGACCGTGGCGGGACCTTTCAGCGCCGCCCCGATCGCCAGCGAACCTACTACCAATCCAATCAGCATGCTGCCGGCGTCGCCGAGGTAGATGCTCGCCGGAGGGAAGTTAAACCGCAAAAAGCCTAGCAACGCGCCAGCGAACACGGCGGCGACGACCGCGACGGCCGGTTGACTAAACCAGAGCGCCATCACGGTAATGGCGGAGCACAGGATGATGCCGATCGTCGTCGCCAACCCGTCGATCCCGTCGAGCAAATTCAGCGAGTTGATGGCGCCGACGAGCCAAAAAAGCGTGAAAGGAATCGAAAACCAACCAAGCTGAATCTTTTGACCGAACAGCGAGAAGGCATGAATATGAAGTCCCGACGCAATCACGATAAGCGCTGCAATGATCTGACCAAGCAGCTTGTAGCGCCCCTTCATGCCGTAGCGGTCGTCGATTAATCCCAGAATGACGATCCATCCCCCGGCCAACAACAATCCGGAAAGGAATGGGGCGTTGTCGTGCAGCGACTCTTGCAGATTCTGCGAGGAGAAGTATTCGACGGCGAACGTGACCACCGCCGCCAAGAAGACGGCCAACCCGCCTCCCAGCGCGATCGGCTTCTTGTGGCTTTTGTGATGGCCGTCCGGCCGATCGACGAAGCCCCACCGTTGAGCCAGCGATGACACGAAATGCGTCAGCGGGTAGCTGACGATTGCGGCAATGCAGCTCATCGTTAGTACGTACTGCATTCGGTGCGAGCTCCTCTAGTTGCACATCTCGTAGGCGTCTTTAGCGGGCATGTTGCAATTCAGCGACCGACGCGTTGGGAACTGCTTCCCCGCGATGGTACGCCCTCTTCAACGCGGAAGGCTCACCGAAGCAATCGGCGGACCAAGCCCCGGCCGACGGTCGCTTGCGGCGTCTTCATGCGGGTTCCGACAACGCCTTGGCGTCACTGTAATTGCCGGCCAAATAAGACGTTGCGACCATTCGCCTGGCTAAGATGTTCTCGCGTTTAACCCTGTTGTCATCGTTACCAATCCCGGGCGACATGTCAAATGAATGGAACATCTCGCCGGACGCGGTGCGAAATTACAACAGGCCTCCAAGTCACCCTGTAACGATTGCAGCGACAGCGCTGGAATGTACGCCGCGGCATGCTATCGGTTGCTTGGACGCATCAGTCCAGGGGCGCGACGAAGTGCGAAGAATTGACGGCGACATTAATGCTATTGGGAAAGCGGACGCCGCCGCCATCGAATTGGGAAACTCGGGCGGCGGCCATAGCAACATCGTCGTCGCGATTTGATCAAG
Organism: Pirellulales bacterium; assembly: GCA_041740115.1. Classification (GTDB taxonomy): domain Bacteria; phylum Planctomycetota; class Planctomycetia; order Pirellulales; family Lacipirellulaceae; genus Lacipirellula. The sequence goes on from JBGSMO010000457.1 coordinate 1,544, forward strand.
CCCGTTCGACATAGCGCCGAATTGCTTCGACGATCCGGCTTGCGGCATGCCCATCGCCGTAAGGATTGGCAACCCGGGCCATGGCATCGTAGGCCGCTTGATCCGTCAGCAGTCGGAGCGTCTCCGCCACGATTCGCTTGGCGTGCGGACCCACCAGTTTGACCGCGCCCGCTTCGACCCCTTCGGGGCGTTCCGTCGATTCGCGCATCACTAGCACTGGCTTGCCAAGCGACGGCGCCTCTTCCTGCACGCCGCCTGAATCGGTAAGGATCAACGCACAGGCTTTCGCCAACGCCACGAACTGCGAATAAGGCTGCGGCGGAATCAACCGGATGTTCTCGTACTTCCCTAGCCGCGCGTGAACCACCTCTTTCACCTGCGGATTGAGATGGACCGGATAAACGATTCGCACGTCGGGCCGGAGCGCCGATAACTCGGCTAGCGCATCGCATATCGATTCGAAGCCCGTGCCGAAGTTCTCGCGACGGTGGCCCGTGACCAGGATCATCGGATGCTTGCGCCAGTCAGCGCCGAGAAGTTCTGCGAACTCACGGTGGAGCGCACCTCGCACCACTGCGCTTTCCTGCCGGCGAACCTCGGTAAGCAATGCGTCAATCACCGTGTTTCCGGTGACGATGATTGAATCGACCGGCGCCCGTTCCGCCAGCAGCGCCTGTCTCGCTGTTTCGGTCGGAGCGAAATGGAGCGAAACCAGCGGGCTAACAAGCCGACGATTCGCCTCTTCCGGAAACGGAGAATGGATGTCGCCAGTCCGCAGTCCCGCCTCGACATGCCCAATCGGAATCTTCCGATAGAAGCTCGCGAGCGCTGCGCACAACACTGTCGTGGTGTCTCCTTGCACCAGCACCATGTCGGGCTGGGCCGCTGCCAGCGCTTGATCAATTCGCTCCACGAGCCGCGCGGTCAAGCCAGCCAGCGTTTGACTCGGCTCCATCGCCGCTAGATCGGCGTCGACACGGATGCCGAACAACCGTACGACCTGCTCGATCATCTCACGGTGCTGACCCGCGTTGATCACATACGGCTCGAACGCCGCGTCGGCGCGCAGCGCCTCAATGACTGGCGCCATCTTGATGGCTTCCGGGCGCGTGCCGATAAACACCCCGATACGCTGGACCATAGTTTCTCAAGGCGGCAGGAGCAGGAGTGTTGCGCAAAAAACAGGGAGGCGGCTGTGACGCCGCCTCCCTGGAGCCATTTGATCGTCTTTGCGACGCTATTTCCCAGCCGTCGCGGCATACTTGGCGACATACTCGCCATGGATCCATTCGTAAGTCTTCGCCATCCCTTCGCGAAGCTTGATGCCTGGCGCCCAGCCCAGATACTCCATGATCTTCGTGTTGTCGCTGTTGCGGCCGTTGACCCCCTTCGGTGCGCTCAGGTTGTAATTCCGCTTCAGCTTCACGTCGGCGATGTTCTCAACCAAGTCGACCAGCCCGTTGATCGTCACCAGTTCATCCGAACCGAGGTTGATCGGCTCGAGAATGTCGCTGTCCATGATGGCCAGGATCCCCTTCACGCAGTCGTCTATGTACATGAAGCTGCGGGTCTGCTTGCCGTCGCCCCAGATCTCGATTTCGTGCTTCCCCGATTCCTTGGCGTCGATCACCTTGCGGCAAACGGCGGCGGGCGCCTTCTCCCGGCCCCCTTCCCAGGTGCCGTACGGACCGTACACGTTATGGAATCGCGCCACGCGGGTGCGTAGGCCATAGTCTTCGCGGAAGTGACGGCACATCCGCTCGGAGAAGAGCTTCTCCCAGCCGTAGCCGTCTTCCGGCATCGCCGGATAAGCGTCAGCTTCTTTGAGCGGAATGACGTCTTCGCTCACTTGCTTCTCGGCGTTGTAGACGCACGCGCTGCTGGCGTAGAAGAATCGCTTGACGCCTTCTTGCTGAGCCGCCTGCAGCAGGTGGGTGTTGATCAACACCGACAGCATGCAGAGCGCCTTGTTGTTCTCGATGAAACCCATCCCGCCCATGTCGGCGGCCAGGTTGTAGACGTCGTCCATGCCGCGACAAGCTTCGTCGCATGCTTTGCGTTCTTTGAGATCGGCGACGACGTTCTCGGCTTCGTCGAACACCTGATACCATTCGTCGATCGGCTTCACGTCGACGCAACGAACCTGAAATCCATCCCTAAGCAAACGCGCCGCCAGATGACCGCCAATGAAACCGCCGCCGCCCGCGACAAGGACTTTCTGTTTGCTCATCTACAAAGATCCCTTAAATAATGCCTGCGCCGGTGGCCATCTGACTGATGTCGTTGGGAACGGAGCGGCTCGATATCGACAAGTTGAACTATTAAATATACTCGCGTAGTGATGATGTGCCAACAAAGTCAGGGCCGCTGGGCCGAAAGCCCGTGGGGCTAGGAGTTGGCGGCGTTCTCGCCCTTATTTGGCCCATACTCGATGGCGTCGCAGAATGCCGTGCAGAGCTTTGATTTCGTGAACCGTTGATCGACGATGTCACGAGCCCGCTGCCCCATCTCCATCCGCTGTTCTCGCGATGTGCGCTGTATTTCACGAATCAGCGACTCGGCGCGATCGACGTCCCCATGCTCGACCGTCCAGCCAATGTTTTCGCCATCGACGATTTCGGTCGCGTGGCTAGGCCGAGGCCCCAGACACAAAATGGGGCGCGAGACCGCCATTGAGCCATATATCTTACAAGGATGACAAATGCCGACCACGTCATTTCCAACCGAAACCAAATGGACGTCGGCCGCGCTCAAGGAGTAACGAAGTTTTTCGATTGGCTGATAAGGAAGCGACCTGATGTTGGGCGGCGATTCTCGCGAGATCAAATCGTCGATCGATTTCTTCCCCATGCCGCCGCCTACAAACAGAAAAACAAGCTCTTTTAAATCCGCGACTCGCCGCGCGGCGTCCACGATTGTCGTTACTGGCGAGGCGAGGGATAGGTTGCCCGAGTACATGATGACGACCTTGTCGCTGAGCTGATGCTCCATGCGAAAAGGATTGTCGTCATGCGCTACCGATGCAATGTGGTCTTCGTGAGGCCAAGGAGGAATGACGACCATTTTGTCGTCAACATTGACCTTGCGATTGATCCGTTCCGCCATAAACCTGTCGAGGGCCACCACCACTCTGGAACTTTTGAGAATTCGGCGGTTTAACCAATCAAACGCACGGACCATCATCGAATCAGGGCGCGCTTTACCCAACGCGACCATCTGGTCGGGGTTCAAATCCATCGCCCAAAAAGTCACGTCAACGTTGCGCAGAGCGCGAACAATCACGGCGGCTAGTCCGCACATCGGGGGCGAAGTGCTTACCAACATCAAGCGTAAATGACGCACGAACAGGCAACGGAACGACGCCTGCAGGGTGAACGAAAGTCCTCCGACGATGCGCAGCAGAATTGAAGATTTGCCGAAGCCCGACAAGGGAATGCGTCTGACTTCAACGCCGTCGAGAATCTCTCGCCGCGGGAAGCGAACTTCGGGATTCTCATAGCCGCGGTTTGAAGTGTAAACGATAACGCGATAGCCGCGCTGCGCCATTTCCACAGCGGCGTCGCGGACATGCTGCCCAACCGACGTCGGGTCTGGAGGATAAACTTGTGATGCGACGACAAACGTCGCACGAGGAGTGACGGGCGTGGACATTCGATTCCGGGGTACGACTAGAAAATGCCCAAATGAAAGCTTCAGTATAGTTCAGCGCTCTGCTGTTCGAGCGCCGTGGCCGCGAAGGGTTATCGTCGGCTCGCTACGATCCGCACAGATGGTCTATTCGTCGCGTTGGAGCCAGGCGATCGTCGGCTCCAGCCATCGCTGGACGACGGCAATCTCCGCGGGAGTAGCGCTCGCCGCCCGGTGCCGCGTCTGAGCAGGCTGAAACTCCTGCTCGAAAGCTCGCCATATCTCGGGGGAATCCTCCAGTTGGCAGAACTCCAACAGATTCCGTAAAAGGTCGGGCGACATCTCTTCTAATCGACACTCAAAATACCGATCAGCCGGGAGCGATCGACCGTACTGG
>JBGSMO010000107.1:0-2295 GCA_041740115.1 Pirellulales bacterium
CTCTGTCGCCTCGCGGGCGACAGTTGTCGCGACATTCGTTGTATTGACGCCTCACGCGGCAAAGCTGAACGATCGCGCATGACTAGCGCGGTACGTCGTTAACGTGCCGCAAAAAGGCGCAATGGTCGCAAAAGGTGCGCAATGCGACCACACCGCTTCAGCGGCATGGAGGCGATTCTGTTCATTAATTCTCAAAGAGCTGAGTAGTCGAACCTAACGACTTGCGCGGCCGATTTCTACAACTATTTTTGGCCGCGCCGGGTTCGATAGGACGCGACGCCCGGCGAGGGTTCGCCTGGTCGCTGAAGCGACTCAGGCCGAGATGAAAATCTACTTGACAAGGGCGCGGACAATTGTATTATTTAGTTAATACAATTGACACCAAACCCAGCTCGCGGTTTCTCGTCGTTTCGCCCCTCATGCAGATCCACATCACCACCGCCGACGGCGTGCCGATCTATCAGCAGATCGTCAATCAGGTGAAGTACCTCGTCGCCTCGGGGCGGCTGTCGCCCGGCGATGAGATGCCGCCGATTCGGGTGCTGGCGGAGCGGCTGATCGTCAATCCGAACACCGTCGCCCGCGCCTATCGCGAGCTCGAAGCGGCGGGCGTCGTCGAGAAGCGGCGCACGGCCGGCACTTATGTTTCTGAGCAGGGCTCGCCGCTGGCGCGGAAGGAGCGGGTGAAGATTCTGACCGAGCGCGTCGATGCGCTGCTCGCCGAGGCGCGGCAGATGGACATTTCTTTTGAGGAGTTGGTGAAGTTGTTGGACAAGCGGAACGAGTCGATGACTCCTCCGAGTTAGCGACCTAGCTATAGCCCCCGGCTCCGCCGGGGGGTCGGCATCCATTCCGATCAACGTTAGCCCCAACGTGGCGCTACCCCCCGGCAGAGCCGGGGGCTGCATGGGAGACTCACATGAACGACGCTTATCCTTCGGCGGCTCCGCCGTGCATTGAAGTTTCGCGATTGAATCGCCATTTCGGCGCGAAGGCGGCGCTCGACGACGTGTCGCTCACCGTGCCGACGGGCGGGGTGTTCGGTCTCATCGGCGCCAACGGGGCCGGCAAGACGACGCTCATCAAGCATCTGCTCGGGATGTTGCGGGCAGAGCAGGGGAGCGTCCGGGTGTTCGGCCAGGACCCGATCGAGAACCCGGTCGGCGTGCTCGGCCGCATCGGCTACCTCTCCGAAGATCGCGACTTGCCCGATTGGATGCGCGTTCGCGAGCTCATGAATTACACGCAAGCGTTCTTTCCCAATTGGGACGAGCGTTACGCCGAGGAACTGCGCGAGGCGTTCGACCTCAGCCCGAACGCGCGGATCAAGACGCTTTCGCGCGGCCAGCGGGCCCGTGCCGGACTGCTCGCCGCGCTAGCCCATCGCCCGCCGCTGTTGGTGCTCGACGAACCGTCGTCGGGCCTCGACCCGGTGGTGCGTCGCGACATCCTCAGCGCGATCATTCGCACGATTGCCGAAGAGGGTCGAACGGTCCTCTTTTCGTCGCATCTGCTCGACGAGGTCGAACGAGTGGCCGACCGGGTGGCGATCATCAATCAGGGTCGGCTGCTGCTGACCGCGACGATGGACGAGGTGAAGGAACGGCATCGCCGCGTGACGCTGCGGTTTAGTCAGTCGCATGAACGGCCGCCGGCGCTGGTGGGTGCCTTCTCGCATTCGGGCGGCGGGTTCGAGTGGACGTATCTCTGCAATGGCGAGAGCGAGCAACTGCGGCACGCGGCCGGCGCCATCGGAGCGACGGTGGTCGACGATGCAGCGCTGACGCTGGATGAGATTTTTGTTGCGCAGGTGGCGGGGTAGGGTGCGGGAGAGGAATTGAACCACAACGGCACGACGGATACGACGAATGGAAAGGCACTGTAGATGAACGCCAATAAACGCAGATTGATTCCATCGGCGTCTATCTGCGTTTATTGGCGGTTTCAACTCTCTGGCGTTGATGGTGAGCGTGAAGGGGTCGGGAACCTTTTGCCACTAGGGAGTCTGGTATGAATGGAACGCCGCCAGTGGCAAAAGGCTCCCGACCCCGTTGAACGATGCGACGCGGCTCCGGTTTGCAGAATCGGGGGCTAAGTTGCTTTCATTGGAGCGATGATCATGCGATCGATTCCGGCTGCGATGACTTGGGAGCTTCTGAGAACGTGTTTTGAAATTGCCTGATTAAACGAAAACAGCTACGGCTCCCTGCCTTTGGTGCCAGCCGAAGGAAGGAGCCGTAGCATGAAAACGGAGTGCGAGTATCCCAGCGATGTGACTCATCGACAATGGCAGTT
>JBGSMO010000474.1:0-2306 GCA_041740115.1 Pirellulales bacterium
CCGCTGGCGGCGGGAACGCGCAGACCGAAGCCGCGGTGCGCGTGGCGCTCAATTGGCTCGCTGCCGCGCAGTCGACCGATGGCCGTTGGGATGCAAAAAGACATGGCGCGGGCCGCGAGTATTACGTCTTGGGACAGGATCGCAACGGCGCGGGGGCTCAAGCCGACACGGGCGTGAGCGGACTGGCGCTGCTCGCCTTTATCGGCGCGGGACACACTCATCGCGAGGGGCTCTACCAACCGAACGTCGGCAGCGGCATTGAGTTCCTCCGCCGCTCGCAACAGAGCGACGGCAACCTCGGCGGTAACGCCGGTCTGTTCGCGCAGATGTATTGTCATTCGATGGCTTCCTTCGCGGTGAGCGAGACGATGGCGATGACGCGCGACCAGCGGCTCGCGCCGCTGGTGCGCTCGGCGACGCGCTACACGATCGCCGCGCAACACCCGAGCGACGGCGGTTGGCGTTACCGCCCCGGCGACACGGGCGACACCAGCCAGCTCGGTTGGCAGGTGATGGTCCTCCGCAGCGCCGAGCGCTGCGAGGTGGCCGTGCCGCCGGTAATTTGGACGCGGGTTGATCGGTTCCTCCGACAGGTCGAACGAGGGCACTCGGGCGGGTTGGCCGTTTACCGGCCCGAGGAGGCGCGGCCGTCGCGGACGATGACGGCTGAGGCGCTTTACTGTCGGCAGCTTGTCACTGGGCGTGCGGACGGGGGGCTTACGCCCGCCGCTCTCCGGGAGGCGATTAAATCGTTGCTGGTCGAGCCGCCGTCAACCGCGCAGGTGAATCTCTACTACTGGTACTACGCGACGCTCGCCTTGCATCGCGCTCAGCATGTGACGCCTGAAGCGGGCGCCGCTTGGCAACGCTGGAACGACGCCCTCACGCGCACCTTGCTCGCGACGCAGAACAAGGATGGCTCGTGGCCGGAGACATGCATCTGGGCGGGTTATGGGGGTCGCGTCTTCACGACGGCGCTGGGGGCGATGTGTTTGGAGGTCTACTACCGGTATGTGCCGCCGGAGGAGCAAGTCAACCCGACCGACGTGGCGACGCAACCCGATTGGCGGGCGGTTCCGCCGAGGTAAATACTTGAACCGCCAAGGACGCCAAGGTTCGCCAAGGAAATACAAGGCAGTTGGAACCGCCGATGAACGCAGATAAACGCAAATGAAAAAGGAGTCTGAGCGGACCTCTTCTTTGACCTCAATCTGCGTTCATTTGCGTTCATCTGCGGTTCCTCTTTCTTTCCTGCATTTCCTTGGCGAACCTTGGTGCCCTTGGCGGTTGCCTTTCTCCCGAATTGCCGGCAGTTACTTTCTCGCAAGCAATTGCCGGCAAGGTCGTTCAATTGTGCCGGTTTTCGCAGTGGAATTGTCGGAAACCCCTCCGGCGCAAGCGGTTTGGGCGGTTTGACTCGCCCTCCCGCCCCGTTAGAATTGAATCTAGTTGGCGGGCGTCTGTTGCCGTGTCGTCGCACGGATTCACGCGATTTTCTACCGGCGCCGCTCGCCGCGATTGCCGAGGCTTCGATGTCAGAATCTTGTTTGTATTTGCTGGCGTGGGCTCCTGGTCCGATGGAGATGGTTATCCTCGGCATGGTCGTCTTGTTGCTCTTTGGCACGCGCCTTCCCTCGGTGATGCGATCGCTTGGTTTCGGCATCACGGAGTTCAAGAAGGGGCTAAAGGGCGAAGGCATCACCGATCCGAATACGTCGATCGAAGACCAACGCCGCGCCGACGAACAGCGCGTCGACTGATCGTGCGAACCGCCGATCCGCGCACGTTTCCCTGCTGCTAATTCTGGCCGACCGCGAGCCGCTCCCGCTGGTTCCTTCCTCGACTGCCGCTGCGTATGCTTCCGCCTCTCGCATTCCTGAACTTCGGCTTCGGCGAGATGATGCTCCTCGCCATTGTGGCGCTGTTGCTCTACGGCAGCGACCTGCCCGAGGTGGCGAAGACTTGGGGCAAGGCGTACTCCGAGTTCCGCCGGAATCTTAACGGCTTTCGCAGCGAGTTGAACAACGTCATCTACTCCGAACCGGAGCAGGACGCGCCGCGCAAGCTGCAGTATTATCCGGAGTTCCACAACGACGTCGCCGAGAGTGACGTCGCCGAGAACGATGACGCCGCTGATGACGGCAACGCGGCTGCCGCCGAGCCTTCCCCGACTTCCGTGCCGATCGCCACGACGCCCGCTACCGGGACGACGCTTGCTGAGAGCGACGAGCCGGAGCGGAAGGATGCGCATGGCGCGGCGTAGGTTGCGGGCCGGTAGGGTGTCGGGCGTCACGCCGCGCGTCGAC
>JBGSMO010000109.1:0-14091 GCA_041740115.1 Pirellulales bacterium
CCGCTGTTCTCGGCGAACGCAGGGCTCGCTCCGAGCGCCAGGACGGCCAGCCCGACTCTCCATGTCCTAACTTTCACGTGATAGCTCCTTCTGCTTTCGCTGCGCAGCCCGCTCAGCTCCCAACCGAGCAGCGGCGAAGCATTTTGACTGTTAGCGGTAACGGCGGCTCCGACCGGACGACCGGGATCCGCCTACGCGGGAATTTCCATCCGCCTCGCAATCATCTATCGACGGCCGCGAGAAGCGGCGTGGAGGTCGGCGGGAGTGAAAGCAGCGGTTTTGCTCGGCAAAACGGCAGAAAGTGAGAAACCTTACCGGTTGTGCGGAAGTTCTTGGCCTCTCGGCGGTCCGCCTCCGCTGAGGGCGACCGCGGCCATGAGAAGTCGGTTCATGCGACTGACAAAGATGCCAGCGATGATGGCGCCGTTAGAGTCGACGCAGCTTGGCGGACCGGCAAAGTACAAGGTCATCCCGAGCGGAGCGAAGGATGGCGAAAGCTTGCCTTGGGCAGGCACTGATTCTAATGAGCGCCGTGGGCGACGCCCGCTTCCCAACGATCGACCCGCCAAGGCTCGCCTTCAGCTTCATAGAACTTATTGCGAGACATCTGCAGTTGGACGTGGCGATGATCGCCGCTGGCGGGATCGGCAAGGAACAAGGTTGTGCCGACGATCGTCCGACCCCCGTCAAACATCGGCTCCGAAAGGGTTTCCACCTCGATGTGCGGCTCGTCGACGCCGGCGAAGTCGCGCACCAGCGGATCTTGCTCCAGTCGTTCGCGCGCTATGCGTTCGAGTTCCTCTCTTGGCTTGGGTTCGGCGCCCGGTTCGGGACGGGGGACCAATTGACTGGCGGCGTCGCCCGTCAGTAGCGCGCGTGCATCAACAGTATTACCGGCGGTCATCAGCTCAAGCCAGCGCTGAGCCGTAGCGCCAGCTTGTTCTTTCAGCATCCGATCGCGGACCTCGCCGCGCACCAGCGCCGCGACTAAACAAATCGTGGCCAGCGCCATCCCGACGCGCGCCAATCCCGCGCCGCTGAGAGCCCCGTCCGATTGGCGAATCTTGCCTAACGCGAGCAGCGCCACCCCGATCGCCGCCGCCGGCACCAGAAAAAAGAGCGGGCCAATCAATGCCAAGAGCGACGCCAATCCCAGTAACAGCGCAATCACGGCTAGCGGTGCGAGTTGGCTGTACTTGTCGTCGTCGACGGATTCAAGCGATGGCTTCACCGTTCGGCATCCTGCGTAAAGAAAAAGGGAGCGACGAGTTGATCGTTTCAAACGGTCGAATGGCCCGAGGGCGACAGAGCGATCATAGTTACTGCGAACGTATCTGATTGAGGACTTCAGGTCCGTGAAACGCCGCCACGGCTGCCGACATCGGCTGGGCAAAGTTCGCGATCGTCGCCGATTGCCACGGCGCCGCTTCGGCAGTTTTCCAAACGCCTGCCGCGAACGGCATGAACAGCGTCATCGCACTGAAGCTCGTCAGCATCAGCGCCACCATCAATCCCAGGAGAATCCCGCCCCCCGCGTCGAGCGGCTTGAAAAACTTCATCCGCACCTTCGACGTCCGATCAGTAGCCAAGCGGAGGACCATCACGGCGAAGAAGAAAATCCCCCAGATGCAAGCGAACTTGAACGCCCACTCGTTTTCAGGGCTCGGCTTCGCCTGCTCCAGCACAAAGCCGGTCAGGGCAAGCCCGCCCGGCACGGCGATCATCGCCGCCAACACGACGCAGAACAGCGTGATCGCATTGCTCCACATCCCTTCGTTGACGGTCATCGCGAAACCGGCGAAGAAAACGGCAAACATTAAGACGGCTAAATAAAGCATGGCGGAAACGCCTTCGTTTTTTGAGCAACAGCGATCAACCGCGCTCGAAATTGTTTTTCGTTAGTTGTCAGTGGTCCGTCGTCAGTTACTAAAACGTCAACTACTCACAGCGACTGACAACTAAATACGGACCACTGACATTGACCTATTTCAACACCCGCATCAACTCGGGCAGCGAGGTCACTCCCTTCGCCACCAGCAGGATTCCTTCTTCCTGCAACGAGCGCTGCCCATCGGCACGCGCCGCTTTCTTCAACAATTCCAAGCTCGGTTGCTTCGCCAGAATTTCACGCATCTTGTCGGTGACTTCCAGCAACTCGAAAATGCCCGTGCGACCGTGGTAGCCGATCCCTTGGCAGGTCTGACACGGCTTCTCAATTTCCTCCGGCTTCGGCGGACGATACAGTTGCTGCACCTTTCCTTGCGGAATGCCGAGCTTCTTCAGCACGTCCGGCGGCGGCGTGTAGGCGACTCGGCAATCAGTGCAGAGCTTACGAACCAGCCGCTGATACAGGACGCCGGTCACCACCGACGCAAGCTGTGCTTGCGGCAGTTTCATTTGCAGCAAGCGCAAGAGCGCCTCGCCTGCCTCGCGGGCCGGCATGCAGGTGATCACCAAGCGATCATCCTTGACCTCGTTCATCAACAGCGTCGCACTCTCGGCGTCGACCAGGTCGCGGCAGATGTAGACGTTCGGATAGAGTCGCACCAACTTGGGGATCAGCGTCGCCGGCGTCTCGCCCTTGCCGGCGTCATAGGTGTGAACCGCGATGTTCTGAATCTCGATTTCGCGATGGTTCACCTCCTCGATGGCGAAGAAGTCCCGCATCAAGCGGTCGGTTTCTTCGAGCGAGGCGTTGGTCATCGTCGTCAGCCCGCCGGCAGGCATCGCCGAGAAGACGACGAACCCCTGATCGCGGGCCATGAACTCGCCCCACTTCTCCTTGAGCGCTTCGCGAAGGCCGAGGCTATCGTACGTGTGCGGCTTCGCTTTTTCGTTCAAGCGGCTGACGATCACCCGTTCGCCGTTGGCGACCCCTTGGGAAACGATCGGCAGAAGATGCTTCTTATTTTCGTACTTGGCGGCGAAACGGCCCGCCTGCTTCTTCTTGCGATCCTTCGGATCGAGATTCGCCAGCGTCTTCATCACCGCCAGCAGCACGTCCCCCGACTCGCGATCGCGAGCCTCGCCGCTGTGCAACACGCCGTCGATTTCGTGCCGAACCGCCACCCCCTGCGCGCCGTACTCCAGGACCACCCGATCGCTGCGGCGGTTGAGCATCTCGACGACCATATCTTTGACCAACAGATAGCCGGGCGACTGCCGGGCAATCAACAGGTTGGCGTTGTCTTCGTTCTGGCCGGCCGCTCCCATGGCGAACAATTCGACCGCGGCGCCCTTCTCGTAGTCGGCCTGCCGATCATCGCTCATCTTGACGCCGACTTTTCCCAGCAACGCCGCAAAGATATGGCGCCACCAACTTGCGGTCAGCACCGTTTCATGCGGCTGCACGTTCTTGTTGTGCACCACGACGTAAGGCATGAAGCTGACGAGCAACACGACCGCCAGTGCGACGGGCCGAACCCACCACGGAACGGGCACGAACAGCAATGCAATCCCGACGATGGCGAACGGGAAGAAGACGATCGGATTCCACTTCTGGTAGCCGAGCGCAAATATCTGCGAGTCGCGATTCACCCAGTCGCCCAGCGACGACCAGGTCATCAGCATCACGCCCAAGAGCACGGGGCCCACGAGCATGACGATCAACGTCCCCGTCTCTATGGGGGGAAGCGCAGGCGCCGCCGTCGGAGCGGCTGGCTCGGCCAGCGCAGCTGCAGCGCCGGGATCGGCAGGGGGGGTAGCGGCCTCTTGAGCCAACGCCGGCGCGGTCCACGACAATGCGGCAAACGCTGCGAGCAACAAACCAACGATCAACAACTGCCGCATCAGAGAATTCCAGGTTGTTTGACTTCGATGCCCTTGAGCGCCATCTTCAGCGCTTCGCGATTCGGCGCCACTTCCATGGCCACTTCGCGGTCGATCAACCCGTCGTCGACCAGTTTCTTCAGGCTCTGCGTAAAATCTTGCATGCCGTCTTCCGACCCGATGCGGATCGCATCTGCCAGCTTGTGATCTTCTTCTTCGAGGATCAGCTTGCGCACGGTCGGCGAGAACTTCATGATCTCGACCGTCGGCACGCGGCCAACGCCCGGCTTGATGCTCTTCAGCAACTTCTGGGCAATGATTCCCTTCATGTTCATCGCGATCGCACTCCGCAGCGCGTTGTGCATCCCTTGCGGGAAGAGGTCGAGGATACGACCTATCGTCGACGGAGCGCTGGAGGCGTGGATCGTTCCGAACACCAAGTGGCCCGTTTCCGCCGCGTGAATGGCGGTCATGAACGTTTCCTGATCGCGCATTTCGCCCACGAGCATGACGTCGGGATCTTCGCGGACCGCGTGTTTCATGCCGATTTCAAAGTTCACCACATCGAGCCCAATCTCGCGCTGGTTGATCAGGCACTTGTCTTCGGTGAAGACGAATTCGATCGGGTCCTCGAGCGTCAGGATATGCTTGCGGTAGCGCTTGTTGATCCAGTTGAGCATCGACGCGATCGTCGTGCTCTTGCCGGAGCCCGTGACGCCGGCGAGCAGGATCATGCCCTGGTCGTAGGTGCAGAGGTCGACGATCGATGACGGCAAGTAGAGTCCCTCAAAGTCGGGCACCCAGCTGTTGACGCGACGTGCGACCAATCCAATGTGGCCCAGCTGCTGCAGTAAGTTCACGCGGAACCGCCAATTGGTGCCGTCGACGTCGAGCATATGGGCAAAGTCGGCCCCGCCGTCGTGGTCGAAAATCTTCCGATTCCGCTCGTTCATCATCGGGAAGCAGAGACGTACCATCTCTTCGTCGTCGATCGGCCCGCGGCTCATCGGCCGCAGCGTGCCGTTGACGCGCACCATCGGCGGCTTGCCGACCTTCAAGTGGAGATCGCTCGCCTCCAGCTTGACGCAGGCGCGGAAGAGCTTGTCGATCTCCAAGTCCTGATGCGGAGCGACGAAGCTATCGTAGTCCGATTCTTTGATGGAACTGGCCATGATTCTAATCCTCGATGCGTCCTCTGGAATGGTCGCTTAAGCGACAAGTCCGCAGCACGCTTGATTCTTCTATGCCGAAAGCCTCACCGGCACACCGCGCTCGGCCATGATCCGCTTCGTCTCTTGGATGGTGTACTCGCCGAAGTGAAAAATGCTCGCCGCAAGCGCCGCGTCGGCCTTGCCGATCGTCACGGCGTCGGCCAAATGCTCCGGCCGCCCTGCCCCGCCGCTGGCGACCACGGGAATCGACACCGCCGCGCTCACCGCCGCGGTGATCTCCAGGTCGTAGCCATCCTTCGTCCCGTCGGCGTCCATGCTGGTGAGCACGATCTCGCCGGCGCCGAGCGCCTCAACCTGCTTCGCCCACGCGACTGCTTCGAGCCCCGTGCCGATCCGCCCGCCGTTGATGTGGACCTCCCACACTTCTCGGCCGTCGCGCTCGACGCGTTTCGGGTCGATATTCACCACAATGCACTGGCTGCCGAACCGCAGCGCGGCCGCGCGGACGAACTCCGGATCGCGCACCGCGGCCGAATTGATCGACACCTTGTCGCACCCGGCCAGCAGCAGCGAACGAATGTCCTCGATCGTCCGAATCCCGCCCCCAACCGTGAGCGGCATGAAAATCTGCTCGGCCGTCCGGCGAACCACGTCGAGCATGATGTCGCGCCCTTCGTGGCTGGCCGTGATGTCGAGAAACACAAGTTCGTCGGCGCCCTCCTGCTCGTATCGCGCCGCCACCGACACCGGATCGCCGGCGTCGCGGAGGTTCAGGAAATTGGTTCCCTTCACCACGCGACCACGGTCGACGTCGAGGCACGGAATGACGCGTTTGGCGAGCATGGCTGGCAACGTCGGCGAGCAGCCGACCGCAAGAGGCGAAAACGCCCGAAGTTCCCTGAATCCCTTAGCTTAAGTGGGCTACCAGGGGTGGTCAACCAGACGCGGCGATAGGCGCGCCGCGAGCATGCGGCGATCGGCGTGATCCACACAATCCGAGCGACGAGAGGCTAATTCGCCTCAGTTTGGGCGGGCGCCAACTCTCCAGCCCCGCTTGGCCGGGGCTCGCCTTCCCGCGGGCCAAACACCTTCTCCCGATACAACACCAACCCATGCACGGCGTGGTACAGCCCGCCGCACTCCAGATCGAGGTGCTTCGTCCGGTCGAGCAGGTCGCACATATAGACGACCGCCTTCTCGACCCACGGCTCCTGCAGCCGCTTCTTCGGCAGGGCGAAGGTGAGGAATTCCAGGGTGTGCCCCGTCGCCGCGAGGTGTTCGTCAAGGTTGGTCGAGTTCGCCGAGCGAAACAGGAACGCGATCGAAAACGCCCCTGACGGCAGTTGCAGGGCCCGCGCTTGAGCCACCGCCCAGTCGAGCCGCTCCTGCGCTGCGAGCCAACCGCCGGTCAGTTCAACGCCGGGATGGGCAGCCCGGTAGTTGTTCAGCCCGATCGCCAGCCCAATCAGGCGGTGCATCCCGCCGCAGGCCGTGTTGGCGATTTCGTCGTGAGCCATTTCGTCGTCGTATTGCGACGCCGCTTCCATTGCGGCGAGCCGTTCCAGCGACCACTCCTGCTTGTCAGTCCCGATCCAGGTCTGGTCAAACGGGTCGAGATGCTTCGACAACGCGATGATCGTCCAGCTCGCTTCCTTCCCCTCATAGCAGTCGTACTTGGTCCGTTCGATCAGGTCCTGAACCGTGTACTCCTTGCCGGCGACCTTGATCGGCCGAGTCGCCGGGACGTTCCATTGCGAGAGGATCGCCAGCCACTGGTCGTCGTGCCCCTGGCCAAACTTCCCCGCCTCGATCTCCGCCCGCAGCCCTTGCGGCGTGGGATTGATCGTCCACCCCTTCATCGGCTTGCCGTCGAAGACCCAGTCGACCGCGTTCACCTTCTGCCCGTCGGCGAGAATCTCAAAGTTCTCGCCGAACCCCAACACCCCGTGTAGCAACTGCCAAGCCGCATGATCCTCCAGCGACATCTCACGCCCATGCTGCGTGTAGTCGAGCGTCCGATCGAGCAACTCCCGCAGCCCATCTCCCGCAGGAACCGCTAGCGGCTTAGCGACCGCCGACTGCTCGGTGCTGGCCGTTTGCAACCCCGTCAGCGGCTCCTCGACCTCCGTGGAACCGCACCCCAAGACCAACGCCGCCGCCGCGAATAACAAGAGAGGACGCATCATCGGAAAGCTGCCGCTGAAAGACCGGCGACGGGCGCCGAAAGTGCTACGCCTTGGACCAGACCGCGTCGAACAGCGGAGCCAGCCATCGCGTAGTGAAAGTGGTAGACCCCACAGTCTACCCGGAACGCGGGAGCGCCGGGAGAGACTGCTGGTCGCCGTTCACCTCGCGGCCTGCCCCGCCGAGGCGCGCCCCCGTCAGCCCGAAGCACTACCCCGTCAGCCCGACGCATGAACCCTGTCACCCCGAGGTACTCCGAGGGGTCCGCTCAATCCCACCAAACCCTCCCGCCCAGAAGCAATCAGACAGTAGCAAAGCAATGATTTTCTCCCTCGAAGGTTACATGAACTACCTCCTCTGGATGGCCCCGGCGCTCATCCTGGCGATGTGGGCCCAGTGGAAGGTCCGCGGCACCTACGCTGCCGCGGCTGAAGTCCCTTCGCGCCTCACCGGCGCCGCCGCGGCCCGTCATATTCTGGACTCGGCCGGCCTGCAAAACGTCACGATCGAACCGATCGCCGGCCAATTGACCGACCACTACGACCCGAGCGCGAAAGTGCTGCGGCTCAGCGAGGGGGTGTTCGGCAGCCGCTCCGCCGCCGCCGTCGGCATCGCAGCCCACGAGGCGGGCCACGCCCTGCAAGACGCCCATCGCTACGCGCCGCTGGTGATTCGCAACTTCGCCGTCCCTGCCGCGAATTTCGGCAGCGGCATCGGCATGCTCCTGCTGATGGTCGGCATCGGCATGGTCTCCTATGGAGTAGCCGCCGGCACCCCGCTCATCTGGCTCGGCATCGCCGGCTTCGGCTGCGTCGCCGCGTTTCAGCTAATTAATCTGCCGGTCGAATTCGACGCCAGCAACCGCGCCAAGCAGCTGCTCGTCTCCCACGGCATCGTCGGCAATCAAGAGATGGTCTACGTCAACAACGTGCTGAACGCCGCCGCCTGGACCTACGTCGCCGCGACGCTGCAATCGGTGCTGACGGTCCTCTACTATGTAATGCAGTTCACCGGCAATAGCCGCGACTGAGGAACGACGTCTGCCGCGCGCCGTTGGACGCGACCATCGCCGCTTACGCCTCGCCGCTGGCATCCGCCGGCAACTGCTTGAGCCTTCGCGTCGCCTCGGCGGCCACCGCGCCGTCGGGGCGGTCGCGTTGAATCGCCAACGTCCAGCAACGTTTGGCCAGCTTGTGGTTCTGCCCCTTCTGCAGCAATATCCCCAACAACAAGCAGAGCGAAGGAAACTGCGGTTGCTTGTCGACCAGTTCCGCGATCGCCTTCACTCCGTCCTGACGAATGCCGACATGGCACGACACGAAGGCATCCTGCAGGATCGTCGCCGTGTCGTCGTCGCTCCCCGGAAACGCCATTTCGAGCAGCAACTGGCTGTCGTCGAATTGCCGACTCGCGCATTCGCAGAAAGCGTGGAGAATAAACGCCCGGGGCCCCCGATCGGCAAACTCTTCCAAGCGGAGAAAGATCTTCGAGGCGTCGGCGAAGCTTCCCTTCTCCATCAACGAGCATGCCAGGACAAACGCCCGCTCGTACGACAATTGATGAGCCTTCCCGTTGATGCGAAGCTCAATCTCCGCCGGGGCTGGCGTCTGCGCAGCAAGCTCCGCGGGCTCGACGTCATCGTTTCCCATGGCACGCCCTCGGGTCTACGTTTGGTTGCCGCGAAACCACTCCCAGAGACTCTCATTATAGCATCGGCAAAGTGCCGACGAGCGATGGCTCTTTTTTGTCGGGCAGAAAGAGTAAGAATGATCGCCAGATCATTCTCCGACCCCGTGTGAATTAGCCCCGGCTCTTTAAGCCGGAGATTCATGAGGCGCAGCGAATTCCACCAGCACGACTCGAGTCCCCAAGGGACGCGCCGGGAAAGACCTGAATGCCCGAGCTTCGACTTCCCTACCGCCCGCCCGCCCAGCCGCCAAACACATAGTCAGTCGCCGCCGCTCCGCGATGGCATTCGACGCACAAAGCAATTCTACCCTGCTCGAATTTTGTCGGGTCTTCGAAGTAAAAATACTCCCAGTCGCCATTATCAGGGTCGTAGCCTGTGGGGCGTTTGATCATGCCGCCGACGCCGTCTGACACGAACGGCTCCAGTCCCGTCGCTTGATCACCGCCGTCAGGCTCCAATCGCTGCTTCTCAGCCCGTACCAGCCGATCGCCCCATCCGAAATCGTCACCGGCGACACGGCGACATGCCCCACCACGGCGCCCTCCGCTTCCGCCACCAGCGACACGCTCAGCGCCCCCGCCGCCCGCAGCGCCGCCACAATGAACTGTTCCGTATGACTTGTATGCGGCGCCTCCAAAAACGCCGCCGCCGTCACCGCCTCAATCGCCGCCGCATCGTTTGGAGTTTCGTTTCGGATGCAAATCTCCATCGCCCTTGCCTCCAGCGCATTCCTTACCGCAACGCGGTTAAACAACGTAGCCCAGGGTTGATCGCACAGCGATCTACCCTGGGTAACCACCCTTTCAAATCCCTTACGCTGAAAGCGTTACATAACGACTCTCCGCCCACAGAGCGATGTGAGATGCGAGTGCACGCCCCGGCAACCACAGCACGCAACCACAGCACGCAACCTCATCCGGCACTTCATACTGGCAGGATGCCAGCCCCAACAGGCGTCGTTGGTGGAACTTTCTAACAGGACTGTTATACTACCCGCAGTACCCTTTTTTTAGCCCATCAATACCGAGTGGTCTCATGAAAAGCATCTCCGTAGGCGCTTTCGTCTGTGCCTTTCTTTGCACGAAGATAATGTCTGCGTCGATTATTGATCAACAGTTCGTCGGGCAGTCAGGCACGGGTTCAGCTACGGCGCACATTGGGTGGAGTAACGAGTATCAACAGAGCCAAACGTTCACCGTTGGTCGGACTGGCTCCCTGACCGCCGTAGACGTCTATGTAATAGCCCTCGAGCGAGAAAACAATCCGTTGGTTGTCGATGTGCGACGCGTCGTCAATGGTGCGCCGACGACCGGCGACTCCGGACCTCACATCCTTGCTAGCGCAACTATTGCAAAGCAAAACGTTCCAACGGCGGCGTCTCTGCCAGGTCCGCTTAATGGATCAGAAGTTTGGGGCGGACCGATGCTACACGTCGATTTGCCGGACTTTCCCGTATCGGCTGGGGAGCAGTTAGCCATCACTGTGCGGTCAAACGACATTGGCGTTGGCTATATGTGGATACACACACTGGAATGGATGAACCAGCCTCACAATCTGGGATACGCGGAAGGCAACTTGTTCGCATGGTACGCGAACGACTGGGTAGACTATACCGAAGACGGGGGCTTCCGAACTTACGTTACTCCCGAGCCAACTTCTCTTGTATTGGCGGGAATGGTGACAAGCTTATGGCTTGTAGCACGCCGCCGTCGCTAGCCATCGATGGTTCGCGGGTGGCCCCAGATCTTGATCCGGGGTCGCGCAGCGACAAGAAGCCTTAATTGGTCGTCGCCCCTTGTTGAAGTTCAAGCCGCGGTCATTGGCTTCCCGCGGCTACGCCGCACCGGATTAAGATTCGGGGCTACCCGATCAACGCCCTCGCCTCCAACGCATTCCTTACCGCAACGCGGTTAAACAATGTAGCCCAGGGTTGATCGCGTAGCGATCTACCCTGGGTAAAACCCGCCCCACGAATCCTTTACGCTGAAAGCGTTACACAACCGTCGCTATGCCCGCAAGCGAAACCCTATCTGAAAAGCAGATACATCCCACTCGCCGGAAGGACCACGCCCGCAAGGATGCCGATCAACGCAACAACCACTGATATACCCGCGGCCGTTTCATCTCCATCTCTTGGGACATTTTCAGAAGCGCCCAGCAGAAGGATGTCATGACCGCACCGATGGTGACAAAGGCAATCGCCAACCACCGTTTATCCTGATGCCAAATGCTCAGGCCGAAGGAAATGACCATCGCCAAGACGAAGACAGGCGCTAGTCGGTCCAACGTTCGCATACGGCCCCAAGTTGCGATCCTGTCTGTGACGAATACCGATTACCGGACTCCGAAGCGCATCATACGTCCGTCGTCGTTCGCGGCCGCCAGCTCCGCGCGTCTGACCGCGAACCTCTCACGCAGCCGCTGCACAAATAACTCCGCGTCCAGCGCAAACTCGCTCGTGTCGTCCCCAGCAAAATCGTGATAGGTGATGTAGATCGCGTCGGATTCGTCGCGCCTCGGCCGCAGATAGATAATGTCGCCTTCGCACGACGCCAGGGGGATGACGTCGAATCCCATGAAGTCGCGCGTCTCCAGCAACGCGAGCGAATCGATCGCCTCGAAGCTGCTGATGTAGTGAATCTCGTCGTACTGAATTCCCCCCGAGAGAATCAACTCGCGGTCGCAGTATAGCTGTCTAATCGCTGCGGGAACCGCTCGCTGCAAATGCCGTTCGTAATACGCCCAGTCGGGCGTGAGCAGCCGTCGCTCTTGGGCCAACGTAACTGCCGCCAGCCGCTCGGGCGTTTCGCGCCGCCAACGGAACGCCTCATCAATCCAATCCCTGACCGTGAGCGCCCCGACCGCCGTCAACAGACAGACAATCATCAGGAGCACAATGGCAAGCACGTCGAAGAACATAGGCCGCACAACGCGAAGACAACGAAAGGCCCCTCCCAAAGAATAGCTTATAAAATCATCGCAATTATCGGGCCATTCTTGCCGTCACGGCGGGAGAAAGAATGCGAACTTACGACGCCAGAATCTCCACCCCATACCGCCCCGCCGCCGCCATCAACCGCTCAATCTCCTCATGACTCGGCGGCGGCCCCGTCGTCGCCCCCTCCGCTAACGGCGTCCCGACCTCAAAGAACATCTCCTCCAGCCCCGCCGGCGCCACCGAAATCAACATCCGCGCCGTCGCTCCGCTCTCGTTCTTGAACGAATGCGCCGCGCCGACCGGCATGTTGGCGAACATCCCCGCCGTCGCCGTCAACGTCTCCTCGCCGAAGCGAAACGTGATCGCCCCCTCAAGCACGTAAAAACTCTCCTCCTCCCGCGAGTGAACATGCGGCGGCGGCCCGCCCCCTGGCGGCACGATCGCCTCCCACATCGCATACTTCCCGTCCGTCTCGGCGCCCGTCGCCAGGAAACGATAGACGTCGCCGACGACGGCAATCGTGCGGCCTTCGCCGGCGCGGCGAAACGTAGGATGACTCGATCTCTCCATACGCTTTTCAACCTCATAGCTTGCTGCTCAGTTGATCAACGCCCATCAATCCAAGACAGATGAAAGCCTTCATTCGATCGCAAGTTTATGCCACAGCCTGTTACTGCGTAGCCCCTTGCTTCATGTACACCCTGAGCGTCGTATACTTTGTATTCCGCTGGAGTTGCTTCATGGTGGTAGGAACCGCTTCGGCAATCTGCTGATCCGACCATTCTGGATGATGCAACAGCAGCACGACGGCGCGGTCTTGCTTCGTTTGCTTGCCGGCGCTTGGTGACTCGGCTTCCTCAAACGCCTGCCTGAACAAGGGCACCATGCACCCAACTGTCCACGGTTCGAAAGGTATCGTCGCAGCCGCCCCCTTTGTTTCCGCAAGAACGAATTCTCTCACATTGGCGAGAAATTCATCGAACCACAGCGCAAACTGATCAGAATTCGTTAGCCGACTGAGGTAATACCTACAGGCGCCCTCTCCGCCGAGAAGGTAAATTTCGCACATTTCCATGCGAAAAAACCGATGCTCAGGAGAGTTCTCATCAGCCGCCAATTTCTTAGCGATTGAACATCCCGGCTCGAAGCGATGCCGTCGAATCACCAAGTGTCGGTTCTTACCTGGCCTACGATCTGGCGCGTGCGCAGAACAGTAGAGGTGGTCTGTGCCTGTCGACGTATCGTGTAGTTGAACCGTCGCCTGATTCGCGCAGAGATCGCAACGCACATTGTCCGATACTAACTTCATACGCATCGATTAAAAAGATAGCCGCGATAACTTAAAAACCAAAATACTTATGCCCCGGCAGCCCCGCATTCCTCCCTGGCGCCGCTACGCCTACGAAGCCGCACTCAACGCAGCGCCACCCGCGCCGTGACTCGCCCGATTGCAGCGCCGGCGTCTTCTGGCCGCCATGCGGACGGAACCACAGGTTCTCGTACGACCAGCCGACGAACAACCCGCTCCACCACGTTCCATGGATCGCCACGATCCCCTCGTCGAGATCGCCGCCGCACTGCGGGCACGCGCCGAGCGGCTTTCCCTGCGAATCGCTCTCGGCAAACGACAACGGTTGCGACTTTCCGTTTGCGGACATCCGACTCTCCACGGCTCTACGTTCGAAGCGCCACCGATGGCGCCGCATCGTCCTTATACCATGCCGCCGTCGGCAGGTCTGGCTGACTATGAGACCACCCTCGCACCTGGCCAAAAATAGTTGCTGAAATCGGCCGCGCGCTTCGCTAGGATGCAGGGCGTTCTTTGACATCTATGAATACAGCGCTGTCAACCGGTGTATAGCTGGTGATAGGATTTCGCGTTCAGTCGTCGTGAACGAATGTTTGACGAGCGTCGGAGTGACGCTTTCATCGAGATGGCCAACAAAAGCAGTGTGGCCGGCATGGCCACCTTGGCCACCTTGGCCGACATGCAAATCATCGGCAGATCGCTCCGCCGAGTGAACTTGGCGGTGCGATAGCTGGTTAAGCAACAGACTCGACCGAACCTGCATCTTCGCGGCCCAAAGCCCGCGACCTGGATTCTCCCCCCCAACAGCGTTACGATAAGAGCAGACCGGCATGGAGCCAGTCGCACCCCACTTCGTGGCTCTTGGCGCCCTTGCGGCGAGGGAGAATCCCATGGTTCAGCGCGTCTGCAATCACACCGCCTTGCTGGTGGTCGGCATCGCCATCGGCGCCGTTCTCACCGCCGGTTGGCATGGCTTCACGACGGCCCCCCGGGCCCATGCCGTGGCGACCCACGGGGCCGACAACTTTGC
>JBGSMO010000497.1:0-10896 GCA_041740115.1 Pirellulales bacterium
ACGCCCGTCGGCGTCGTCGATCTAACGACAAGGAGTCTACGCCAACGGCCTGACGCGGGAGGGCCTGAATCATTCCCGCACCTCAACTAGCGCTACAGTTTCGGGGCGCCGGGCGCTACGTTTTTAGAATGGCGGTCACAATGCTGCTCGCCGCGCGGTTTTAGAACGATTCCCACTCGCCCAGGTCGGCGAAGGGCGTCCACGCGCCGACGTTCCCGTCCCTGGCTCGGTAGTCAAGCAATTGGTCGGCCGTGGCGTCGGTGCGCGCGATACTATTGGGAAGTCCCGCTGATGCATAACGGAAAAACAAACTCTAACTAACCGCGTGCCTGTTCCCCCTGGGGGCGCCTGACAAGACCGGCTAGGAAGTACCTTTTGGGAATATTGGGAGCGCTCTCCGGCCGCACGCCGCGCCCTCGGGTCCTTCCCCCCGAACGCCGCGCGACGTTTCCCGTCGAGCGTGCATTTTGATGGAAGAGTCCGTCCGTCATCGGGCCGCACGAACCATCGCCACGATGCCGGCCTTAATGGCTTCTGGCAGCGTCCCCCACGCCTCGACCACGGCCGCCAGCTCGGGGTCGAAAGGGGCTTGAGTCGCACTAGTTGCGCCGCATTCTGCGCCGCTTTCCCCCGGACCACTCAAATTCCCCCCATTTCGCGGGGGGTGTTCGAGTCTTGTGCCGCCCACTTTCTCATAACCTCTGCCGAACCAACGTCTTAGGATACCTGTCGACGGTCGACAGTGCGGCTTCTGAATCGCTGCGAATCGGGTAGTACTACCCGATCATCGGGCGATAGGAGCATTCGCATGTCCGTCCGCGCCCCCAAGTATCGCCTCCATAAGGCGACTGGTCAGGCCCTCGTCGAAATCCGCGGTCAACGCACTTATCTCGGAAAGTACGATAGCTCGAGCAGTCACGAGAGATATCGGCAGATTATCGCGGAACTGATGTCGACCACGCCGACGGCAGTCTCGACTCACTCTAAGAGCTCCGCGCCGCTGCTAATTGACGAGCTGATCCTGCTCTACTTTGAGCTCGCAAAGAGCTACTACGTGAAAGATGGCCAGCTGACCAACGAAATTGTGGCAATCCGCGCCGCGCTGCGGCGACTACGCGTAGTGTACGGAACGACGCAGGCGGACGACTTCGGACCAAAGGCATTCAAACTTGTAAGGGAGTCACTGATCCAAGAGAGGTTGAGCCGTAAGTACATCAACGACTCAATGGCACGCGTGACGCGACTGTTTCGTTGGGCCGTCGCCGAAGAACTGGTGCCTCCTGCGGAATCGCTCAGCAGCGTCCCGGGGCTGCGCAGGGGGCGATCCAACGCGAAAGAAACAGTGCCAATTGGGCCGGTGAGTGACAACGTAATTGAAGCCACGCTCACATTTCTTCCCGAGGTTGTCGCCGACATGGTCCGTCTTCAGCGCCTGACGGGAATGCGGCCTGCCGAGGTGTGCATCTTGCGGCCGGCTGACATCGACCGATCCGGCGAGGTGTGGACCTATCGGCCTTCACGCCACAAGACCGAGCACGCAGGAAAAGATCGGACGATTGCTTTCGGCCCGAAAGCTCAGGACGTGTTTTTGCGATACTTGGCTCGTCCGGCCGATATGAACTCTTTCCGCCCCTGCGATTCCGAACGCAAGCGACGATCTCTTCGGCACGCCGCCCGGAAAACACCGCTTGGGTGCGGAAATAAGCCTGACGCAGACAAATGCGTGAGATCTAAGCGTCCCCCCGGTGAGGCTTACTCACCGGCTAGCTACCGCCGCGCGATTCATCGTGCCTGCGTGAAGGCCAAAGGGACTTGCGACTACCAGTGCCGGCAAACGAACGCAATATGGCACTCGTTTAACTGTGAATGGCGCCTGAATAGTGCAGCGCCCAGCGCCCGAGCAGGACCAGCATCAGAAAACCCAATAAAATTGCCGCGCGCTAGATATTGGACCGGCGCGATATTAGACTACGAAGCATTGCGAACCTGGAGGGTTTAACGGCTCAACCCAGCTGGAAAATGTCGGTTCATTCCGCTCGCCTAATTTACCGCTTCACTAGGTTTCAGATGTACCGCAACTTTGAGGATTCTCGCGTTCTGGTCTCCAGCCCTTTTTGGAACCTTGCCGCACCGTCTCATCTCTTTCTCGCCGCCACCATCCTGTGTGGAGTCATCGCCGCGGCTGCTCCGACCCAGGCCGCCCGGCCCACGGACCCTTACGAGGCGTATATTGGCTTAACCACCGGGAGCGACCCCGAGCATGACAAATTCATAAGCACGCGTTTCGACAAGGAGGATGGTTCCTACCTCCTCTCATCATTTAGCCACTGGAACAATCCGTTCGGCGTGGCACAGAGTAACGCTCGGGTCACCGAAACAAGATTTAACGACATCTACTTGAACCCCGATTTGCACGCCAGCGTATCGGGTGAGGGTCAAAGCGTCGGCAACCTAAGCGGAAGCATAGACGCGTCGGTTGACGTGTCCTTCAGAGACATCATCACCATCAAAGAGCTACCACCGGGCGCGTCATCTTATCCATTTGTGATTGTTTTCACCTACGAAGGCGACATATATGGCTCGGGTGACAAGCGTTCAGCCTCGCGGGCGTGGGCGAACGTTGCGATTAACTTTTCGCTCTCCGATCTAGACCAACCGGACAAAACAGACTTCAGCGGCGCGGGAATCAGCACTCTGCCGATAGATGAAGCGCCTGGCGGGTATCTATCGGGACGGAATGGTAGCGTTTCTGGGCCGCTAGAAATGATGCTTAACGTCAAAGCAGGCACGCGTTTGATGATCGAAGGCAGTATCAATATGTACGGCAACGCGAGCGTCGGTGACCTCTCGGGGGCAATCTTCTACGCCGATTTCAGCAACTCTGTCAAGTTCGGCGGCATCCATGTCTATACCGACGACACGCTGACAACGGAGTTGACCGGCTACACCATCGAGTCCGCGTTTGGGTTTGACTACCGCGTCAACGTTGTCCCTGAACCCGCCAGCCTTACCCAGCTGGCCATCGTTGGTGTCCTGTTCGGCGTATTCCGCCGCAACTGGCTCCCGGCAGCCGCGTTTGTAACTTCGTCTGATCCAGACAGTCCAGTCTGTTAAGATCGTCGAAGGCAACTCTCAAGATAGTGGACGACCGACTAGAAGTCAGCTGGTTGGCAACGATAACCGATGTAACCGCCAGACCGTATGGCAATGGAGGTTGGACGTGTTACTCCAAGGCGATTGTATGCCTTGCCCGCAATATCGCTCCACACAACTACAGACGATGGTTGAAGCTGCGGCTTGTCTTGCAGTAGCACAATCAGCGATACGAACTGTCCGGGAAATGCACGCTCAACTCCGTCGCCAATCTCTTGAATCGCGGTGATTGCGTCTGCTGCGTTCGAATTTCATAGCAGAAGTAGACTGTGATTCCTGTCCTTTGACTTATCGAACTAAGTCGATCGAATTCAGTGTTTTGCGCCGACAGTGCGGTTGACCCTCGCTGATATGTCATCAACTCGTCAGCGTTCTTTTAAGCGAAACACGCCAGCAATTGACCGTTTTTGAACCGGCCGGTGGGGTGTGGTTCCTGGGACGGATACAATACTTTCACTCAAGATCCGCGTGCAAATCGATCGGCAAAATCACAAACGGTAAATACCGTTTGTCGAGTATTCCGCTCGTCATTTTACCGCATTTTGACGAGTGTGACTGCAATGGTAAGCAATCGATTGCAATGACGATGCTTTAGGCGTAATATCTCTGCATTCGTCGGGGAAACGCCTGATTATCCTGACCAACAGAAACGTTTTCGGGACGCAGAGGTCGGAGGTTCAAATCCTCTCAGCCCGACATGCTGGCAAAACGGCTTGTCGCGTTTACTCGCGACAAGCCGTTTTTTGCTTCAGGGCAAGGAATTAAGGCTGATCTCGGCAGTAATCAGCAGGTTTCAATGGCCACCGATTTTGGAAAGTCGAGACGGCATGTTTTCGCAAGTTATTGGCAGCAAAGATGTTGCCGAGTTCAAATCCCGTTGCCAGTTTCGCCAAGAATAACAAGCGCTTTTTGCCATTGGGTTTGGCAAGCCAATCGCTGTTCGATGGACTGCCTAACAATCGCTGGATCTCGCTGCGCGATTCGCTTGCGTGCGAGTCGGCTGTCTACTTCACACGCTTCAAGGGCGGTGCGGTCCAAGTTCCGTCAAGCGCCTCGGCCTTGGGCCGGTAAAGACGCATGATGAGGGAGAAGTCCTCCCTGGGGGCGGGCAGCCAGTTGCTTTCCCGATCCTTCCCCGGTGGTTCGTTCTGAACCAGCACCGTCAGCCCGCCGTCGGCGTCTTGCTTGAACTGCTTCAACATCGTGGAGTTGATGAGGTAACGGTTCAGCGGGTTGGCCACCAGCAGGCTGTTCGGCTGGTCGTACATCGTCACCGACCAGAACGCATCAACCGGCGGCAACTGTCCCGGTGCGAAGCGAAGTTCGTAACGATTGGCCCCACTGAGTTTCTGACCCTCCGCGTCGACGTAGTACGTTGGGTACATCGCCTCCTGCTTCGTGTTACCGTAGATGCCCAGGACCGCGGCCGTCATGCGGTATGCATAGTTGTTCTTGAGGAACGCCCGAGTCCCGAAAATATCTCCGGAGGCTAACTCGCCCTTCTCGACGAGCTTTTTGTGGGCGGCGAATTCTTTCCAGGCGTCTGCGATGCCCGCCTCGTAGGCCTGCTTGATCTCGGGCGCGAGCTTGCCAAAATCGATCACTGCGCCCGGGCCGACGCCGATCTGAGCGAACCGATCACGGGGTTCCTTTTCCGACGGCTCCGGGCTGCAGAATTGCAGACCGAAGTTCAGGTGGTTGAAGAACTCCACTGAAGACTTCTGCTCCTCGGGCGACAGCGGCTTGGGAAAAGCGATTGCAGGTGCGGCCTTCGGTGCCGGTCCGCCAAGAAATCCGGAAAGCGGCCTTACGATGTATTGCGACTGAATCTTCTTGACGTTGTCGAGGTCATCGGCGTTGTAGAGCTGGGTGCGGAACTGGGCCGATGCAATCTCTGTTTCGCAGCGGATCACCTTCGTGATGCCCTTCGGCGTTTCGCCCTTCCAGTTCGGCCCGGCGATCATATAGCTGCCGCCTTCGTTGCCCGTCGTGCGGGAACCGAGGTACTCGAAGTTGTGCGTGTAGAGGTCGATCAGTTGCAGACTCCAGTATCGCTCCTTTTCGATCCTAGGAACTGTGAACACGATGGGTTCGCTCCGCAGGTCCAGGCCGATCCAGGAATAGGGTGTGTCCGAGTTGGGAGTCTGGATCGCCTTGTCTTCAGGAGTGTAGACCCGCGGGATGTTGAACAGCTGGTTGTACGGGAACTTGAATTCGGGACTCGAACGGTCAACGAAGTACGAATACTGAATGCGCAGATTGTCCACCATCGGGTAGCCATAGATGTACGCTTCTTTAGCGACGGCCCGAACTTCGGCGGGTGTGATGTCCGTGGCCTGTGCCTGCACAGAGCTAGCGGTGGCGATCAGCAGGAGAACGACAGTGATAAATTTCATGGTGACGTGGTGTCCTGATTATTTGACCGGTTCGACTTCTGGAAGTGTGTAGCTGCCGTCCAGCACGGATGGGCCAGGGCGATAGACACGCATGAGGAAATTCCAGCCCTCGGTGACGTCGAGTCGGTTGGGCACATCGCCGCAGATTTCCTTCGAGCCGTAATAAACAGTGAAGGTTCCATCGGCGTTGAACTTCGCATTGGAGGAATTTATGATGCAATTCTCGCTCTTCATGAAGCCGTCGTTGCCATACACGGTGATGGACCAGAAGGCATTGTTCTCCGGCACTTTATAAGTGGCTTTCCAGCCGGTCTTGAGGTCATGGTCGCCGCTGTAGTTCAGATAAGTCGCGTCCCATTCCGGAAACGCACCCCACGCGGCGGCGGCCATGATGTGGCGGGTCTTCTCATCCACCTTACCGCGCGGACCGGCCATTCCCTTCCAACTGCTGTAGGCTTTCGAGTCCTTCTCATACTGCACGGTCAAGACTTTGAGTGAGTCACGGTCCCACTTGAAGGCAGGCAACGGCTCGGCACTGCCAGCCTTGATGATGAACTGATCCTGCAACTTGTTCACGAGGGCGATCTCGTCCGCGTCATTGGGATTGAATACCTTGATGCGGACACCCACGCCGTAGTATTGCGTGTCCTTCGGCAGCTCGTGTGTGCCCGCCGTGTAGAACACCACAGTAGTGTAGTTGTCGTTGTCCACCAGGAAAACCGACGCGTAGCGACCTTCCGGCAGTTCCGGGATGGTGATTGTCGCGCCTTTCGATGTGTCCACGACGCCCATCGAGTACAGCGTGTCACGGTTCATCCGCACGACATTCTGCTTGTCCAGTGGCGTGGGGCTGCGGAAGTGATAGAAGCGATTCACCCCTCCAGCCATTCTGGCGATCTCACCGAACTGCCGATCAGTTTCAGCGCGGATGTATGTATCGGGCGTGACAACCACGCCCCTGGATTTCTCCTGAGCGACGGCGACACCGATTGACAGCAGCGCAGCCGCAATCGTGCAGACCACGACGGACCGATTGTCGATGCAAAGTTTCATGGCCTTCCCCTCCAGATGTGAAAGTCGACTACGCAAGTGAATTTACTCCCAGCGTCCTTTCGCTGCCACGGATGGACTTGCGTGTCTTCGCAGAATTGGACTTGTCCGTGGCGTCAACCATCACCACCGAAGCCACGGTTATGCCGAGAAAAGAGGGCTGTACTCTACCACGAGACGCCCGCAGTTGGCAGCTACTCCTTCTCTCTCGCATGTCGCCCGCACGACGTTTCACCCCCGTCGACCACTTAAGGGAGCGGCTCGAAGTTGCCACCCGTTTTGCTGAGAACCTGCGGACGCAAGCTCATTCCAATGCAAGATTTCGGTCGAACATCTGCCGCCGCAACTCGACTTTCCAGCTTTGGAGTCCCACCAGAAAAAGTCCTAACGGTGTCTTGTCGCCCCGACTAGAAAAAGCGGCACATCTAACGACCGCTTTCCAATACCCTGCATGAAATGCAGGTGGCCTTCCCCCGATTTATGTACTGGGATGCCCATTTTTAGTACCACAGGTTATGAGAGCACGGGTTGGGTAATAGGTAAGCCTTCCGTAGGAAGTCGGTTGTGTTGCTGGAGCGCAGTCGCAGCCGAAGCGGAAGCAGCACAACCGGCGGCGAATTCGGCGGGGGTGCGATGCCGCTTCTTTGCTTGAAAGCAGCAAGTGACCTCTCACCGGCGCGCGAGGCCTTTTTGCGCGACATCGCCTCACGTGACAGCTTGCCTAAAGATCGGCGGGCGTTCGCGATGCTCGCGCTAGCGGAGTACCTCTCCCTGCGCTACGACACGGTTGTCGATGGAGGTCCCGCGTCTTGGCAGAAACCGAAGACGGAAGAGGAAAGGTATTACCGTGGCCGGGTCGCTCCCGAATGGATTGCCTATGCATCAGAAACGAAAGGAGATCCCGAAGTTTTCAAGACTGAAAGTATTGAATTGTTTCGCCAGATTCTAAATAAATATGCGGATACGCCGTTCACGGTGACGGCCCCCAACGTTCGCGATTTAAAGACGATCGGCGACAAAGCTCGAAAAAGCCTGCACGCTTTAGAGCATCTCTACGTCGGCGCCCCAGCGCCCGACTTCAGCGCCATTGATCTCAATGGCAATCCGCTTAACCTGGCCGACTATCGCGGTAAAGTTGTGCTCCTCTCCTTCTGGTTCCCAACCTGCGGCCCCTGCATCGCAATGGTTCCGCAAGAGTTGCAACTCATCGAAAAGTATCGCGACGCGCCATTTGCTCTCATTGGAGTATGTCGTACCAGCGAGGTCGCGTGGGCCAAGAAAGTAGCCGCGGAGCATGGAATGATCTGGTCTTCGATCAACGACGGCAAGCCTGGCCAAGTCACAGACGCCTACAACATTCAGGCATGGCCGACGTTTTATCTTATCGACGCCGAAGGAAGAATTGCCTCTAAGGATGCGCCTTCGACAAGACTCGACGAAATGATTGCTATCCTCGTCGAGAGAGCAAGACAGCCCGCCCCGTAGCGGACAGAATCCTTACGCCGCCAAAGCGGGTACACGCTTCGCCGCTCACTCCGACGAAAGCATTCAAGGCCTACGACAGATCCCGGGCGAAGTGGCCAAAACACCCATCTAGAAAATGGCCACCAGATCCGTTACAGTGATCGCATGTGCACATACTGCGCAATCGCCGCACCAAGCCGCCATCCACGGGGAGAACCTCGCTCTCTATCCCCAGCCAACCCGTCGCTAACCGCCGCGCCAATCCCCTCCCTCCCGACCAGCCAACCGACTCATTCACGCCGCCCCCTCGCGTCCGCCTTCCCGTTCCCACCGAGATCACCTTTCGTCGTTCCAGGTGATGTCGGTGATCTCGGTGGACACGGTGATCTCGACGCTCGCCCAGCATCTCTCGCTCCCGCCCGCTTCATCGCCACGCCCGGCCGGCTAGTTGTCGCTCCAAGTGGCGTGCGAATCGACCGCCACGACCAAGCGGCGTCACTGCAAGTCCATTGGAACAAACAACTTCGGAGTAGTGTCGCCCAAAACGAGTTTCGCGACACATGCCTCTCGACGACACAACTCGCCCCGCTCTTCACCGCCAACTGGATTGTCGCAAAAACCGACTCCGCCCATGTCTGCCAACAAAACAAGTTGGCAGACATGGCAGACATGGCAGACTCACCAAAACCAGCCCTTTTACCCCGCCGGGCCAGCCGCGTTTGGCAGCGAACCGCGCAGAGCCGTCCCCAGCAACAAGCTGCCGCGAGGCAGCCGCCGACGGCAGGTTCCTCTCGGCGCTGGGCGGAACGTTTTGGTAGCCTGTCTGCTAAGAGTGACGTTGAGTCGCCTCGCCGACGCTCAGACTCCCCCCGCCAGAATCCTCCCGCCGGAACGATGATGCTCGCAGCTCCCGCTTTGCCTCCCTTCCCCGCCGCCGATCCCCAAGTCCAAGCCCGCCTCGAATTGGCCGTCTCCGCCGCCAAGCAAGCCGGTGCCGTCACGCTGCAGTGGTTCCGCCAGTCGGGCCTCGGCGTCGAGCGGAAAGGGGACGGCTCGCCTGTGACCGCGGCCGATCGCGCGTCGGAGACGCTGCTGCGAGAGTTGATCTCGGCGCAGTTTCCCGACGACGCCATCTTAGGCGAGGAATTCGGCGAGCAGCCCGGCACGTCGCCGTACCGCTGGGTCCTCGACCCCATCGACGGCACGAAGAGTTTCATCAGCGGCATCCCGATGTACACGACGCTCGTTGCCGTGATGAAGGACGACCAACCGCTGATCGGCGTCATCTACGCCCCCGCCACCGGCGAGATCGTCTACGCCGCCGTCGGCGGGCCGACGTGGTTCGCGGTCGGCGATGGCGAGCCGATCGAGTCGCGCGTCTCCACCACCGGCCAACTCGCCGAGGCGACATTCGTCACCACCGAAGTGAGCAAGTTCGACCGTCAGGGAAATCAGGTCATCCGCGGCGTCTACAACCATCTCGAAAAGCACTCCCGCCTCACCCGCACCTGGGGCGACGCCTACGGCTTCCTCTTGGTCGCCACCGGGCGCGCCGACGTGATGGTCGACCTGTTTATCAGTTTGTGGGACGCGGCGGCGCTGAAGCCAGTGATCGAAGGCGCCGGCGGGCACTACTCCGATTGGAAAGGCCTGCCGTCGGTGCATACCGGCAACGCCGTGGCGACGAACCGGCAACTCGCGGGCGTGGTGCTGGAACTAACGCAGTCGGCGTGAGGGCATTCGGATGGCGTCCCGACGTTCCGACATGATTAGAATGAAGTGGCGCCATCCCGTCATGCTGCAGTCGTCGTCAAGAATTGAACGCCATGTGGCCCAACGCCGCGGAAACTGAAGAGCTCCTTCTCGGCGCCCGCGAAGGCGATCGCGACGCCGTCGATCGGTTGATGGAACGCCATCGCCAGTCACTCGAACGGATGGTGCGTGGGCGGCTCAATCGGGCCGTCGCGCGTCGCGTCGATGCGAGCGACGTCGTCCAAGAGACGCTCCTCACGGCGAGCAAGCGCATGGCGGAGTACGTCCGCGATCCGCGGATGCCGTTCCATGCGTGGCTGCGGCAGATCGCCCGTGATCGGCTCAACGACATTTATCGCCGACAGTTGGCCGACAAGCGGAGCGTCGCGAACGAACAATCGGTCGGCGGCGAGGGAAGCGACTTCATCCCGCCGGCCGCGCTGGTTCGCGACGAGGAGTTGACGCCAGCCGAGGCGCTGCTGCGGCAAGAGTTCTCCGACCGGTTCAATTCGGCAGTGGAAACGCTGAGCGAAGCTGATCGCGAGATCATCTTCATGCGACATGCCGAGCAACTTACCAACAGCGAAGTCGCCGAAGTGCTCGGCCTGAGTCAACCGGCGGCGGCGATGCGCTACTTGCGAGCGCTGCGGCAACTGAAATCAGTCCTGGGCGACACAAGCATTGATTGACATTCAGGATGAGATACGAAATCTGGGTGCCACTGGCATCCTGCCAGTGCGGAAGTGGGTACTCGCTCGGCAACTCTCACTGGCAAGATGCCAGTGGCACCCGTGCGAAGTACTCTCCAAATAACTTGTCGTAGGTTTTCTAGATGAACCGAACCACCCATGAGCCGACGCCAACCGATCGCGACGAGCGACTGGCGGCGCTCATGGAAGAACTGCTCGCCACGACCCGCTGCGGCGGCGCCGTCGACATCGAACTCGTCGCCGCGCAGCATCCCGAACTCGCCGCCGAATTGCGCGAACTGTGGGCCGTCGCCGCCCTCGCCGAAGAGTTCCAGAGCGAGCCGGAAATCACCCTGCAGTGGCACGACGGCCGCGCGCGCCAGCCAGCCGCC
>JBGSMO010000505.1:0-3576 GCA_041740115.1 Pirellulales bacterium
CGCGCGGCCAGTTCGTCGGCCGCCTGCAACTCGCCAGCGACGCCCAGCGCGCCACCGCGACGCTCAATGCCACCGCCGAACCGC
This sequence comes from Pirellulales bacterium, assembly GCA_041740115.1. GTDB lineage: Bacteria > Planctomycetota > Planctomycetia > Pirellulales > Lacipirellulaceae > Lacipirellula. Next base: position 85 of record JBGSMO010000505.1, read on the forward strand.
TGCAACTCGTGAACTCCGCCGACGGCACGATCGCGTGGAACGAACCGAAAGTCGATCTCGCCACGGTCGCCGCATACACCAACGCCGATGATCAGCTCCAACTCTCGTCCATCAACCTCACCGGCAAGACGGTGAAGATGGAGGGCTCCGGCGTCGTTGAACAACTGAAGACCGCAGGGCTGGTAAGCAGTGATCTGACAATTACCTATGACGCGGCGGAGTTGGGGCGACTTCTCGCCTTCTACTTGGGACCAAACATTCAAATCACGGGCGCCAACCAAGCCACGCTTGCCGCCACGGGTCGACTGTATAGCGTCAACGCCGGCATCAACGCGCCTGCGCTGCCTCAGACCTGGAACGCAACATCCTCAGACAATCACTCTCTTGGCATCCCTGGAGGATTGGTCAGCACCCAACCGCAAGCGCCCAACGAACTGGCCCATTGGTCGAGACGATGGCAATTGAAAACGGCTACAGGTTGGTCCGCGGCGAACGTCTTTGGTTTACCGATCGGCCACGCTCAGGTCGTCGCCGATATCCATGACGGCCAGGCGGAGTTCCAACCGCTGCAACTCGCCGTCGGTCCAGGCGGCAAGGTAAGTCTCACGCCGCGCGTGCTGCTCGACGCCAATCCTCAAATCCTCGAGATCGCTCCGGGCCAGGTAATCTCGAACGTGACGATCTCGCCCGAAGTGAGCGACCGCATGTTGAAGTACGCCGCCCCGATCGTCGCCGGCGCCGCGCGGACCGAAGGCTCGTTCTCGTTCTTCTTGAACGGCGCCCAGATTCCGCTGCGTCAGCCTAAGACTGGCAAGCTCGACGGCCGACTCACCGTCCACAATCTCGCCGTCACGCCGGGGCCGATGATTCAGGACATCGCCAACCTGATCAAGCAGGTCGACGCCCTCAGCAAGAACGGCCAGAACATCGGGCAGAATCTCAGCGACAACCTCAACCAGGGCCTCGGCAACATCAACCAAGGTCTCGGTTCGATCCTCGGCGCCGTCTCGCCGCAAAAGCCGGCGGCCGCCGAGCCGATCAAGGGAATCACGATGAGCGAGAAGGCGATCGACGTGACGGTCGCCGAGGGTCGCGTCTATCACAAAAACCTCGAGTTCTTGATCGACGACGTGCCGGTCCGCTCTAACGGCTCAGTAGGCTTTGACGAGACGCTGAACATCGTGATCGAAGTGCCGATTCAACAAAAATGGGTCGGCAGCAAACCGGCGCTGCAATCGCTAGTTGGGCAAGTAATTCAAATCCCGGTGGCCGGCACCTTTGCGAAGCCGCAAGTCGACAACCGCGCCGTCGGCAACTTCGTCACCCAAGCCGCCCAACAAGCGGCCGGCGGCATCATCGGCGAAGAGATTAACAAGGCTTTCGACAAGATTCTTAAGCCGCGGTAAAGATCGCTCGCAGAGGCGCGGAGAGGAATTCATCTTTAGCCGCGAAAACGCACAAGAAACGCAAAGAGAAGACAGCAACTATTCTTGCGTCTTTTGTGCCTCTTTGCGGCTATCTCTCTGCGCCTCCGCGAGAGACTTCTTCCAAGCAGCCTCAGCGCCGCAGGATCGCGTTCATGTTCTTCTTGTAGGCCTCAACCCCCGGCTGGCCGTACGGATTGATGCCAATCAATCGTCCTTCAACCACCGTCGCCAGCATCATGAACTGGAAGAACTGCCCCAGCGTGTACTCGTCGAGCTGCGGCAGATGAATATCCGCCGTCGGGCGGTTCGCTTCGCGGTAAGCCTGGTTCGTCCCTTCGATCGCCGCAGCAAGAATGTTCGGAATCGACTTCTCCGCTAGTTCGTTGAGGCCGTCCTGGTTGCGATCGCTCGACCCAACCTTGATCGCCCCGCGGCTCGGCTGATCGACGATCAAATTCGTGATCAACTTGTCGCGCGCCCCCTCCTGGTGCTGCTGGCCGCGGCTGTGGAGATCGCGAGTGTTCACCACCGTGAGCGGCAAAGCGCCGACTTCGTGCTTGCCGAGGCTTTCGGCCAGCAGTTGGTCGTACCACAGCCCCGCCGCTTCGAGCCGCTTGCCCCACGTCGAGAGGACGCGGGTGTAGCAGCCGCGCAGCTCTTCCATCAGATGGCACACGCCGACGTACTGCAGCACGATGTTCGTCGCCGGGCCGTTGTTGCGGAAGTGTTCGTTCATCGCCTTGGCGCCCGTCAGCAGCCGTTCGACGTCGAGGCCCAACAGCGCAGCCGGCATCAGCCCAACCGCCGACAACACCGAGAACCGCCCGCCGACGCCGTCCGGCACTTCGAACACTTCCTTGCACCCCAGCGCCTGGGACAGATCAAATAGCTTGCCCGATTTGCCAGTGACCGGAATGACGAACTTAGCCAACTCGCCCGCGTCCTTCCCCAGCGACGCCTTCAAATCGTGCAGTAGAATCCGAAACGCGGCCGCCGTCTCCAATGTCCCGCCGCTCTTGCTGATGCAGACGAGGCCCCACTGGTCGCCGCGGCTTTGCAACAGCCGCTGCAGGTCGAGCAGCGCATCGTTGTCGACATTGTTTCCCTCGAAGTAAATCCGCGGCCGACCGCGCCGCATCGTCGGTTCGACTTCGTTGTAGTACTGATGGCAGCAAGCCTCGAGCAGCGCCCGGGCGCCCATGTATGATCCGCCGATCCCCAGCACCACGACGCTGTCGACCTCGCCGCTCAACCGATCGGCCGCCGCCTTGATGCGAGCCAGTTCGCTCTTCGCGCCATGGTTGCGAAAGTCCGCGAGCAGCCGATCAGGCAGATCGTGGAAGCCCGCATCGAGCGGAACCTTCTCCGCCGGCACCTCGACCCCGTCGGCCCACAACTGCGCGTCGGCCAGCACCTCGTCTCGCGCCTCGTCGAGGTGTCCCGCCAAATCGGCCAACTCCGCCGGCGTGATCCCATGCTCCGGCAGAAAGACGCCGCTTGGATCGTAGGAAATAAGCTGGTCGGCCATGACGTGTTCCTTCTTATCTAAATGAGCTGTCGGCTGTTGAGCAAACGGCGGAGTTTGAATTTAACCACAAAGGCACGAAGGCACGAAGGACGCACCAAGAAATCCCTTGCAAGAGAACGACTAAGCCTAAGAATCGAAAGAAGTGCTCAGAAACACGGATTCTTACACTGGTGTATTCCTTCTTCCTCCGTGACTTCTTCGTGCCCTAGTGTCTTGGTGGTTAGTCTTTCCCGGCAGATTTCCATATCCTCTCCATCCCAGCCCGCTCGACAAGTGCCCCTGCCGCCGCCGCTTGCCCCTCGTTAAAATCACCAGTTCGCCAATCCCAGCCGCTCGCGGCTTAGCGTTTCTCCTTCCCCCCTCCCCCATCCGCCTTCCCACTTAGCTGCCATGGACACTCACGCCCTCACCCGTCAGCTTTTCGTCAAGAACGACTCGAAGATCGTCATGTTCGTCGCCGACGGCCTGGGCGGCCTGCCGCAACAACCGGGCGGGCTCACGGAACTCGAAACCGCGAAGACCCCCCACCTCGACAAG
>JBGSMO010000024.1:0-5907 GCA_041740115.1 Pirellulales bacterium
GGCGGCTGCCGTCGCCGCGGGATGCGACGAAGTGGTGACGCGCGGGCAGTTCGAGGGGCGGCTCGATGCGCTGGTCGCGCGACTCGCGGCGGTCACCGAATAAAAGCCGACGTCTCTGCTGACGGCTTCTATTTCTTCAGGCAGACGTCACGGGGTCCACTGGTCGTTCCACTTGCGGCACGCCCGTCGCCGCGTCGGGTGCGAGGCGCGGCAGGCCGACCTTCGGTTCGCCTTCGTCAAACGCGACTTCAGTCATCTCCGTCGCATCGATCCCGCGGCGTAGCAACAAGTAGATCGCCGTCGACGCCGGCCAGAGATATGCCAGCGCAAAGTAAGCGGCGGCCGCCCGGACGACATTGGTCCAGAACTGGATGGCCGTCGAACCGATGGCGCCGACGTCGCCCACGCCGGCGCTTACGCCATTGCCGTCGGCGCCCAGGTCATTGAGTCGGCCCGGCCCTGCCCCGATGCTGACGGCGTATTCGGTGGCGGACGTCGTGGCGGTGGCCGCAAGGTCGACGGCGGCTTGGGCCAGCAGACCTAAGAGGCTCGCCACAATAAAGTAGAACAGTAGGTGGAGCGGCCGTTGGTAGACATAGGCAAAGCCGCGGCTGATGGCGTCGAACGCGTCGGTCCGCTCGACGGCGACCGTCGAGAACATCAGCGGCCAGCCGATCGCGAGGCCCACCGCGAGAATGGCGACCGCGGCGCCGCCGATGAGCGCGACGATCCACGCCAACCCGAGCAGCAACGCCATCAAATCAAAGCGGAGGAGCAACCCGGCCAGCACGAGCGGCAGCGCGATGAGCGCGATTGCTAACACGACGAGCAGCGGCGCGCCGACGGTGGAGAGCCATTTGCGTGCGGAAGAACGAAGCGCGGCAACGGGGCCGAGCGTCTCGCCATAAGTGAGGTAGACGCCAGCGATCCGGGCGATGGCGCCGCCGAAAAGAGCCCAGACGGCGAGCGTCCAGAGGCCGGCAAAACCCAGGCTCCACCACGCTCGCCAGTCGTGCGCTTGGACCAATTGCCCAAAGGGCTGGACGATCCAGCGCCAAGCGCTGCACAGCGGACCGTAGCTCCAGTTCGCTTCGACGACAACCGTCGGTGCGTCGCTGGAGTCGTGCATGTCCAGCTGTCGCGGCGAGTAGGTCCACGCCTGCGGCTCGCCGTGCAGTTCGCGCATGGCGCGACTTCCCAGCGGCGACGATTCAATCAGGAGCCAGCCGCCGTGCGTCGCCGCAACGCCGAGGAGCGCCAGGACAATCACGCGCAACATCAATGCGACGCGCGCCGCGCGAGCCAGAATGAGCCAAGGGAAAACCGCGTTCCAACGGACCGAAGTGACTTGCTGCTGGGGGAGCGTCATGGATTCAGCGTCGCGGCGGAGGGAGCGTCATCAAGTGGGGAGCTTCGTCAGTGCGTCAATCGCGTGGAGCGATTATACGCCTGAACGCTCATACCCCGCGACCGCGAAATTGGTCTGAAGTCGCTATCCCTCGCCATCCGCTTCGTCGTCCTCGACCTCCGTCACGTCAGGCAGTGCATAACCTTCGTCGAGCCAGCGGCCGAGATCGATCAGCCGGCAGCGATCGCTGCAAAACGGCAGCGCCGCCGAATCGGCGGGCTGAAAATCACGTTCGCAAGTGGGACAACGCATGGTAGCCGCGGGTCAACGACCCGCCGGAGCGATTCGTGAATGGTTCCAAAGAAGAATGGGACGCGGATTTTCGCGGATTGGGCGGATGTTCGCGGATCAAGGCAACGGGATTGGCGCTCACACTGGTACAGCAGGAGCTTCGCAGCGTTAGCTCTTATCCGCGAGCATCCGCGCTAATCTGTGAACATCCGCGTTCTATTCTTGATTTCAGTCCTTCTTCGGTTTCTTCGATTTCGACTTCGATTCGCCCGACCCGGAGTCGCTTTTCTTCGCTTCGGCGCTAGACGTCGACTTGTCGGACGATTTCTCCGTCGACTTCTCACTCTTACTTGAATCGCTCGACCCTTCCGACGACTTCTTGTCCTTCTCCGCGGCCTTCTTGTACGACTCGCTGCGGTAGTCGGTCTGGTAAAAGCCGGAACCCTTGAAGACGACGGCGGCGCCGGTGCCGAAGAGGCGGCGGAGCTTCAGCTTGCCGCAGTCGGGGCACTTGCGCTGCACCGGGTCGTTGATCCCTTGGAAGAGCTCAAACTCGTGGCCGCAGGCGTCGCATTCGTAATCGTAGGTGGGCATGGAAGGGAGAGGTCGGGGGTCAGAGTAAGGTTGACGCTGAAACCTATATCTAGCATCTAGCAACCAGCATCGCTTCTCTACGCCGGCCCGCTCGACACGATCACTTGCGCTGGACGCACGACGCGATCATGCAGTTGATAGCCGGCCTGAGTCACCATAATCACGTGGTTGGCGGGAACTTCGTTCGACGGTTGCTGCAAGATCGCCGCGTGAAACTGCGGATTGAACTCGGCGCCGAGCGCGGGGATTTCCTGGCACTGATGCTGCTGCAGCGTGCTGATGAGTTGCTGGCGGACCATCTTGATGCCGTCGACCAGCGGGCCCGTCTCGCCCGCTTTGTCGCCGGCCGCGATCGCGCGATCGATATTGTCGAGCACCGGCAGCAGGTCGCGGGCCATTGGCAACGCGGCGTAGCGAATCTGGTCGCTCAACTCGCGCGAACTGCGGCTGCGGAGGTTTTCGATCTCCGCGCGCAACCGGAGGTTGCGATCGCGCTCGGCGTTTAATTCGATCTCCAACATGTCGCCGCCGGGCGTCGCATCCTCAACGCCGGCGTTGGGCGTCGGCGCGCCGTCGGCGGTGGCGCCTTCGAGTTGGGCGTCGGTCGGGTGGTCTTCGCCGCCGTCGCGCGACGGTTGATCTTGCCGGTAAGTTTCGCTTGGCATCATTTATCTCCTGCGGGCGTCAGGACGCCTCTACTTCAGTGTGCTCTTCTTCCTCGGGAGCAAAGAATTCCTTCACCTTGTCGAAGAATCCTCTGCGTGCCGGAGCGACGTTCTTGCGTTCAAGCTCGGCGAGCTTCCGCAATAGTTCGTTCTCTTCGGCCGTGATTTTTTTCGGCACTTCGATCGATACTTGCACATGCAGATCGCCGACGCCGTGGACGCGCGGGTCGGGGAGTCCCTTGCCGCGGATGCGGAAGACTTCGCCTGATTGCGTGCCGGCCGGCACTTTCAGTTCCATCGGGCCGGTCAGGGTCGGCACTTCGAGCGTCGCGCCCAGCACCGCCTGCGAGTAGGCGATCGGAATGCGGCAGATGAGGTGCTGGCCTTCGCGCTCGAAGAGCGGATGCGGCAGCACCGTCACCACGCAGTAGCAATCGCCGGCAGGGCCCCCTTGCGGGCTCGGTTCGCCTTGGCCAGTCATGCGAATCTGCATTCCGTTGTCGACGCCAGCGGGGACGTCGACTTCGGCTTCGACTTTCTTGGCCGTTTGCCCGGCGCCGCGACAGGCCTTGCAGGGACTGGAGACGGCCGAGCCTTCGCCTTGGCACTGCGGGCAGGTCGTCTGCATGCGGACGATGCCCGCCTGTTGGATCACCTGGCCGCGGCCGCCGCAGTAGGAGCAGACTTCGCGCTTGCTGCCCGGTGCGGCGCCGCTGCCGTCGCAGGTGGTGCAAGGCTCGTGACGGTGGAACGTCACGGTCTTGTGGCATCCCTCGGCGGCTTCCTTCAGCGTGAGGGTCACCTCGCAGCGCACGTCGCGTCCGCGGCGAACGCGTCGGCCGCGTCCGCGACCGCCGAAGATGTCGCCAAAAATATCGCCGAACGCCGAGAAAATATCTTCAACATCGTTGAAGTGGCCTGCCCCGCCGCCGTTGACGCCGGCGTGGCCGTAGCGATCGTAACGCGCCCGTTTGTCAGGGTCGTTCAGCACTTCGAAGGCTTCGCTGCACTCCTTGAAGCGTGCGATCGCTTCCTCGTCGCCCGGGTTCTTATCGGGGTGATACTTCACCGCGAGCTTCCGGTAGGATGCAGCGATTTCGCCGCCCGACGCGGTGCGGGATACTTCGAGCGTTTCGTAGTAGCAGCTTTTTGTCGCCATCTGGCTGTCCGTAAGGGGCGATCGATAGTGTGCCACTGGCGTGTCGCCAGTGGGAAGTGTCGAGCGAGTACCCACTTCAGCATTGGCGACACGCCAGTGGCACCCGTTGAAGTGCCGATCTTACTTCAACGACCGACCGCTATCTCTTCCTGTCACACGCAACCGGGCCACTCGTTTGATCGCCAATCGAGTGGCCCGGCTTGCGAACTTTCCAAATTATACGACGAAGTCTTTACCGGACGCTGCCCGATACGGCCCGCTTGTCCTGATCCTTGCCGTCGAGGTTGGTCACCAGAGCTTCGGTCGTCAGGATCAGGCCCGCAATGCTCGCGGCATTCGACAGGGCCGTCTTCACCACCTTGGTGGGGTCGATGACGCCCGCCTTGAACATGTCGACGTACTCGCCGTTGTTGGCGTCGTAGCCGATGCTGTTCGACTTGCGGCTTACCTCGTCGGCAACGACGCTGCCGTCCAAGCCGCAGTTGTCGGCGATTTGCTTCAGCGGAGCGCTGAGCACGCCGGCGATGATGTTCACGCCGATCTTCTCGTCGCCCTTGGCGCCGCTACGGGCCGCCTCGACGGCTTCCCTGCAGCGAATCAGCGCGACGCCGCCACCGGGAAGAATCCCTTCCTCAACCGCCGCACGGGTGGCGTGAAGGGCGTCTTCAACGCGGGCCTTCTTTTGCTTCATCTCGGCTTCGCTGTTGGCGCCGACCGAGACGATCGCCACGCCGCCGGTGAGCTTCGCGAGGCGCTCTTGGAGCTTCTCGCGATCGTAATCGCTGGTGGTGTTCTCGATCCCCTTGCGAAGTTGATCGATCCGCTTCTTGACGTCGGCGTTGGCGCCGGCGCCTTGAACAATCGTGCTGTTATCCTTGGTGACAGTGATCTTCTTCGCGCGACCAAGCTGCTCCAGCGTGACGCTCTCGAGCTTGATGCCGAGATCTTCGCTGATGAGCGTGCCGCCGGTGAGGGCCGCAATGTCGCCTAGCATCGCCTTGCGGCGATCGCCGAAGCCAGGGGCCTTCACGGCGCAGATGTTCAGCACGCCGCGGAGCTTATTGACCACCAGCGCGGCCAGGGCTTCGCCTTCGACGTCTTCGGCGATGATCAGGATCGGCTTCGCCTTTTGGCTCGCCTGCTCCAGGATCGGCACCAGTTCGCGGAGGTTGCTGATCTTCTTTTCGTGGATCAGGATGTAGGCGTCGTTCAGCACGCAGGCCATGTCGGCCGTCTGGTTGATGAAGTAGGGCGACAGGTAGCCCTTGTCGAACTGCATCCCCTCGACGAACTCGAGCGTCGTGTCGGTCGACTTCCCCTCTTCGACGGTGATGACGCCATCCTTACCGACCTTCTCCATCGCGTCGGCGAGCAGGTCGCCGATGACGCGGTCGTTGTTCGCACTGATCGAACCGACCTGAGCGATTTGCTCCTTGCTAGAGACCTTCTTGCTCATTTCGTCGAGCTTCGCCACGGCGGCTTCGACGCCCTTGCGAATGCCGCGCTGGACGGCCATCGGGTTGCTGCCGGCCACGATGTTGCGGGCGCCTTCGCGGAGGATGGCGCGGGCTAGGACCGTGGCGGTCGTGGTGCCGTCGCCGGCGAGGGTCGACGTCTTGTCGGCGACCTCATGGACGAGCTTGGCGCCCATGTTCTCGAAGGGATCTTCGAGTTCGATTTCCGTAGAAACGGTGTCGCCGTCCTTCGTGACGGTCGGACCGCCGAAGGACTTGTTGATGATGACGTTGCGGCCGGTGGGGCCCATGGTGACGGCCACCGCATCGGCCAACTTGTCGACGCCGCGGAGCAGTTTCGCCCGGGCTGCGTCGTCGAACATGAGTTGCTTTGGC
>JBGSMO010000029.1:0-4871 GCA_041740115.1 Pirellulales bacterium
GCGTTTGCGGGCGTGGCCGCAGGGGTGCCAGGAGCGGGCGACGCCGGGGGGCGGGCGAATGTTTCGAGGTCTGCGGGCGTTTGGTTAAGTCGGTACTTAAGGACGAATGCGGCAACACCCTGATCGGCGAGTGCGCGGGCCACGTTCCAGCCCTCGTTTTCCATGGAGAGGGTGCGGAAGCCACCGCCCGGCGCGACGATTACCGCCGCGCCCGTTGCTTTCGACGGGTCCGGCAGGAAGGGAGTCAGAGTGGCGACGGTGACGTTGCGGGCGAACATCGAGCCGTACTGGCTGTGCCACGATTCCGGGACAGTTGCGTTGGGCAGAGGCTCAGTACCGAGTTCGATGGCGTCGGGCTGCGAAGGGATGGGAGTCGCTGTCATCCTGTCGGCAGCGGGGGCGCTGGCCGGGGTCTGATTAGCTGGCGCTTGACTCGTGGGCTGGGCCACGGTGCGTTGCGCGAGGAAACTGGCCGTGAAGAGTGCGAACCAAGCGAGGGGTTTGCGAAAATCACCGATGATTTGGAGGACGGTTGTCGTCCGAGGCAGGATTGTCATCGCGGCGGTCCTTATTCACGGGCGTGCTAACGCCCGGTCAGCTTGGCTTGGCGAGCAGATAGAATTAGTTAAAAGTAGTCGTTTGGGCGTTTACCTTACCAAGCTGCATCGATACTACAACCGGTCGGTCACGGCGGATTGATTTGCACGGCCAGATTGGTGTGAGGGTGAGCGGCGGTTAAGGGATAGACAAGCGAAAAGTTCAATTCTCGTCATGCCCCCAACGAAAAACCCCTGCACTGCAAAGGGTTTGGAAGCAATCGGGGTGACTGGATTTGAACTCCACCTCGGAGAGAGTTGGTTTGCCGAGCGTTTCTGTGCCAGAGCGACCGTCGAGTGCCAGACGCGGCGCGGAGATGAGTGTGCGGCACAGTTTTCTGTGTCATCAAAGTGATGGGTTGGCGGCACCCACGATCAAACGTACGGGTTCTTGAGAATCGCCGCGCGGTTCACTAACGGTCGTTTGCCGGCGCTTCGATTTTGTGTTGTCGTTCGTCGCGTCGACGGATAACTCGCGCTTGACGCGACGTTACACCCTGCGCCGCCACGCCAGGCTGCCTCCGGCCAATAGCGCCAGCAGCCAGCTTCCCGGTTCCGGAATGGCGTAGTACGCCTGCGCGTGCGCGGCGATCTCTTCCGCCGTGAGGGCGGCGTCATAGACCGCCACGCCGATGATCGTGCCGGCGAGCGGATCGAGATGGGCGCCCATCGGGTTGTAGACCTGCCCGATGCCAACTTGCCCGGCGATGGTCGGCGTGCCGGCGATGGAATCCGCCAGCGATCCGTTCACATAGAGAGACGTGTCTGTGCCATTGTTCACGAAGACGACGTGAGTATCGACGCCGGGCGTATTGGCGGCGGTGGAGAGATTGTCGACCACTCCAAATATGGTCGTACCGTACTGACCGGTGTCCGGCCATTGTTCCCACTTGAAGGCGGCTCGATCGCCAACGGCGGGAGGATCCGCAAAAGTGCCGATTAAAGCACTGCTTGCGCCATCGTTGGTCGCGTTGACGACAAACTCGTACGAAATTCCGCCGCCAGTGGCTTCGCTGTACGCGCCGATGTCGGCGACAATCGGCGACGTAATATTCGTGTTCGCGTAGCCCGCCGGAGTGCCGCTGGCAACCGCGGCTTGCCACTCCACCAGCGCCCCGGCAACAGGCGCGGCGAGGACCGAAAAAACTCCGACGGCGAACAGCCAACAAACGAGGCCGAGCGAGTGATGCGGTCGCATGAGCGTCCCTTTCAATTCGACGGTGAGTTCACTGGGAGGATGTCCGAAGTGGCAAGCGTCCCGACAAGCAGCGGGACGATGAATCACGAAGCGATGGTTTTCATCCGCCAAAGTTCGCGAGGATGCCCTTTGCTCTGATCGACCTTAACGGGAAAAGAGGTAAGCGCGGCGCGACGGCAAGGTAGCCGGCCGACATGCTCGCCGTCAAGTAGATGGACCCCTGCATTTGGCAGAAAGTGGGCAATTACTCCAGCCGTTATGGCGATTTGGCATAAAAAAACGCTTCGCAAGACGGAGAAATATTCCGCCTAACGTAGCCAGGCGGGTCGGGAGGTTACTGCTCAGTTCAAAACGGCGTGGAGCCCTGGACGAGGGATATAAGCCATGGCGAACTGATCCGCAATGGGTACGATGAGACGCTGACGACCGATCCAAAGAATTTGCAGATGCCCCTACCAAGGGCACGATCCCGCCAGCAGCGGGCCGTATCAATCGCTGCCGTATCAACTTGGGCTCTTGAGACTGGACGTGTCAGCCAAGTAAGGGTCGGAAAGTAATTTGATTTTAGTACGATCGAGATTCTGGAAAGGTGATCGGACTCAGCCGGCTGCGCTATGCATAATCGCCTGCGCCCGAGAGAGAGAACTCTATGTGCCTGCTCACGCGGTTGACGTTCCACGGCCGTTTCTCATTGTTTGTGGTGCCCATCTTCGCCCTCGTCTTCGCCCCGTTACGCTCTGCGATCGTCCACGCTCAGCCCCCCGGCGTCAACGACATCGCCTCTGCCACGGTGACCAATGACGACGACAGCCCGGCACAACGCGATCTACGGTCATTGAAAGAGGCCGTCGGCCGTCGCTTCAAACTTGGCGTGGGTGTTAGCCACCGCGTGGTGCGGAACCCTGAAGACGCAATCTTGATCCGGCAGCACTTCCAAATTCTCACGCCTGAGAACTGCATGAAGCCGCAGTACATCCATCCCGCCGAAAACGAATGGGACTTTGAAGCTGCCGATCGCTTCGTCGAATTTGCCAGTGAAAATGAACTCGAAGTCGTTGGTCATTGCCTTGTGTGGGCGAAGGACGACCGCACCGACCCGTGGATGATGCAGGAAAACACTAATCCGGTGTCTCGCGAAACGCTGCTGCATCGCATTGAAACTCACGTCCATACCGTCGTCGAACGGTACGCCAATGCCGTGACCATGTGGGACGTGGTGAACGAAGCGATCGCGGACGGCGACGATGGTCTACTACGAGATTCGGTGTACTCTCGCACCACCGGCATCGACTTCATCGTCACAGCATTCAAAGCCGCACATGCGAAAGATCCAGATGCGTTGTTGATCTACAACGACTACAACGACCACCTGCCAGGCAATCGCAAAAAAGTGATCGAGCTGTTGACTCGGCTGAAGCAAAAGGGCGCTCCCGTGGACGCTTACGGTATGCAGGGCCATTTCGAGCTTGGCGACACTTCGATATCGCAACTGCGAGAAACTTTCAGCGAGCTGCGAAAGCTGGACATCAAGGTCGTCGTTTCTGAACTGGATATCGATGTGGTCCCCCGCGGCCGCTGGTGGGCGGACGGCGGAAAGTACCGCGATGAGTTGGCTAGGCATAACCCGTATAAGGACGGCCTTCCGAAAGAGATCCAGCAAAAACAGATCGAGAAGTACGTAGAACTGTTCAAGCTATTCGACCAGAACAGCGACATCATCGAACGAGTCTCCTTCTGGAACCTGCACGACGGCCAAAGCTGGCTCAACTACTTCCCGTGGCGCCGGGTCAACTACCCGCTACTCTTCGATCGCAATCGCCAGCCCAAACCTGTCTTCGATGCAGTGTACACATCGCTTCAGGCTCCACAGTGAATCCATTCTTCGTCGAACATGGCGATCAATGTCCGACTTAACGGTGGTTTTCCGGAAGGTTCCACACGCGCGCGAGTTTTGACACCAACCATTTTCAAATTTGCTGGAATGGCGACCTACTAAATCATCTTGTCGCCATTCGGTGTGGTATGGCCCGCAGTCGCCCAATCGCCAGCTAGAACGCAACCGAACGTAAAGGAAAGCCTCCAGAGTACTCGGAAACTGCGTTGTCTCCTTCTCGGGATTGATGGACCCCAGAGAGGGGCTCGTTGAACTTGGGCCACCACTTCGGTCTAGGGAATAGAGAGAGTATCGGGGTAAACTGCCCCGATGGATGCATTTGAATCTGTCGTCGCCACCATCCTCGAACGCGAGGGATTCTGGGTTCGCACTTCCTTTAACCGCTATTGGTTCATTGGGCTGACAAACCCGAATTAGTTCACTCCAACGCCCCGGGAGGGAAACGCGTGGGGCGAGGTCGTCGTTGCAGGCATTCCTTTCCTGCCAGTCCGACCAATACTGGTCAGACGCCGACTCCAATTCGATCTGGAATGGTTCTGCTCTCCTGGCAGCGGCAACTCGGCGCGACCGGGCTGTTTCCGCTCGACGATCGCAGTGCCGACGCCAACGGCGACGGGATCGTCGACGCCGCGGACCTGGAGATTTGAAAGATCAGCGTGGCCGCCGGTGTAAGTCAAACCAACAACGCCTCAAGCGTCGTTCCCGAACTCGCCGGCGCCAGCCAGGCCGTCCTTGCCTGCCTGAGCCTAGCGCTGGTGGTCTGCTACTCGCTGCCGCGATAGTTAGAGCAACGCCGCAAACGCCAGATCGAGCTGATCGAGTCCTTCGGCGCCGTCATCAAGACGATCGCCTTCGGCCTCCTCGTCGCCGCTAACGCTTGTATACCGCAGGTCGGCGTCGGTCTCAGCCAGCGACGAGTAAAACCTGTCGGCTTGCGGCGGAGCGACGGCTTCTTCGAGCAGATACTCGTCGACCTTGCCGGAGGCTTGCAGCTCTCCCGCTAACGTCGATTCGACCGAGTCGCCTTCGGCATACCATAATCCGCTCAGGTCGACGTCGATGCTCTCCGACTGGATCGCCCCGGCGCCCACCAAGGCGGCTGCCGACGTTGCCCCGCCGACCGCCGTCGCTTCGACCGCTCCAAAGCCGTCTTGCCACGCCGCCAAATCGTCGGCGTTGATCA
>JBGSMO010000030.1:0-5552 GCA_041740115.1 Pirellulales bacterium
CCCGCCCGGAACCGCCGGCGTTAGCCGCGACGCGCAGCGGAGCGCGGCCCCAGTCATCCCCGCGGCCCCAGGACCGTAACGTCGCCGCCCCCATTCATCCATTCACTGATTCATTCGCTCATTCACTCACTCGCCCATTCATTCACTCGCCCATTCATTCACTCATTCATTCGCCGCGCAGCGGCGCAAATTTCATCCTTCAGCATTCCGCATTCATCCTTCAGCATTTCTCCCGATGTTCGCCGCCATCGACATCACGACCCCCATCACAATCGGCCTCGCTGGCACACTCGCAGCAGCGGGTTACATCGTCGGCCGGTTCACCCACCGCTTCGAGCAGCTGGAGCGCTGGCAGGGGACGACCGTCGAGCTCCTCGACGCGCTGGTGAGCGAACATCAAAACACCGCCAACCGCATCGAGAAGATCGAAGAGCGCGTCGGCCTGTAACGACGTCGATTCCATGATTACCGAACGCCTCAACATTGAAGTTGCCGCGGAGACGGCGCCCAGCTACCGAGCCGAGGCGGTTGCCGGCATCTTTGACCTCGACCCAGCCAAGTATGCGAGCCAAACCTTCACCGCCGAACTCCCCCGCCGCGATCAAGCCTGGCGGATCGGACTCATCGTCGGCCCCAGCGGCAGCGGCAAATCAACGATCGCACGCCATGCCTACGGCGCGGAACTATTCACATCGGCCAACGTTCCCTGGCCGACTGATCGCACGCTCCTCGACGGTTTCCCCGACCCCCTGGGCGTAAAGGAGATCACCGCGGCCCTCACCGCCGTCGGCTTCTCCAGCCCGCCGGCCTGGCTGCGACCATTCCACACCCTATCGAACGGCGAACAGTTCCGCGCCACCCTCGCCGCGGCGCTCCTCAGCGGCCGCGAGCTGGTAGCGTTCGACGAATTCACGAGCGTAGTCGATCGCGATGTGGCGAAGATCGGATCCGCCGCCCTCGCCAAGCAGATTCGCGCCGACCGCTCGCCGGTTAAGCAATTCGTGGCGATCGGCTGCCACTACGACATCATCGACTGGCTCTGCCCCGACTGGATCCTCGATACGGCGACGTTCGAACTCGCAAGGAGGCGGCTTCGGCGCCCCAGCATCACGCTCGCGCTCAACCGCTGCGCGCCTCGTGCGTGGCGGACCTTTGCGCGCCATCACTATCTGAGCGGCGACCTCCACCGAGCCGCCCGTTGTTACCTCGCGCTTTGGGACGGCCGCCCCGTCGCATTTGTCGCGACGCTTCCGATGCAAGGTTTCGCCGGCTGTCGCCGAGTGAGTCGTTTCGTCGTCCTCCCCGACTTCCAAGGCGTCGGCATCGGCAGCGCCGTCCTCGCCGCTACTGCCGAAGAAGAACTCCGCGCCGGCGCTCGCCGCATTCGCATTACGACGAGCCACCCCGCCGTCATCAGTCACTGCAAACGCGCTATGTGGTGGAAGTGCTGCGCTTTCAAATCGACCGGCTACGGCAGCCCCGGCCGCCGCACTCAATCGACCGGCCGAG
The DNA here is from genome assembly GCA_041740115.1 of Pirellulales bacterium. Lineage (GTDB taxonomy): Bacteria > Planctomycetota > Planctomycetia > Pirellulales > Lacipirellulaceae > Lacipirellula. Next base: position 1,510 of record JBGSMO010000030.1, read on the forward strand.
CCGTCGCCAGCTTCCAGTTCAATCCCAAGGAATACCATGATGCCCCGTAAGAAAAGCGATCAGCCCGCAGCAGTCAGCGAGCCGCGGGGTTCATCCCCGCGGTCTTCCAGCCAAGAGCCCCCACCCTTCCGCGATCGCGTCAAGGAACTCCGCCGCGTCAAGGCGAGCGAGCTCCGCCGTCACCCCGAAAACTGGCGACTCCACAACGACGGCCAGCGAAGCGCCTTGGCCGCGATGATCGAAGACGTCGGCTTCGCCACCGCCGCGCTCGCCTTCGAAAACGCCGACGGTGAGCTGCAGTTGATCGACGGCCACCTGCGGACCGACCTCGCTGCCGACGCCGAAATCCCCGTCCTGATCCTCGACGTCAACGAGAACGAGGCGCGATCGCTCTTGGTGTCGCTCGACCCGCTCGCCGCGATGGCCGGCGCCGACGCCGAGCAACTCGCGGCGCTCCTCGACGCCCAGCCCCTCCCAATCGGCGCGGACGATCTGCTCGCCACCCTGCAGCAGATCGCCCAGAACGTCGCCGAAACGCTCGACGAAGCCGCCGAGGAGGCGAACGACAAAGAAGTCGCCATCCCCGAAACCTTCCAAGTCGTCGCCGCCTGCGACGACGAAACGTCGCAACGCGAACTCTACGAACGACTTACCGCAGAAGGCTACGCCTGCAAACTCCTCACCACCTAAGTTCTCATGCTCATTCCCCAAGACGACTTCGCCGCCTTCGATTTGCTCGAGCAGATCGTGTTTCGGTCGCTGGCCGGGAACCAGGTCGGCGTCATCGATGCCCTGAAGCGGCCCATGACCTACTCGGCCGCCCGGCAGCGACAGGAATTCATCGCCTTCGACGACGACGACCAGGTCTTTCACTTGCGGGCCGACCAGGTCGCTGAGATCGGCCCGATCACCGCTGGCGACCAACTCACCGACGCCAATGGTGATCAGTACGCCATTCTCGTCGCCGAATCGCAGAGCGGCGGGACGCGCTGGCACGTCGTCGGCCGCCGTGGCCTAGCCGCGGGCCTCAAACTTTGGCTCCGAATGGACGACCGCCAAGGGAGCGTCATCGTCGACGCCGCAGGAAACGAAACTCCGACGCGAGCCGGCGACCTCGTTCTCCCCGACTCATCGGTCGCCGACGGGGCCGTTGGACGAGCCCTCCATTTCAACGGCATCAGCGGGGGAGGGGGCCCAAGGATCGTCCTCGCCAACGACGCGGAGATCCAGCAACTCAATCCACTAACCTTCGCCGTCTGGCTTCGACTGGAGGATTTACTCGATCACACGCTGCTCGATTTTGAAAAATTCAGAATTTTTTTGGACGCTGGCCGGCCGGCACTCTTCCAAAGCTTTAGTACAACCGAAGGCTTGTGGCGCTGCGTCAACGCGTTGTCCACGGCAGAGTGGATTCACTTAGCCGTTATTTACCAGCGTCAGGCGAGCGACGAGTCCCCCCAGTTTTACATCGATGGGGAGTTAGCGTCGAAGATTGAAGTCACGGCCCCAGTCGGTTCGATCGACACCGACGCCGCGAGCCAGAAGATGATCGGCAACAATTTGTCGCTCGGCGAGCCGATGGCGGGCGACCTCGACGACCTTCACCTGTACGAAAGGATCCTCGACGAGACAGAAATCAGAGCGCTCGCAAGCCTCGCAACGCTCCAACAATCGTAGAAAACGACACCAAGTATGGTGTGAGAAGAATTAACGAGCGCCCCACAGGCGCCAGTCACCAATGGACTGTCGATCCAGAGGTTGCGGGTTCGAGCCCCGTCAGCGTCGCTTTCGAGAGGCCCTGTTTTCTCGACTTAAAATCGAAGAACAGGGCTTTTTCATGCGCCGACTGTAGCCCCAACACTCCATATACACTCCATAAACCGTCAGCCGACCGCGACGGCCTTCAGGAAAGCGGGGATGTGGACCCGGTCAGCGACGCCGGCTCGCTTCATCCGTTCGGCTGCATTTATATAGATTTTCGTCGTTGATGCGGATTGGTGCCGCATGAGCCGCTGGAGTAGGTCGGCGTCTAGCTTATCCACGTTGGCATTCGCAAAGCCGAATCTGAAGCGGTGGAACGCTCCCGGAAAGTCGACGCCAGCCGCCATCTTTAGGGCAGTGAAATCTTCCCATAGCGTTCGCTCGTGGTGGGTTCAGTCGAACACCAAGGGCTGAAAGTCGAGAATCGCCCTAACGTGTTCTACTACGATCGCTGGAAGCTCCACGCGGGCCTCTCGTCGCCCTTTAGTGCCTTCAGCCGCCACCCGCGCGACACCGGTCTCTAAATCTACGTCGTCGCGGCGCAGGTCAAGAATCTCACCGATCCGCCAGCCGGTCAGGTAGGCGAATGCCAGCAACGCCTTCCACCAATCGGCCGCCGCGTAATGGCGACCATCCGGGCGGGTCATCGTGTCGCAGGCGTCGTAGAGGGCTTTGAACGTGTCGTCGTCGATGAAGTACGGGTCTCGCTGCGGAACTGGCAACATCTCGAATTCTGGCGACTCCGCCAACATTTTCCATTTCTTGGCCTTCACAAGCGCCGCCCTTAAGTGGCGTAAATCTTTGTTGACAGTTGCCGGTGAAATCTTTGCAGGGGGCGACGCATCAGGCTTTGGCTTAGATGGACGCTTTGCAGGAAGGCCGCTGAGTGATTGCGCCTTCGGAACTCTCGGCCGCTGGGTTTCACGCGATCGCTTCGCCTTAAAAGAATCGATCATGGCCGTGGTAACTGAATCGACGTAGACCGGAGAAACCAAACGCTCAAAGTTGTCGAGCGCAATTTCGTACTGTTCAACAGTACCTAGCGCCTTACCGACGAGTGCAGTGTCGATAAACTGCTTGCGAAAATCTTTCCACTTAGTTCGGCTCTTGCCAGTGCAAAGTTCAAGCGCGAGCTTGGCTTCAACTTGCTTCCTGTACTTCTCTGCGACGGACTTAGTACCGACTTTCTTTGACCGCTTTCGGCCATCGGCGTCATACCATCCAACTGACCAAGGACACTTGTCGCCAAGCGCCGCTTTCTGCCGCGAATCTTGAAATAGCCAAGCGTTCATGCTTTGTTCCCTTCCAGATAATTGATCAAGTCATCTCGCATGTAAGCGATGCGACCAGGGGAGTCTCTTCGCACGGTGGCCGACCGCTTCGGCGTGAATTTGAGCAGCGTCAAGCGTTGGAAACGGGCTTGGCGCGACGGGGGCGTCGCCGGGCTTTCCGCCAAGCCGCACCCCGGCGGCATCAGCAAGCTCACCGTCGCTGAGCGTGACGAATTGGTCGACTTGGTCGTGGCCGGTCCCCTGGCCGCGGGGTTCAAGACTGACCTGTGGACTTGCGAGCGGGTGGCCCAGGCCATCCGGAGACGCTTCGGCGTCGAGTACCATCCGGGACACGTGGCGCGACTCCTTCACGAGTTGGGATTCAGTCCGCAGAAGCCGCGGCAGATTGCCCGCGAGCAGGACCCCGACGCGGTCGAGCGGTGGCGACGCGAGGACTGGCCGCGGATCCAAAAAAAGCCCGCCGACGGGGCGCAACCATCGTCTTTCTCGATGAAACAGGCTTTCGTCTGCAGCCGGTGAACCGCCGGACGTGGGCGCTGCGCGGCTGCACGCCGGAGCAACGCGCTTGGGACCGACGCGACCGATTGAGCGTGATCGGCGCCATCACGCGCTCGCCGACGCGGTCCCGCGTCGGCGTCTACTTCGACGTGCAGCGCGAGAACGTCCGGACCGACGATGCGGTCGACTTCCTGCGTCGGCTGCGAAAGAAACTCCAGCGACCACTCATCGTCGTGTGGGATCGCTGGAACGTCCATCGCTCAGCAGCTAAGCGGATCGTCGCAACCGGCTGGAAAGGGATCGAGTTCGAGTGGCTGCCAGCCTACGCTCCGGAGCTTAATCCCGTCGAAGCAATGTGGAGCCATGCCAAGTACTCCGACCTCGCCAACTACGTCCCCGACGACGTCGAAGAGTTGGATGTGGCCGTCCACGACTCGCTCAATCAACAGGCTCGTCACCTTTCACTCAAACGCTCCTACTTCAAAACCGCTC
>JBGSMO010000034.1:0-7871 GCA_041740115.1 Pirellulales bacterium
GGTTGGAGCGCCACCCCGCGCGGCAAACTCCTCCTCGACGCCGGCGCCGCGAAGGCCGTGCAATCGAACGGCAAGAGCCTGCTCGCCGTCGGCGTCCGCGGCGTCGAAGGCAACTTCGCCAAAGGCGACGTCGTCTCGATCTGCGACCCCGCCGGCGCCGAGTTCGCCCGCGGCCTCTCGAACTACACCTCCAGCCAGATGACCACCATCGCCGGCCAACCGACCGACCGCATCGCCGAACTCCTCGGCCACTGCCCCTACGACGAAGTCGTCCACCGCGACAATTTAGTGGTGCTGAGCTGATCACTCCTTTTTTGCTCGCCGTCGTTCAGCGTGTTAAACTTAAGCGAGGCCCACACGCCATCGGATCAAATGCCATGCCGCTGCCACTTCCCGCCGACCTGCAATCTCGCATCGAAGCGCAACTAGCCACCGGCGAGTTCGCTAGCGACGTGGAAGTCTTGCGTGAAGCGATCGACGCTCTCGAACGCCGCCAGCGCGGCTTGCGCGAGCTCCGCGGCATGGTCGCCGCCGCCGAGGAAGACGTCGTCGCCGCTCGAGTTGGCGTCTTCGACCGGGATGCAATGAAGCGAGACGTCCGCGTCAGGCTGGCTCAACAAGGCATCCGCGACTGATGCCCACGGCTTACCGGACGCAGCTTTGCCGACGAAGATTTGCGCTCCATCGCTTTTCAAATCGGCATGGAAAGCGGGCGTCCGCTCGTCGCGGACCAGATGATCGACGAATTAGTCGACCGCTGCGACCAACTGGCGAAACTCTCGGCAATATCGAAAGTCGGCACGTCTGTCCCTGAACTTGGTCGAGACGTGAGGCTCCTTTCCCATCGTCGTTGGGTGATTGTCTTCCGTTACGTCGATGACGGAGTCCTCATTCTTCGCGTTGCTGACGGAAGTCAGGACTACATGTCGTGGCAATTCGGCTGATGCTCCGGCGACTCCGTGGCATCTCGCGACCAAACGCCGGGCTGCAAATTCATCCAACGCAACCTAGCTCCGACCACGCTCGCCAGCTATCCTGCGATCTAACGATGCGCCGCACGAAGCCGCGTATTGCATCCTCGCAGCCTGGCGGCGACAGGAGTTTATTATCGCATGTTTCGCTGGCGCAAACTCTTTCGTCGCAAATCGCTGGAAATCCTCCTCGCCGAGATGGCGGGCGAGCACCGGCTGCAGCGGGTCCTCGGGCCCGTTTCGCTCACGAGCCTCGGCGTCGGGGCGATCATCGGAGCCGGCATCTTTGCAATGACGGGCCGCGTCGCCGCGGAGGATGCGGGGCCGGCGATCATGATCTCGTTCGTCATTGCCAGCGTCGCCTGTTTGCTCGCGGCGCTCTGCTACTCGGAGTTCGCGGCAATGGCCCCGGTCGCCGGCAGCGCCTACACCTACACCTACGCGACCCTCGGCGAGTTCCTGGCCTGGATCATCGGCTGGGATCTGATTCTGGAGTACGCGATGTCTTGCTCGGTGGTCGCCGCGCACTGGTCGCATTACTTCGACGAGTTTCTCTTCCTTACCTGCGGTTGGCGCATTCCAACGGCGCTGATGTCGGATCCGTTCACGCCGGAGATCGTCGACGGCGTCGCGGTGACGACCTACATGAACCTCCCGGCGATGGTGATCATGGCGCTGGTGACGGTCATCCTGGCCATCGGCATTCGTGAAAGCGCCGTCACCAATGCGGCGCTGGTGATCGTGAAGCTCGGCGTCGTCTTGTTCGTCATCGTCCTCGGCGTTCGCTACGTCGACACGGCCAACTGGACTGGCGTTCCCGTCGAAAGCCGTCGCACGACGGACGTCGCGGATTTCGTAAACCGTAATCCTGAGATCGCCGAGCAACTTCCCCCCGAGGGAATCAGCACGGCCACGAACGGCGCTAAACTGCTGGAAGAGTATCCAGCGGTCGCGGCCGAGCGAAGCGCCGCCGAACTGGCGAAGATCGAGCAGCTACCGAGCGAAGTGCAGCGTTGGGGGCTCTTGGGGCTGTTCGGCGTCAATCGTTGGCTGCAACCGGTCGATGATGCGGTACGCTCGCCCTTCGCACCGTTTGGACTATCGGGCATCATGTTCGGCGCGGCGCTCGTCTTCTTCTCGTACATCGGGTTCGACTCGATCTCGACGCACGCCGAGGAGGCGATCAATCCGCAGCGCGACGTGCCGATCGGCATCCTTGGTTCGCTCGTGCTCTGCACGGTCCTCTACATTCTGGTGTCGGCGGTCATTACCGGGATGGAGCCTTATCCGACGATCAATACGGAGGCCGCCATCGTTTCGGCGTTCAGTCGCCAGGCGGAGGTCGAGAACAGTTCGCTGCTGCGCGCCTCGGCGTGGGTCATTTCCGTCGGCGCGTTGGCTGGCATGACCAGCGTATTGCTTGTTACCTTCCTGAGCCAGTCGCGCATCTTTCTTGCGATGGCTCGCGACGGGTTGTTGCCGCATGCCATTTTCGGGGTCGTTCACGAGCGCTTTCGCACGCCGTATCGTTCCACGATCATCACCGGCGTTTTCATCATCCTCGTCGCCGGCTTCTTGCCGATTCGCATGTTAGAAGAGATGGTGTCGATCGGCACGCTGTTGGCGTTCGTGATGGTGTGCCTTGCCGTTTTGATGCTCCGCATTACTCGGCCCGAGGTTCCGCGACCTTTCCGCTGCCCGGCGATATACTTTGTCGCGCCGGCTGGTGCCTTCGTGAGCTTTGCGATGATGGCGTTCTTGCCGCTCGATACCTGGGCGCGGCTGGTGGTGTGGCTGGGGCTGGGATTCCTCATTTACTTCCTGTACGGGATCCGGCACAGCCATCTGGGGCATGAACTCGAACGCAACCTCCACTCGCAAGGCCTCTCGCCGACCGACGCGCCGTTGGATAGCTGACATGATCGCCCTCCGCCGCATTCGTTGACGCAAAAAGAGAAGAACCCCGACCCACGCTTGGATCGGGGTTCTTCGTAATTCAATCGCCGGTCACCGACCGGGGGCTAATTTGAACGCGTGAAGTCGATCTCAGTGCGACGCGCCCCCTGGCGTCCGCACCATCAGATCGCTCGCGCGAACTTGCCGCTTGACCGTCTCAAGTCCGGTCCCGTCGATCACCCGCGCCGTCATCATCGGGTCGGCGAGCGTCGTGTCGAACTCGATCGTCGCTAAGCCCATCGGGTCGTCCTCGCCATGGCTGCCGAGGCCTGACGAAATCACTTCCGGCATCATGTAGGCGCCGCCGACTTCGGGGTGATGCATCTGCAGATCGCAGCGATGGATATCGCCGGAGACGTACATCACGCCGTTGATCTTGTTCTTCACGATCCGATCCCACAGCTCACGCTTGGCATGACGAAATATCCGCCAGCCGTCGCTGCGGCTCGCTTCCCAGGTGCTGCCGCAGACGAGGACCTTAAACGGCGCCTGGCTCGCCTTCATCTCGTCGATGAGCCAATCGAGTTGGTCTTTGCCGAGGAACGTCTTGTCCGGGCCCGGTTTGGTGTCGTTAGGCGAGCGGAAGTAGCGGCCGTCGAGCAGGAAGAAGTCAATGCCGCCGTAGGTGAACTTCGTATAGATCCCTGGTTTGTCCGCGCCGTTCTCACGTGGCGGGTTCGCGAAGACTTCCTTGAAGGCAACCAACGAGTCTTCCTTTCCCTGCGCCGTGCCGTCGCTGTTGTTCGGACCGTAATCGTGATCGTCCCACACGGCATACGTCGGAATCGTGCGCACCGCGGCCGCGAACGGACGATTCTTCGTTCGCTCCAGCGTGTAGGCGTCCCACAGGTGGTTGTAGTCGGTCGAGTCGGCGTAGACGTTGTCGCCGATGATCAGCTGGAAGTCGGGCCGTTCGTTCATCAGCAGATGCCACGAATCGCTGTGATACTCGCCGCGAACTTCCTTCGTCTTGCCCTCTTCACGTCGGTAGGCGCCGCCGAAGCACGAGGCGACGGCCACCTTGAACTTGTTCCCAGCGCCAGCCGCCGGCGCCGTGGCGAAGAGCCCCGCCTCGGCCGAATCTTCTTCTTCCGCCAGTCGCACGGCAAAGGCATAGCGCGTCTCGGGCTTGAGCCCGGTGACATGGAACTCGACGGCATGATGTTCGTCGGCGTTGGGAGTCGCGTCGAGCCGCAACTTCTGCGGCGGGCCTTGCTCAACCTCCGCTGACGGCCGCTTCGATTCGAGTTCTTCGATTTCGAGAATCAGCGGCGTCGTTCGGGGCCCGGCGTACGCCCAAATCGATGCGGTGGTATCAGTGACGTGACCCACGAGCGGGCCGATGATCTTCCGCTCCCCCTCGATTTCCTTGTACAGCTGATAGTTCGCTTCGCGGGCTTCGGCAAGCGTCGCCGTCGTAGTCGCGCCCGCCAGCAAGCAGCCTCCTAGCGCCACCACGCGGGCTCCACGCCGCAGGGCAGAGAGATTGATGATCACAGCGTCTCCTTCAGTTCGAACGAAAAACAGTTTCCACGCAACCGTTATGGTAAGCATACGGGGCGCGATGAAGCCACCATGAAGAGCGCACGAAGACGGGCATAATTATTCCGCTCTAGACTGCGAGAAGTCGCACTGCAGTTGTGCTTTGCCAAGGAAGAGAAGAATAGTATGCGGATTTAACGGATTGCCGCGGATGAGAAAGGCTTGAAAAGATGGCTGATGCGGCAATTGCAATTGATTGGAAATCTTTTCGCGAGAATCCGCCTCATCAGCGTGCATCCGCGTCCCATTCGTTCTTGCTACGGCATCTATACGCCAACCGGCCGCTCAATCTCCGCTCGCCGGCAATTGGGCAACGATTCCAGAAATGTCCGCCCGTACGCCTTCGTGAGCACGCGCGGATCGAGGATCACGACGCGACCTTGATCGCGCTTCGTGCGAATCAGTCGGCCAAAGCCCTGCTTCAATTTCAACACCGCTTCGGGGAGTTGATAGTCGCTGAACGGATTGCCCCCCGCGGCGCGGATTGATTCGAGCCGCGCCTCCAGCAGCGGATGATCGGGCACGCTGAACGGCAGCTTCGCGATGATCACGAGTTCCAGCGCATCCCCAGGCACGTCGACCCCCTGCCAGAAGCTATCGGCCCCCAGCAGCACCGAGCGGGGGTTCTCCTTGAACAGTTCCAGCATCCGGCTGCGCGGCGTGCCGTCGGCTTGGCTCAGCAGGTTGAGATTGTGTCGGGCGAGCCACGGCGCGATCCCGGCGCCGACGCGGCGCATCATCTCGTAGCTGGTGAGCAGCACAAACGCCCGGCCGTCGCTCTCGCGGACCAAATGCTTGATCGCTTCGATGCAGGCGCGTTCGTAACTGTCGCGCTCGGAGCCGGGGTCGGGCATGCCGCGCATCGTGACGAGTTCGGCCTGCTCCTGATAATCAAATGGGCTGTCGAGACGCAACTCATCGCACTGCGTGAGCCCGATGCGATCGCGAAAGAAACTAAACGACGGCTGCTTGCCGATCGAAAGCGTCGCGCTGGTGAGGATGACGCTCTTCGTTTGTTGAAAAAGTTGTTCACGCAGCGCGGGACCAACGTCGACCGGCGACGCGGCGAGCGTCATCCGCGGCGTGCCGCGGCGGTTCCAACTCGATTCGATCCAGTAAACTGCGCCCGACAACTGTTGACCGTGCCAAGCGTTGAGTTCGCCGGCTAAACCGACCAAGCGGTCGTGGGCCGAAATGAGATCCTGCCGCTCTGACTCTTGCTTAATCGCGTCGCCGGCCAGTTTCACGCCGCGGGCGAGCTCCATCAGGGTGGGGCTCAGTTTATTCTCAATCTCCAGCGGCGCCGAAACGCGTCCGTTCGCCGGCGCGGCCTGCGACTTCCACTCCCACACGTCGGCGAAGAACTCGCTCGCCGCGTACCGACACTGATCGGCGCGTTGGCAGAGCTGTTTCAAGTTGTGATGAACGAGCAGTCCCTTGTTGGTCCGATCGTTGTAGAGCCGTGAGAGGACGAACTCGACCTGCCCGCTGGTGAACGACAGGCCCAAGTGATCGGCGGCGACTGATTCGATCGTATGGGCTTCGTCGAGCACCGCCACGTCGTAATCAGGAAGGATGCTCACCCCGTGGCGCCGCAGCGCGAGGTCGCTGAAGAACAGCGCGTGGTTCACCACTAAGATCTGGGCGTTCTGCACGCGGCGGCGATCCTGGTAGTAGAAGCACTTCTTGTACGTCGGGCAGCGGCGACCCATGCAGTTGCCGTGGTCGCTAGCGACTTCGTCCCACACGGCAGGCAGCGGCTTGTAGCTGAGATCGGCGAGCGAGCCGTCGACGGTCGACTCGCTCCACTGGCGGATCGAATGGAGCTGCTGTCCCGCTTCGTCGTCGAACAGGCTCTTGCCGCGCGAGAGAGCGCCCTGCAGCCGGCGGAGGCTGAGGTAGTTGCGGCGACCTTTCACCAGCACGGCCGAGAACTCGCGCGGGATGACGCTGTTGAGCAGCGGCAAGTCCTTGCGAATTAGCTGTTCCTGCAGGCTGATTGTGTGCGTGGAAATCACAATCCGCGGCGGCTTGCCGCCATCGGGGTTCGTGGCCGCCAGGATCGCGGGGGCCAAGTAAGCGAAGCTCTTGCCGACGCCGGTGCCGGCTTCGACGCAGAGGTGGCGCTTCTTGGCGATCGCGTTCGCCACCGCGTCGGCCATCGCCAACTGCTGCGGCCGCAGTTCATAGTGCGGCAGCCGTCGAGCGATGGAACCTTCCGGTCCCAGGATATCGGCAACGCAGAGCGCATGTTCGGAGTCCATTCACAGCTTTCGGGCCAGTTGCCGTTATCGACCGGTTACCGCGCTCAACACCGCAAATTACCGCGGCTGTTTCGTGATCGTTCCCTCTTCGGGACTGCTCGCCGTCGCGTAGAGCCGCTTCGGGATGCGACCCGCCAAGTACGCCAGTCGACCAGCCGCAGTGGCGTAACGCATCGCGTCGGCCATCCGCAGCGGATCTTTCGCGTGAGCGATCCCCGTGTTCAGCAGCACGCCGTCGACGCCGAGTTCCATAGCGATCGCGACATCGCTCGCCGTGCCGACGCCGGCGTCGACGATCACCGGGTAGTCGGGATCGCCATCCTTGAGATACTCCAGGCAGATGCGGATGTTGTTCGGGTTGAGGATGCCCTGTCCCGAGCCAATCGGGCTGCCGGCGGGCATGACGCTCGTGGCGCCAGCTTCTTTCAACCGGCGAGCAGTAATTGGGTCGTCGTTCGAATAGCAGAGCACCTGAAACCCGTCGGCGACGAGCTGTTCCGTCGCTTCGATCGAAGCCACTGGATCTGGGAGGAGCGTCTTCTTGTCGGCCAGAACTTCGAGCTTTACCCAGTCAGCGCCGGGGTTCTCAAGGCCGAGTAGAATTTCGCGGCCGAGCCGCGCCACGCGCACTGCGTCTTCGGCGCTGAAGCAGCCGGCCGTGTTGGGGAGCAGCGTGTAGCGCGATGTATCGATGAAGTCGAGCAGGTTGTTCCCGGCGGCGTCGATCAGTCGTTCGCGGCGGACGGCGACAGTGATGCAGTCGGTCCCCGAGCGCTCGAGCGACTCGCCCATCAATTCGTAGCTGGCGTACTTGCCGGTGCCGACGATCAGCCGGCTCCTCAGCGTGTGGCTGCCGATGGTTAGGGAGTCGTCGGTGAGGAGTGCAGTCGACATGGAAAAGGTAGAGGTGAGAGGTCGGAGGTCAGAGATCGGGGCGACGGGTCACCGGATGAAACTGGCCGGCTACTTTAGGCCTGCCTGATTCACGAGCTAAGGTATTCACCCGCCGCCGACGAGCGTCACCACTTCCAAACGGTCGCCTGCCGCCAGCGGCGTCGCCGTATGTTGGCCGCGCGGCACCAGTTCGAGGTTCCGCTCCACCGCCAGCGTGCGCGGGTCGAGCTCCAGCGTCTGCAGC
>JBGSMO010000057.1:0-4518 GCA_041740115.1 Pirellulales bacterium
GTCCTGCCGCAGTTCGCGACGCTCGCCCCGGCCGACGTCCGCCGCGAACACCGCCGCGACGGCTTCGAAACGGCCAACGCCGACAAGATCTTCGAGAGCACCTTTCGCGACCAAACCGGCCGGCGCTAATCTCGCAAACGGCATAATTGCTGTCACCGTTTCCCCCAAAATGAAGTAGAATTTGGGAGCAAACGGCCGAGCCGCTTCGCGCGCCACCAAGGCGCCAGATCGCCGCCGTCGACAATTCATACACAACCACATTCAGGAGAGAATGCGATGAACTACGTCCAGGACAACAATAACCCCTACCTCAACTGGGGGATGACGGCGTCCCAAGCCGACGAGAACACGCGGGCATCGTTCATTCGCAAGACGTATGTCCATTTGCTCGGCGCCGTCTTGGCGTTTTGCGGCATCGAAGCGGTGCTGCTGAATTCCCCAATTGCTGAGCCCTGGACGAACTTGGCCTTCTCGACCCAACTCGGCTGGTTCGCCATCATCCTGGCGTTCACCGGCGTCAGCTACTTGGCTAACTCTTGGGCGCTCTCGACCACGAACTTGGGAACCCAGTACTTGGGGTTGGGCCTGTACGTCGTCGCTCAATCGTTCATCACGCTGCCGCTGCTCTACATCGCGAAGACGCAGTTCGGCCCCGAGATCATCACGAACGCCGCGCTCCTCACCGGAGTGATCTTCGTCGGATTGACAGCCGCGGTCTTCATCTCGGGCGTCGATTTCTCTTTTTTGAGATCGGCGCTGACCATCGGCCTCTTCGCCGCCATCGGCGTCGCCCTCTGCTCGTGGATGTTCGGGTTTAATCTCGGCATCTTGTTCGTCGGAGCGATGCTCGTCCTTTCGGCGGGCTACATCCTGTACTACACCAGCAACGTGATGCACCACTACCGGGTTGACCAGTACGTCGCCGCCGCGCTCGCCTTGTTCGCCGCGGTCGCGCTCCTGTTCTGGTACGTGCTGCAACTGCTCATGTCGCTCAACCGCCGCTAGCTCGCGGGGCAGACGAGTTCGAAACTTACGTCACGCGGCCGGGCGCATTGCGTCCGGCCGCGTTTTCGTTTTGATTTTCGCGCTTTCACATTATTGCTCGCCATCGACGCCCAAGATCGCCGTACGATATCATAGCCGGAGATCATGATGCGACTCCTCACTACCAATGCCCCCGCGGCAACCGCGCTCATCCGACTGATGGTCGGCGCCGTGTTTCTCTCCGAAGGCTTTCAGAAGTTTCTCTTTCCCGCCGAGGTGGGCGCCGGGCGGTTCGCGAAAATCGGCTTCGAGTCGCCGGAGATGGTCGCCCCATTCGTCGGCGTGTTCGAGATCGTCTGCGGCGCCTTGGTGCTGCTGGGCCTTGCCACGCGGCTGGCGGTCGTGCCGCTCATCGTCATCATGCTCACCGCGCTGGCCAGCACCAAGCTGCCGATCCTCCGCGAGCAAGGCTTCTGGAAAATGGCCCACGAAGCCCGCACCGATTGGTCGATGCTGCTCGGATCGCTGTACCTGCTTTGGGTCGGCGCCGGTCGGTGGTCGATCGACGCACGACTCAGCGGTGGCCGCGATTCAACTGAGTAGCCATCCGCGGATGGCTAGAGCAGTTTTCATTTCCGTGTAGCGGCCGTCATCCTGAGCGGAGCGAAGGATCTAGCGTCACGCGAGGGGCCGGATTCTTCGCTGCGCTCAGAATGACGACTATTGGACGCTACACGGAAATAAAAACTGCTCTAAATTGCTGCTTCGGCGACTGCCTCGACCGACTGCGGCATCGCGTCAGCCCACTCTGGCGGCGCATCGTGAACCTCCACCGGCCGCCGATCGCCGCTGGCCAGCCACTGGAATCCTGCGAGCACCGCCACGCCCACCCCCAGCGCCCCGTACCACACCGCATTCGGGTTCGCCTGGTAAATCGTCGAGCCGACCGCCGGCCCCGCGACCGACGCCGTCGCCAGCATCACCATGTACCACCCCATGTAGCTCGCCTCGCCGCCGGCGCCGCTGCGGTTGGCCACGAACCCCGTCGATAGCGCCAGCGACAACATCTCGCCCATCGTCAGCACCAGCATCGCGGCAACCGCGTACAGCGCCGACTGGCCGAACGGCAGCATGCCGAACCCCACGCAAGAAATCAGGCACCCCCAGCCGATCGTCCGCAACAGCGGCCACTCCTTGATCGCGTCGACGAGCAACATTTCAAACAGCACGATCACCGTCGTGTTCACGGCGAACATCAACCCAATCGAATCGGTGTTGAGCCCAAAGTGATCGTGCAAGAACAGCGGGTAGGTCGAACCGAATTGGAAGAACACGATCATGTTGGCCAGCATCAGCAGCAGAAACCCGACGAACAACCGATCGCGCAGCGGCGACGCGGCGGCGACAGTCGACGCGTGCACTTCGACCGCCCGCTTGATGCGCCGCATCCGAAAGATCGCCAGCAGCGCCGCACCTGCCAGCATCGTGCTGAACCCGTCGACGAAAAACAGCCACTTGAAGTCGATCGTCGCGAGCAACCCGCCGATCGCCGGCCCAAACGAAAATCCAAAATTCGCCGCCAGCCGCTGCAGCGCGAACGCCCGCATCCGGTTGGCCGGCGTCGTCAGCTGCGTGATGGCCGCCGCGTTCGCCGGCCGCACCGCCTCGGCGATCAGACTCACCAGGAACAAGTTCGCCGCCATCGCGGGCCACGTCTCCCAGAGCGGGAGCAGCATGAACCCAGGCCCCGCCAGAAACAGGCACACCGTCTGGAACCGTATCGCCCCGAACCGCTCCGCCAACCGCCCGCCAAGATAGGCGCCGCAAACCGCGCCCACGCCGTAAACGCTCACCATCCGCCCGGCGAGCGCCCCGCTGAAGCCGAGCTTTTGCGTGAGGTAGAGCGTCAGAAACGGCAGCACCATCGCGCCGCAACGATTGACGAAGAGCGCCACCGCCAACCACCAGACTTCCCGCGGAAGCCCGGCGTAAGCGGCTCGGTAGCGTGCAATCGTGGCGCGGAGCATGGCCGAGCAAGCACTTCTTGATGGAAAGATCGTGAGTCAACGCGACAGCAATGACAATAAGAGATCGACGATGGTTCACCAAGCTCGTCACTGCAGCCCCCGGATCCGCCGTCATTCTGAGCAGAGCGAAGAATCTGGAAGTGGGATCAGGTTCTTCCCCACGCCGCGGATCTACCGGCGTCGCGGTAGACGTAATTCGAGCACTGGCTCGACTCCCGCCCGGCCTCTGAACGTGGGTAGCGTTACGCGACCATGCCAGTGCATAGTGGCGTTTTTGCCCGCTCGATTGATTGAAGGGCATCTCCTCTGGTGCTTTTCCTGTTAATCGAACAGCCGCCTGAGCGGTTCTATGCACATGATGAACGTCTTCTCTTTCCATCTGGCGCAGTGCGGAATCTCCGAAACATTGCTTGCACTCGCGCGGCCGCCTCGGTCGACGTCCGCGCCTGGCCTTGTGCATGCCGAATGCATGGCGCCCATGATCCTCGGTCGCCCCGTGGCCCTTCCCTGGCGCTATCGGCCGCAGCAAATCGCGGTTTTTGCGGCTTGGCAAAGTGAGGACGCGATTGACGACTTCTTGTGATCCTCCCGATTGGGGCGTTCCCTCGCGATGGGATGGCACGTCCGGATGGCGTTCGTGCGCCGCTGGGGCCGCATCAGCGAACTCGACGGCCTACCGCAAACTGCACTCGTACTAGACGATCATCAGCCAGTCGTCGCTGTGACATTGGCACGCCTCCGAGTTTCGCAAGCGTTTCGGTTCATTCGCTGGGGCAAGCCGGTGGAAGAGCAAGTGCGCGACGACCCTGCGACCACAATCGCTCTCGCAGCGATGCGCCCCGTTGGCACCCTGGCAACCTTCAGCATCTGGCGGACTCAGCAGGCGATGACCGACATGGTTCACGGACGCACCGCAGCGCCAGCGGCGCGTCGGCACGCCATGGCAATGCAAGAACGCATCCGAAAAGACTTTCACCACGAATTTACGACCATGCGATTTCGTCCGATCTCGGAGCACGGATGCTGGCAGGGTAGGAGTCGCCTTCTTCCGAACGCAAATTAGGTGACTGGGCTTTGCACCAGAAATCTGTGGGAGGGGTCTCTTACCCCGAAGCCGCGTTACGCAACCCCAACGGCATGTGGTGGTGAACGAAATCGGCGTCGGAGACGCCTCCCACAGATCATTTTATGTGCAATGCCCTGGTGACTGCGACCAAGCGGCAAGCATCTACGTAGGAGCGATTTTCAGAGTTCGCCACTGGTTCAAAAACTATTGCCATCCGCTGTGTTCGGGAACTGACGAGTAGCATTGGTTTGGGGAGACGACGTCGTTGCACTCGCTTCGTCCCAGCGGGACCTCGTGAAAATAGCCCAGCGCTTCACACGATTATGCAAATGCTAGCTAAAGGTTGATTAAAGGGAGTCCGCGCTCCACCTTGTCATTAGCGAAACCCTGTGACAAGGAGACGTATTATGGAACGCGAACTCTGGAAAGTACTGTATCTGT
>JBGSMO010000058.1:0-6524 GCA_041740115.1 Pirellulales bacterium
GGCGGCCATTTAGCCGTGGGCGATAGCCCGCGTGCCCGCCGCGAGCGGGCGGGGCTCAATGGGCGTTGCGGATGGCGGTGCTTGGCGATGCGCTGCGTGAGCGAGTGAACGCGTCGTTACGGTTTCGCGGCGGCGCGCTGGCGTTTCTTCTTCGCTTGGCCCTGGCCTTGCGCCTTGCCGGGGCCTTTCTTCGCCACGAACTGCGGCTTCGCTTCGGGTTGCTGCGCGAGGATGGCGCGCAGCTCGGCGACGACTTCGGGCTGTTCGGCGGCAAGATTGCGCGACTCCTCGGGGTCTGTCTGGTAATCGTAGAGTTCGAGGATCGCCTCCTCAGCCGGGGCGCCGGGATTCTTCCATTCGACGAGGCGGTAACGCTCGGTGCGGATGGCGCGGCCGAGTCGTTGGCCGCGTGGGAAGACGTGCAACGCGACGCCGTCGGTGTGGGCGCCGGCGTCGTTGAGGACGGGGACGAGGCTCGCGCCGTCGAGTTCGTAGGGAAGGTCGAGACCCGCGAGTTCGCAGAGCGTGGGATAGAGGTCGACGGATTCGACGAGTTCGTTGCTGGCTTCGCCGGCGCGGACGCCGCTGGGGAGGTCGATGATGAAGGGGATCCGGGCGGCCTGCTGGTAGTTGGTGTGCTTGCACCACATGCCATGGTCGCCGAGATGCCAGCCATGGTCGCCCCAGAGGACGATGATGGTGTTTTTGTCGAGGCCGTCGGCTTGCAGCGCGTCGAGAACCTCGCCGATTTGGGCGTCAGCGTAGCTAGTGGCGGCGTAGTAGCCGTGAATGAGCCGACGCTGCATGGCTTCATCGACGGGGCCAGATTGAGGGCTTTCTGCGTAGTTGCGAAGTTCGCGCCAGTCGGTTGGGGCGAAGTCAGGCGCGCCTTCCGGGGGATGGCGGAGCTGGGCGAGCTCGAACTTCGCAGGATCGTAGAGGTCCCAGTACTTTTTCGGCGCGCAGAACGGCAGGTGGGGCTTCACGAAACCGACGGCCAGGAAGAAAGGTTCGTCGGGAGTCTCCGCGGCCGCGGCGATTCGTTCGACGGCGCGGGCGGCGACTTTGCCGTCGGCGTAAGCTTCATCCTCGACCTCGGCCGACTCGTAAGGGGCCCCTTTCGGCAGGCGATTGGCCTGCTCAGACGGGACGTTGGTGAAAAGGGCTTCTTCGCGAGTTCCTTTGGCGGGGCGATTCTCCGCGAGCGCGTAGTCGCCTTTGCCGCGGAAGTGGGGGGTGCTCCACGAGGCTTTGTCATTAGTGTTGCCGTGGCCGATGTGGAAGATTTTGCCGAAGGCCTCAGTGCGGTATCCGCGGTTCTTGAAGTGTTGCGGCAACGTGACGGCGTCGGGCCGCGACTTGCGAAAGTTGGTGCCGAGGTCGTAGATGCCGAGCGTTTCGGGACGAAGGCCGGTGAGGAGCGAATTGCGCGACGGGGCGCAGACGGCCTGGTTGCAGTACGCGGCGTCGAAGCGCAAGCCTTGGGAGGCGAGGCGGTCGATGTTCGGCGTCACTGCGAGCGGGTCGCCGTAGCAGCCGATGGTCGGCTTCAGGTCGTCGATGCAGATGAGGAGGATGTTGAGTCGGGTAACCTGAGCGGCGTCGGCGGCGAAGGCGGAACCGCCAAGGCAGAGTAGCGAAATAACGGCGGCGGTCAGGAAGCGGCTCATGGCGATGGCGTGCAGGTCGTGGGCGGGGGTTGTCTGTTGGAAGTTAAACCGTCGGTGGCGCGTGAAGTCTCTTTTTTTGAACCGCCAAGGACGCCAAGGAAATGCGATGTAATGAACCACGACGGCACGGCGGACACGACGAGATCTCTTGACATTTCGTCGTGTCCGTTGTGCCGTCGTGGTCCATTCGTTTAAGTAGTAATGATTAGTGGAGTTAGCTGACAAGTTTCGCATCGAGCGAGATCTCGGCGCCGGCGAGGACTTTGGAGACAGGGCAGTTCTCTTTCGCGGCCTTGGCGATTTCTTGGAACTTGGCGTCGTCGAGGCCGGCGACCTTCACGGCGGTCGTCAGCTTGATCGTGGGGATGCGGAAACCTTCGCCTTCTTTGACGAGGCCGACTTCGGCGGTCGTTTCAATCTTCTCGGGCGGGTGGCCGCTCTTGGTGAGGGCGCCGCTGAGAGCCATCGAGAAGCAGCCGGCGTGGGCGGCGGCGATCAGTTCTTCGGGGTTGGTGCCTTTGCCGTCCTCGAAGCGCGACTTGAACGAGTAGGGGCCTTCCCAAGCGCCGGAGCCGATTTTCATCGTGCCGTTGCCGGACATAATATCGCCGTTCCAAACGGCGGTGGAGGAGCGCGCGGGCATGGCGGTGTTCCTTATGGAGGTGAGGGTGCGGTTAGATGAAACGGCTCGCTTCGGGGGGCCAACGAAGGTATCGTGGCGCCCTCTCGCCGCCTATGGTCGCGCCAATGTGCGAAATCGCTCAATCTGGCGTTCGTTTGGGGCGATTGGGCCCGTCGGACGCCGAACATTGTACCGTTTTGATCCGTAGAGGAGGCTAGATTTTGAGGGAGGGGTAGGCTGCGCGTTGAGTTTACCCTCTGCGCGCGCCGCCCGCTGGGCGGCGCGCTGAAAACGGCACAGGCGTTGCTCTGGCGGACGTGCACAGCGTGTCCTCCGAGGAACAGATCAGTCCTTCGAAATATCGAGGAGACGAAAAAAACGACGTGATAAGAGTTTGCTTCGCCAGTAATCACCCATAGAGTTTGTGTTCACCGAAATCGACGAGTCGTCGAGTTCATCGATAGAAGGGAAACGAAGATGCAAGTTCAAGTCCATACCGATAACCATATCAACGGCAGCGCGGGATTGACGGCTCATGTCGAGTCGATCGTCATTGGAGCGCTGGAACGTTTCGGCAATCGGGTGACGCGGGTGGAAGTTCATATCGGCGACGAGAATGGCCACAAGGGGGGCGAGCATGACAAGCGATGTGCGATGGAAGCGCGGCTCTCGGGCTTGCAGCCGATCGCGGTGACGGGGCAGGGAGCAATCGTTGACGCGGCGATCAACGCAGCAGTCGATAAACTGGTGCGGGCGATTGATAGGACGCTGGAGAAGAAGTACGGCGCGAAGGGGCGTACCTCAACGGCGGAGTTTGCTGCGAACGGCGCGGTCGAAACGGAAGAGAGCGATGAGATCCTGGCGTCGGAGGATTAAGGAACGCGACGAGAGCACGATAGTCATCTGAACTAGCCGGAGCCGCCACGCGGTCCGGGGAAAGCGGCGGGCGAGTTCGCGCTGCACCCTGGAAGGCGTGGCCCTCCGGCTAATTTTGTTGTTGAGGTTTGGTTTAACCATCGCGCTGCTGGCAAAATCGGTAAACATTGACGGTTGCGGCGAAGTTGCGGGCGGAGTTGGTCGATAGTTCCGACAAGGCGGCGTCGACCGCACTGCTAGCATCGCTCAAGGGGCTAGCCCGTTCAGGGATGGCCTTTGAGCGACCTCTTCTCCAGGATCTCGTCATGACCAAGTCAACGGTTGGGATCTCGTTCGGTCTGTTTCTGCTCGCCGCTACGGGCCTCAGCGCGAGTCGCGCCAGCGCGGACGAGGGGCTGGTTCAGCCCGCGACCCTGGCGGTCGCATTGGAGCAGGGCGATTCCGCTCCTACGGGAGAGCGGTTGATCCACGACCCGCTGGTTCGCGGGGCGAGTTCCGACGCGGCTGATCTGGCGGAGGGGACTTGGGAAGAGCAATCGGCGGGCTGCACCGCCCCCCATTGCGGACATGGGGTCGACGGATGCGGCGCCTGCGTGCCGGCCGCTTTGCCGGTGTACGTGCCGTGTTTGCCATCGGGCTGGCAGTATAGCGCCGGCTTGTTGCTGCTGACGCCGGGCGCTGACAATCTGGGCTACGCAACGATCACGACGTTCCTGCCCCTTCAAAATCCTCAGTGGGACGTTCAAGCACTGGATCCCAACGCGCAGCCCGGCCTCATGGTGGGCGCCCGATATAACTTGGCCTCGCCCGGAAAGGACATTCAGACCAGCTGGGAGCATTTGCGCGCCGGCGCCTCGTCGTCCGTGGCGGTCAGTGATCTCGACACGCAATGGATTTCTCCGTTCAGCCAGACAGGCCCCTCCACTTCCGAGTCGTCCAATGAGGTTGGCATCTTCCATCTGAAGTCGGCCAAGGGGGAAGTGAATTTTGACTACGACATGGCGAATATCGATGCGGGGCAGACGGTGAACATCGGCTCGGGGACGCAAGTTCGCCTGTTCGCCGGCGTGAGCATCGTCCGGCTCAAGGAGCAGTTAGTCTCGACGTTCTACAACGACCCCAGCGTCGTTCCCGTGCCGCCGGTCATTGCCATTCCCGACCCTAATCTGCAATACATCACCCTGAACAACACGTCGACTTACACTGGCGCGGGACCACGCCTCGGTCTCTCCACGGCATACAACATCACTGGCGGACTGACGTTCGTGGGTCAGATGAGCGGCGCCATCCTGCAAGGCCGGATGCAGCCTGCCCAGTATACCTTTCAGGGAGTTTTCAATGGCGCGGTCGACGCGGAGCAAATTCGCAGCGACAGCGTGACGCAGGTCGTCTACGCCAGCGACGCGAAAGTTGGTCTAGGTTACACGCGCCCCTTGGGCCGTTCTGTTTTGGAAATTGAGTCGGGATTCAAGGCTGCCGTTTTCGTCGACGCGTTCTCCACGTATGAAACAAGCACCAATGTGCTGCCTCTCGACATCGGCTCGCTGTCGACCAATAGTATGCGACATACGCCGAGCAACTTCACGCTCGGCGGGTTTTATGCCTCGGGCAGCGTGCGGTGGTGAGCGGCGGATACAAGTAGGCATGCTGCGAAGGGGGCGGGAACCTCTTGCCACTGGAGGCGTTCCATTGAAGGGAACATCCCCTGTGGCAAAAGGCTCCCGACCCCGTGAAACGTTACGCCGCGCGTCGACGCTGCGCTTGGGCGCGTATCTTGGCGGACTTCTCTCGTTTGGCGGCTTGGCGTTCATTGCGTCGTTTGAGCGCAGCGTGGTGGCGCAAACGCTGATCCCAGAGGAGATCCTGCTGTTTCTGTTCGAGGACGCCGATGGCGGCGGCGAAGTCGTCGTATCGTAGGTTGAAGTCGATGGGGAGGTTGTAGTCGACCGCGGTGGCGGGTTCCTCGACCGCTGAAGCGGGCTCGCCGGGCGTCGTGTCGATTGGTGTCGCGTCGTGCGTTTTTGGCGACAGTTGGGGTGTGGGTGATCGGGGATCGGTGACTGGTGATCGGAATGGTGCGGCGTCTGACGACTCGCTTCGCTTCGCGTCATCCATCGCTGTGTCGCTTGTTGTCGCGTCGCTTCGTGTCGCGTCAGTTGTTTTTGGCGACAGTTGCGGGGCAAGCGTTGGCGGCTCGCCGAACAAACTGGGCGCGGTGAACCATTCGGCTGGCTGCTCGCCGTTCGCCGTAGCCGCTTCGGCCTGGCGCTGGAAGGCGGCGATCGCCTCGCGGTGAGCTAGACGCGACGTTTCGTCGGCCAGCGGGGTTTGGGGCAGCCTTGTTTTCTTGAGGTTGCCGCCCGGGCCGAGTTGCGGGAAGCAGTACTGGAGCGCTTGGCCGCAGACTGGTTCGACCTTTTCGTAGAAGGCTAAGCGCTCGGCTGGCGCTGTCGCGGCGAGCGCCGCTTCGAGGAGCATGCCGAGCGCGGCTTCGACCTGGTAGTCGCGGGCCGTGTTGGCGGGTTGGCGGGCGAATTGCTCGGGGCGGGTCCGTTCCAAGAGCCAGGCGGCGGCTCGCCAGTGGACGCGGGCGGCGTTTTCCATCAGGGTGAGCGGGTCGGGGGTCGCTTGGAGCGCGAGGCGGACTTCGTGATCAAAATCTTCGTCCCGTTTCCGTTCGCGCTGGACGGTGCGGATCGAGACGTCGACCCATTCGGCCGCGTGTTCGATCGTCTGGCTCTCGCGGACGAGTTGGCAGAATTTTACCTTTTTGGCCGTGTCCATGATGCGACGACGTTCGTGGATGTATGGGCTGTTCATTGTTCCCCCTGTTTCTAGTTGCAGCGTTTTTTAAAAATCTCTCGCAGAGGCGCAGAGGAAATGCGCAGACTGCCGAAGCCAGCCTGTTCCGCTGGCAATTCTCTGCGTCCTCTGCGCCTCTGCGAGAGACTTATTGAGTAACTCTCAAGACGTGGACGTAAGTTCACGTTAGCGGATTGGGTGGCCCAATTTCAAGAGAAAAGTTCGCGGATTTATGGGGGATGATCTGCGAAGAATTTCTGGCGGCGCGGCCAATTTTAGGAAGGGGGTTCGCCGATTTGACGAGGCGACGCGGGATGGTGTCGGGAGCCTTTTGCGTGGCCGCAGTATGCCAGTGGCGCCCGGGGACGACCCAGCGTCGTCGGCAGCGTTCAGTGTCCTGGAACGCCGTGAGCATAGCCCAGCGCTTCACACGATTATGCAAATGCTAGCTAAAGGTTGATTAAAGGGAGTCCGCGCTCCACCTTGTCATTAGCGAAACCCTGTGACAAGGAGACGTATTATGGAACGCGAACTCTGGAAAGTACTGTATCTGT
>JBGSMO010000088.1:0-30780 GCA_041740115.1 Pirellulales bacterium
GCGGAACCACCGGTTTGAGGACGGCAAGTATGTTCGTCGCAAGCTTCAGGGAGTTACGCGCCGACAACTTAACGAATACGAAACACGTCTCTTCCAACGAGGGCAAAAGCGACTGGCGATCATCTCCGGGGCGGGCTCCACGGGCATTAGCGTCCACGCCGACGTCACCTCGAAGAATCAACAGCGGCGCGTCTTTTACGCCTTCCAGCTTTCCTGGTCGGCGGACCAGCAGATGCAGGCCTTTGGCCGCGTCCACCGCTCCAATCAAACGTCCGCTCCGGTCATTCGGCTAGCGCTTCTCGACCTAGCCGGCCAACGGCGGCTGGTCAATGCGGTCTCGAAACGCTTGGCGGCCCTTGGCGCCCTCACCAAAGGGGAGCGGCATTCGCTTTCGAGCGATCTCTTTCGACCGGAAGACGTCACCGACGAATTTGGGAAGGCGGCGCTCGCTCAGTTGTACCGGCAGATTCAATCGGGCGAGCACAACGAGGCGGGGCTCGGTATGGCGACGCTCGAACGGATGGGCGTGCTCAACAAGGAACGAACGGCTGTTCGCGAGAACTATGCCAGTAACGTCGAGCAGTTCCTCAATCGGATCATGGCGATTCATGTCGACCAGCAGAACCGAATCTTCGAACTCTTCTACGAGCGCTATGTCGAGACGGTCGAGGCCGCCAAGCGGCGAGGGGCGTTTGATTTTGGCGTTGAAGAAATCAGGGCGGATCATCTGAGGCAAATCGGCACGCCTGAAACGCTGTTTGTCGACGCCGGTTCAGGAGCGCGAACGATGCTTCATGAACTTGAAGGGGAGGTCGATGTCGTCAGGCGCGACTTTGAAGCAGCCGCGGACGGCGCTCGTCTTGGTTTCTATCGCAATGAGCGAAGCGGCAGGATCTACGCAGTCTCCGAATCCTGGGAGGAGATGCAAAGCGACGTTTATCTTGCGGGTGTCAGAGGTCCGCGCCGGATGGTGGAGCAGTCTGAACTAGACGAAAAATATCGTCCGGTGGATCTTGTTGCGGCTCAAAAGTGGTGGCACGAAGAGTACGCGAAGACGCCATCCACGGAGTTCCGGCGATTCCATCTTCTGAGCGGAGCGATTTTTCCGATCTACGACAAAGTGATGGGGGCGTCTGGGATTCGAAGCGTCAAGATTGCGCGCGCGATCCTTGCTGACGGACAGGCGCTGGTCGGTCTGAACCTTGGCTATGAGGATGTGCCAAACATCAAACAGCGACTCGGCGTTGGGACGCCGCTTGCCAAAGCGTCTGCCGAGGAGGTTTTAGAACTGCTCATGGGCGGCGCTGCCATCGAGCTCGACAATGGCTGGAAACTCTTGCGGGCGCGCATCGCGGGCGATCAGGTGATTGAACTAGCGCTGAACGGCATTCCAGCCAATCGCGACGAACTGCTGCGTTACGGGTTCTCCGAAGAAATCTTCCATTACAAGCGCCGCTGGTTTGTCTTGCCTGATCAGGCGGCCGACGTGCTGTCCGCTCTTTGTCTGCGTCGCAATCCCGTGCGGAACGTGAACTCCATAAGCTGATCTGCCCGCAGTCAGATCGTTGAGCAACCAGCGTGGGCAAACGGCGGTTGAAAAACATCCCCTGTCGCGAATTCCACGATCGTGTTATGAGTCGTGTAAAGTGAGTTTTGCGACCTAAAAAAACAAGTGACGGAAGAGGAAGATTCGATCAACGAGCCAATTGACGTTCTGACAAGCGATGCGCTGCCGCCAGCGTTTAGCAACGCTGAGTATTCGCAGCATGAACTACGATTGGCGCTCGTCGATGCGATCAAGGCCTGGCTCCTTCGCACGCCGTCAATGGAAACGCGGAAGTGTTATGACCGAGACTTGAAGGAGTTCATGCGGTTCTGTCGGATCGACGCTTCGCAAGTAGAAGCTCTTGCACTTGTGCGGCCAGAACACGTCGCCAACTGGCGCGAACATTTACACGCCCGCAAGTTGGCGAACTCGACGATTCGCCGGAAGCTAACCGTCATCCGGTCGCTTTTTTCGTACTTGCAGATCTACGGCTACGCGGGCGCCAACCCGGCCCATGGCAAATTCGTGAAGGCCCCGGCCGTTCCGCGCGATGGAAAGACTGTTGCTCTCTCCCCTAAGGAGTGTCGGCGCCTTATGGACGCTCCAGATCCAAAGACTGCCCTGGGTCTTCGAGACCGAGCGATATTCTCAGTTTTAGCCTATAGCGCCTGTCGCGTCGGCGAACTATGTCGCCTTAAAGTTTCTGACTTCAAAATCGATGGCGAACACCGCATCCTCAGTCTTCTTGGCAAAGGAGGCAAGGAACGAAACGTGCCGCTCCACATCGAGGCCGTGGAGCGACTCAAGGCGTGGATCAACGTCGCCAAGCTTGACGAAGACCGTCATGGTCCCCTCTTTCGTCCCGTCTGCTGCGCGCGCGGCCACGGCGAGGATGGGTTTAAGTCGCAAACGCTCACCGTTCGCGGCGTCGAGTACCTTGTTCGGAGGTACGTCGCGGCTCTTAAGCTTGACCCTGCCGTGACCGTTCACTCGTTTCGCGTGACGGCGCTCACAACGGCGCGAGAGCGTGGGGCCGATGTGGTTGATTTGCAGGATTTCGCCGGACATGCGGATCCCCGAACGACGCTCACCTACATTAGAAACAGAGATCGGCTTTCAAAATCCCCTGCATACATACTGAAATACTGAAGCGCCCGTACCTATTTCGACACAGCGAGCAAGAAATCATTTTAGAAAGTCGATGTATGCTAGGTCTGCATTTAATCAGGGGTCGCAGAAACCAGTTCGAATAGCCAACCTCTGGTGACGCCTCCTAGAAGCCACTGCCAGACCTTGCAGCCCAAGCCGGAGGTCGAGTTTTTGACCGCGTTGTCGACTATATGGGAGCGTGCAAGCACCTGCGGGAGACTTGGTATGGCACGGTATTGCTCGGCGATGATACCTTTTCGCAATCGCGTTGCTCATCGGTCGTCGAATCGCATCGAACCGAGAAGATCAAAACGCAATCTCCGATCGATGGCGCCTCAAGCTGTCCCTGGGCGCACTGAGTGAGGAAAACCTGATCGCTCGCGAGACGACGGAGCTTGGAAGGTTTTTTGGAAGTGAACTAGAGCGTAAGATTATCTAGAAAGAACGATCCACCAGGGTGTTGATCTTACGAGCACGGCACATTCGTCAAGAGTACGGGCGTCGTTGGCGAGTTGATTATTATGAGCGCAGACTTAAGAATCGCCGCCCACTGAATGAGGTAAGCTCGGATCTTACCACGTCGCATTTACGATGTAAGCGATGCGGTGACGGAAGCTCAAGGTGATCCGACGGGCGAGCAACGGTCGACGCGAGCCTTGATATTTAACACGGTGAAGGTGCGATTAATTTCATCGAAATCAGCCATGATATCCTTCCACGAAATCGTCAGTAAGTCCGGATGGCAATTTGGGTCCGTATTAATGTGCAGCAAAATCTCGACGGGGCCGAATTTATTTTGGTCATCGTCAAATCGCCACGCTACTTCCAACAGATGTGGCCCGGGGTCATCGAGCATGTCAACAGGAACCCCCAAGTCAGCTGCTGCGTCACGCCCGGCCAACGTCCGCAAAACATTTGGGCCAACAAGGGCCTGCGCCAAGATGCAATCGTCGGCATAATCCCAGGGCGCAACTTCGAGAGAGTAGGCATCGAATGGGGGATGCTTGGGGAGCGCTAATTCGGGCATGACAAGAGACCGGCTTTCACCTGGCCAAAGGAAGTAAGATAAATAAACCAGATTTTTGAATGAGAGCGAACGTTCGACACAGCGCGCCATAGTCCGCCGCTGGTCGCTGAGAAGCCACCTTGGCCGGTCAACCGACCCCTACTCTCGCTAACGATAGCACGCAGCCTATCGCATTCGGACCAGTGCCGCGGCACATGGCTTCCGAAATACTTCTACATGCTGCAACTAAGATCAACAGGCCCAAACATGTGTCGCCAAATCGCTTGAGGGTGTATTCGAGCGACGATGGTCGCCAGTTCTCTACGGCTCTTCGCGTGTAATGGCTCTCCCTTGGTATCACGGAGAAACCCGCTGCCGTCGCGAAAAATCGCTAGGACTTGGTTGGGGAACCTGCGTAGCTCTAGTTCGTCGATCTTAGCGTAAATCTCAGCATCGGCGCCGCGTGACGGTCGGTTGTCTAATTTGGGCATAGTCTCTTTCCTTTCTTTTGACCTGCCCTGCTTCTTACCGCTAGACGAGACTCGTTGGGACTTGTCGTATGTCATCGCAGTTTCATCGCGCATGTCCCTACCTCCTGTTAGGTGCTGGTTGACACGAAGCTAGGCGCGCCGCTATGCTTAGCTGCAACGCTTCTTCAATCCACGTCCAGACCCAGTCAGGATGATGGGCGCCGCGCTCTCATCGCAGGCAGGTTTGGTTCAGGGCCCGTCAGAGTTACCGCTCTGGCGGGCCCCCTCTTTTGGGGTATAGGCTACAACGTCCAGAGTGTTAAGTCAACAATATGCAACTCAGGGGGCGTCGCCCACCACAGAGTGCATTCTACGTACCCGGTTGGTTCTGTCGCGACTTTTTCCAGCAATTTCGCGGGATTGATGCGACTCCTGCCTACTTTTGGGTCGATTGTGTCCCCTACCCGTCAGTAATCGCTTTGGTCCCGCGACCCTCTCCCAGAGCGATCGCGCCGTCGTCTTTCATCGTCGGTTCGGTATCTTCTCCTACGGTTCAAAGTGTGAAAAAGTGCGAATTGCTACCTTGTGTAGAGCTGAGAGTGCCGCAACTGTCTATGGTGTGAAAGCACTATCGTCGCCGTGCTGTATGGGAGCATTGCGACCGACGGTCCGCTCCCCGGGGGAGAAACGGCACCGGCTCATGGCTAGGTATGAACAACTTCTGGGTTAAGTTCACCATGCTGCCTGGTCGCGATGAACTGCAGAAGCCCGCTTTTCTTAGCTTCGCCGTCGTCGATCAGTCCACTGGCACTTGTCGTGGAGCAGACGACATTTTCTCTGCAGAGGCGATTTGCACTTTAATCGCTGAGGTATTGCAACAAGTTGTGGATGAAGAATTTCAGGCGGCGTCTTGTTGGGATTTGATTCCGTCGATGAACTGAACTCCTTGGATGCCGTCGGCGAGGTGTTGGGAGCCGTTGAGCAGCCGCCATCTCTCGGCGGCGGACTGCATGAGTTTGAAGACCATCGTCAAGCAGGCGGTGCGGCTGCCACTGCCGTTGGTCCACCGGTGTCTCAGTCGCACCGTAGCGAACGTGCTCTCAATCAGATTCAGTCGGGATTGCGAGAGCAATCGACTGACCTTTTCCGATGTGGCACACCTACCGCGTCGAGCTTTACCCGCACGTTGGGCAACTGAGCGGGGGTCCGCGATCGCTTCGGGTACGAACTTGAGTTCCCTCCGCCTTTCGGCAATCGCGGCGAGACGGGAAGCCGCGCGGAATTATTAAGATCGGAGAAGAACTATGATTCGCAACGAGACTGAATATAAGGAGGCGGTGGAACGGGGTGGCGAGGAAGCGGCGCGGCTCAAAGAGCAACGAGCGCAGCTTGTCACGATGGACTTGAGTAAAGAAGAAATCAAGCGGGCGCTCGATCCGGTTCGTTCGTTTCACGAGCAACTTAAAGAAGAAGTCGAAAGCTACGAGCGGCTGAAGCGGGGAGAGTTTGAAGAGCTACGGAATTTTGAGGGGCTCGGCCGGCTGCGGATCGCCCAAGGCGTTAGTCAGCGGGAATTGGCGGAGCGCCTCAGCGTTCACGAATCTCAAGTCTCCCGTGACGAGCGGAATGAGTATCACGAGGTCACGATCGAACGCGCCAACAAGATTCTCGAAGCGCTCGGAGCCGAGGTCCGCAGCACGGTGGAAGCCGTCGGCAGCACTCCCAAAAGCGACAGGCGGAACCAAGTCCCTGCGTAATTGTGAAAGTCTCGGTGCGCGGCGGGTGATGCCTTCGGGATAATTGCTTGCCGGCAGGCTCCGAGGCCGGTCGTTAGTGGCGCTAATCACCGCCTAACGCGGGGGGACTGGGTGATCTTCTCCGCTAACTTTCGCGCCATGCGACGCGCTGGTATAATACTAGGTTTTGCCTTCTCCACCACCCTCTTGCGTTTTTATTCCTTGAATGATTGGCGTCGATTTATTCGCTGGTGCCGGGGGAATGAGCTTGGGCGCTCGGCAGGCGGGCATTTCGGTCCAAGTCGCCGTGGAGAGCGACGCGCACGCTGCCAAGACCTATGCGCTGAACCACCCCGATACAAAAATCCTATGCGCTAATATTCGGGCGATCACCAATCGCCGATTACGCCCCTGGCGGACGCTAAGTGACGAGATGGTGCTGTTCGGAGGGCCGCTGTGTCAGGGGTTCTCCTGGTCCAACGTGCGGACCAGAAATACGGACAACGACTCCAATTGGTTGTTTGAAGAGTTTCTGCGCGTCGCGCGATATCTTCAGCCAGCGTGGCTCGTGTTCGAGAATGTTCAGGGTCTGGTCAACACGGCGCAGGGAGTGTTTCTGCAGCAAATCACCGACGGCGTCAAGGATCTAGGTTACACATTTAAGGCACGGCTACTCAACGCGACGCATTACGGCGTTCCTCAGGATCGCACGCGATACTTCCTTGTCGGTTCTCGCGACGGTCATGCGTACCGTTTCCCGCGAAAAAAAGGGCTCCCTACTCCGACGGTCGAGGACGCCCTGAGGGATCTCCCGCAGCTTGAAAACGGCGACTCGACCTGCTGGAGGCGCTACGGCCGCGCCAAGCCGTCCGCGTATGCCCAGCCCCTTCGCGGGGAGCTCAAAGGATGCTGCAACCACGTCGTCTCCAGGAACGCGGCCTACGTGCTCCAGCGCTACGCCCACGTGCCCTGCGGCGGTAACTGGGAGAACATT
Source organism: Pirellulales bacterium (assembly GCA_041740115.1). Classification (GTDB taxonomy): domain Bacteria; phylum Planctomycetota; class Planctomycetia; order Pirellulales; family Lacipirellulaceae; genus Lacipirellula. Next base: position 6,902 of record JBGSMO010000088.1, read on the forward strand.
CCGCCGCGGTTAATGGGGAACTATGAAGATCGTACGCGATGCCATACCGGAATTTACCATCGGCTGTGTCCACGGTCGCCCTCGGTGGTAATCGGAAACTTCCGCAAGAATATGTTGATCCACCCGGACCAAGACCGGGGCTTGTCGGTGCGCGAAGCGGCTCGCATCCAGTCCTTTCCGGACTGGTACGCGTTTCGGGGCTCGATTGGGTTTCAGCAGCAGCAGGTGGGTAACGCCGTTCCACCGCTCTTGGCGGAAGCGGTGTTTCGCGCCATCGTTACTGCAAATCAAAAAACTCGGGCGCGACATTGACATGTGGAACGAGACTTCCTTTGAGAAGCATCTGCGGGAGCGGCTGGACGCCGAAATGCCCCCCGACCAGGCGACGTCGGTATACGGCCGGTACGTCGCGACGCGGGACAAGGTCTTAAATGAGATCACTCAGATCCAAGGCGTTGAGCCTTCGCTGTCGGATCACGGTCCCAAGCACATCCGCCATGTCCTCAACAACGCCCTCAGCTTGATTTCATCCGAGGCATCCGTCCACGGCCTGACCGCGCTTGATCTCTACGTGCTGGCGACCTGCATCGTATTTCATGACGTGGGCAATCTGTTCGGACGCGCAGATCATCATCTGCAGATCGGACGAGTCTTCGATTGGGCGCGCGGCACGTCGGCTGACACGCGGCGCGAGAAGACGCTCGTCATTCGGGCGGCCCAGGCCCATACGGGAGTGAGCGCTTCCGGTGACAAGAACACGCTCGTCGACGTCAATTCTAGCGACCACTTGGACGGCGAACCGATCCAACTCCAATCGATCGCTTCCGTCTTGCGGTTGGCGGACGGAGCTCGCGGAAGGGCCGCAACGAACGACCGATTTTTATCGAAACCAAGTCGGCTACGCCTCAGAGTCGCAAGTATTTCATCAGTACGCAGCCTGCACTAACGTTTCGGCTGATCGCGGCAACGAACGTGTCCGCTTGACGTACGAAGTTCAAGTCGACGAGTTCGGCAGCGACGCGGGAAAGCGGCGCATCGCGCTCACGAAGTTCCTCGGTTTCCTATTGCAACGCGTGGCGAAGCTCGACGAGGAGCGTCGCTACGCTCGTTTCTATTGTCCCGTACTCGCCGCGTTCAAGCAGACCGACGTCGCAATCAATTTCTCGGACGGTCCCACGCTCCTAACGGTCGCTGTTCGCTTCGCACTGGACGATTTGGTCGTGCCTGGTCAAGCGTCGAGCCCCTTCGACGCACGCTTTCCCGGAAAATGCCGAACGCCGGACGAGATCGCGGCCGAGGTCGTGGCCAGTTCAGGAAATGGAGGTCAGACGCAATGAACATTCGCAACCCTTTTGAGTACGTGGGCGCCAACGATCTACCGGGAGAGACGATTCTCGACTACTACATCGAAGACTTCAATTTTTCCCGGTTTATTCAGTCGACGCGGAATATCTTGCTGGTCGGCGAACGTGGGTGCGGCAAGTCCATGACGTTGCTCTACAACAGTTTTCCGGTGCAGCGGCTCCGGGCGACCCGCGCCCAAAGTACGGCGTCGCTTGAGACCGTGGGCATCTACGTACCGTGCAACACGCCGCTGACCCACAAGCGCGAGTTTCAACTTCTCGACGATTTTCGCGCGTCGGTCATCTCCGAGCACCACTTCGTGCTCACAATCGCCTTCAGCATGGCGAAAACGCTCGCCGAAGTTCCCGGCCTCCTCAGCGACGAGGAAGCGACGCGTCTGCGAGGGGAGCTGGAGTTTCTATTTGCGACCACATTGCCCGCTGGCGGCACGCTCTTCGCCGCCCTTATGCAGGCCTTGGAACGCGAAAGCTTGCTCGCGCAGCGGGCCGCAAATGCAAATAAGACGACTGACGTGTTTTACGAGAATACGTTCTCGTTTCCCACGTTGATTGTGCCGCTACTGCGACTATTGCGCTCGACCGAGGCGCTGGCGACGACTCATTTCACATTTCTAATCGACGACGCCCACGACCTTAACGAGTTTCAACGAGGCGCTCTCTTCTCGTGGATTGCCTACCGGGACCATTCCCTCTTCAGTTTCAAGATCGCCATTGCCAGCGTCTCTCGAAGCACGTTGACCACGGCATCAGGCGGATCGATCTTAGAGGGGCATGATTACACGCGGATCGACATGGTGCAGCCGTTCCACAATGAAGAGGCCGATTTCGGTCGGCTGGCCGAACTACTCATCACCCGTCGGCTGCAGAAGTGCGGCATGGCCGTGACTCCGGACGAATTCTTCCCCGTAAGCCCTCAAATGATTGAGCAGCTTCGCGTCTCGGAAGCAGCTGTTAGGGCTGAGGCGCTCGCCAAGTACGGAGTAAAAGGCAAGCGGGCTTCGGATTACGTTTACAAATATAAACGCGCGCATTTTTTCAGGAGCCGACCGCCGACGGCAAACCGGCCTGAGTACTCTGGATTCGACACCTTAGTCTTTCTTTCGACGGACGTCATCCGCAACCTTTTAGTGCCCTGTTATTGGATGTATGACAAGGTCCTTTCGATGTCGGCCGTGGCCACTGAGCGTCAAGGCGGGGAAGCGGCCTTTCTTCCGCCGCCATCGTCGATTCCCCCCAATGTGCAATCAGAGATCATTTTGGACCGCAGCCAACGGCTATGGGACTGGGTGCGAAACGAGCTGGATAAGACGATCGAAGGTTGTTCGGGCGAAAGCGCTCGGAGGGCTTATCAGTTGCTGGATAACCTTGCCATCTTATTTCGCGAACGACTCCTGAAGCACAAGTCCGAGCCGCGGGCGAATTCGTTTACGATCTCCGGACGCGGTGACCCGGTCATGAAAGACCTGAGCGACCTGCTCGATATCTTAGCCACCGCTCAATTGATCTACGTCCGTAGCGGGGCCGCCAAAGACAAAGGCAAGCGGGAAAGCTATTACGTGCCCAATCGGTTGCTGTGGCCCGAACGTGGCCTCGACCCGCACGGTCAGCATGCGCGCGTGTCGATTCCGGCCGCCGAGTTGTGGGCCGCAGCCGACGCCAATCAACCCATCCCGTTCGATGACGACGATGGTCCCGACGCGAAGCAGCCGAGGCTATTTCATGAAGACTGAAGCGTACACGCTCATATCCGTCGCAAGTTGGGAAGACCGCTTCTTGTTAGGGCTGGAGCGTCTCCTGGGCGACACGTCGTTTGCCCAGGCCGTTATTCTGCATTCAGATTTGTACGCCGAATGGACGGAAGGTGCGCGGGCACAGGCGAAACAGGCTTGCGACCAGGCGGGCGTGCGGCACGTGAGCGGCCTGCTTTATGACGGCGATCCCAGTCGTACCTGGAAAGAGACGCTCACCACGCTGCTCGGCGAACTGCCAGCCGAGAGCCGGGCCGTCGTCGATATCAGCACCATGCCCCGCGAGGTGATCTGGCACGTCTTTTGGTTTTTGCAGTACCGCCGGTGTGAGATTAGCTATGTGTATCATCGGCCCGGCGCCTATGATGGAACGTGGCTCAGCCGCGATCCTGATCGACCGCGATTGGTGTACAAGATGTCCGGCATTTCGCGGTTGGGCGCGCGAACGGCGCTGGTGGTGCTCGCCGGCTACGACGTTGACCGCGTCAAGTACCTCGTCGAGATGTTCGAGCCGTCGGTCACGTTTCTCGGCCTCCAAACGCAAAGTGTTGATCCGCTCAATCAAGAAAAAATGGAATCGCAGCGCGCCGCTTTCGCCGGTCATTCGTCCGTCAGGCAATTCGTGGTTGACGCCTACAGCGCCGACCACGGGCTCGCTGCCATCGCTGCAATGCTGGCAGACAGCGTCGACGCGCATAACGTGCTGATGGCGTCCATGGGTCCCAAGCTGTCCGCCGTGTCGCTCTACGAGCTCCATCGACAGAACGATGCGCTGGGACTCGTGTACCTTCCGTCAAGAGAATACAATCGCGCATATTCGAAGGGAATTGGCGACGCCATTTGGGGTTCTATCACGAAGGGGTAACAGTCGCCATGCAGGACGAGGCCGTCAACCAGGACGCTAATTCTCCCGCCAGCGCCGACTTGATTGGGGCGACATTTCGGGTGCTCGACGACGGCTTGGTCCGCGTCGTCGATTTGATGGGATCCGATGCGGCGGTTGTTCAAGCGGCGCGCATCTCCTATGGGGCTGGGACCAAGCGGATGCATGAAGACCGGGGTCTGATTCGCTATTTGATGCGGCATCGGCACACGACTCCGTTTGAGATGTGCGAAATTAAGCTGCATGTCCGCGTCCCCATGGACTGCTGGCGGCAATGGATCCGGCATCGCACCGCCAACGTCAATGAATATTCAACTCGCTACTCGGAAGCGATAGACGCCGCGCAGACAACGGAGCCTGGTCAATGGCGCGCGCAGTCGGCGGCGAATCGACAGGGAAGCGGCGATTATCTTGCGGCGCAGGCCGGCGAAGGGCTCACGTCGCGGGAAGTCGATTTACAGCGATTGTCGCGAGAAGTGTACGAGGAGCGAATCGCCGCGGGCGTCGCCCGCGAGCAGGCGCGTAAGGACCTACCGCTCTCTACGTATACGGAAGCATACTGGAAAATTGATCTCCACAACCTGCTCCACTTTTTGTCGTTGCGAATGGATGCTCACGCCCAGAATGAAATCCGTTGCTACGCCACTGTGATTGGAAACGAGATCGTAAGTAAGTGGTGCCCGCTCACCTGGGAGGCGTTCCAGGACTATCGTCTTAACGCGCTCACGCTCAGCGGGGTTGAACTGGATGTGTTGCGGCTGATCGTGGCCGGCGACGCCGAGGGCGCCCGGGGCGCGGCGACTAGCGCCGGGGTGCTCGTAGCCGATGGCGAGGGATGGAAATCGAGTCGGGAGCGAAGTGAGCTTGAGGCCAAGCTTTCTCAACTTGGCGTGACGGCGCCGTGGCAACAAAAGTGAATCGGGGAGTTTCCCAAACGCAGGGGCGAATTCCCCTTCTCCTCGACGACGCTAGTTGCAGTCGTGCGCTTCAAATTGCGCCTGCCGGGGTTTCCGGCCAAGTGGATTTTTGTCGCGGGACAAAATGAAAAAGCGGCCGACCGCTGCTGCGATCCGGCGCTTAAATGGAAGGTCGCGGTCGCTCGATGAGCGGTTCTTAATGATGGCCGTGCCCGCCATGCCTGTGCGATTCCATCGACGATCGGCGGGAAATGGCATCCATGAACTTTCAAGCCCGTCTCGTCGGCGAACTCTTGCAGGGCGACTTTCTAGAGTTTGCACCGCGCGCTGTTGTTGCCGCCGCCGTCGGCCGTGACGAGCGGTTCTCGGGCGTCGGGGAACCATTTGCGTCCCATCTTGCACCACCATCGCAACCTTCTGAATGTGATCGATCGATTGCATCGGAAGCTCGTTACTGAGAGATGAAAGAATGCTGCTGCGATACTGAATGCCAGCCAGGAATTGTCGGTAGTGCAGTAGGCACTGGAGCCTCCATCCCATTTTATTAGCAAGTCTCCAAGGCTGATGTCTCTCGGCTGTGCCTTCCCTCCCCTTTGCGGCCCCAGAGGCGCCGATCGCGGTCCCAAGAGTTTCGCCCTGCACTCGGCACAATTGAACGGCTTGGCCCATCCGATGCCTTGGTCGAAGGCATTCACGGCGTTAGTATCGATAAAACTGCCGCGTCGGCTGGTCGTTGGCCAACATTTCGGATGGCAGTCCCCATCTGCGGTGACGACGCGAGGGCGAGGAAGGATCAGCAAAATTCAGGGAGCCTAAAAGATGCCAGCTACGAGCGTCACTCGAGTTCACGGTCCCAAAGGCATATAGGTATGGAATCGTCGAAGCGGTGATTGCCGCGAAGCGTACCGCCATGGACGAGTCGCAAGCGGAACGCAGGCGCTATAGGCAACGTCGTTTTAACGACGGGACTGGCGGCGAGTCGGAGCGTTGCTTAGCGCTGTGGTTTGTGGCACGATCGGACATGACCGAGCAACGCCCACCCCCTTCCACTAATACACCAGTGCCAATTGACCTTGCGACTCTGCAGCCTCCGCGAGACGTCAACATATTTCTTCACCTACTGGAGCACGCAAACTTTGAACGGAGCGAGTTGCAGGCCATTCGCGATGCCGCCGCAGCCCGACTGGCAACTTCAACGGAACGAGCTTCATTGCTAGCGGCTCGCGCCGAGTTGATCGCCAACCAACGGGCCCTCTGGAAACAAGAAGTGTTTGGGGCCAACGTCCCCACGGTCGCGAGATTTCGTCGGTACTTGCGGGCACTGACGACCCAAACCGCGTTAACCTTCGACGATCGGCGAGAGATCGTTTCCGCCGTCAACTACTGGCGCCGCCAACTCAAGGTCAACCTCTTCTACCAAAATATCCCCTGCGTGCTCGGAACAACGTCGCCTAGCGGTAATGAGGGTGGTTTTCGCCTACGAAGGACCGGCGTCAACGCCTCGAATATCTATGCACGCACCAGCTTTCCGTCTTTGGAGGTTAAGCGGTCCTCTCGTGGCCAGTGACGTTTCAATCACATCAATCGTTCTGCGGGACGAAAAAACTTGACGACATCCTATCTACGGGTAGAGTAATAAACGTGAGCGTAATCTTACGCTCATCTGGAACCGTGCACCGTATCGCAGTAGCGGCGGCAGGGCATGGCCACTCCAGCGGACGATGGCGCCTGCATGCGCCGTTTTTCTTCTTATCCGCTGGAGGTCTTATGGAACGTCTGTTTGAACTTGCCTATCCGATTCTTATTGACGCGCTCGCGAAGCGTCAGATGCTCGCCTTCGAAGACGCGAGCCTCATTGTCAAATGGGTTGCGAAGACCCGCGTCCCTGGGTTAGAAGTCGCCGCTACGGAGCGGCGGTGGTCGCGCGATTGCAATCGGTGTGCGACGGAACTGCTTGCCAAGGCCCAGCAGGCACAGGAAGCGGAGCCCATTGATCTGGATTGCGGCTTTCCACTGAAGCCCGTTTACACCGGCGAGGTGATTGATAGCGCGAATCATCGGCTCACCGCTCGTCAGATCGCGGGCGCCGTGTTGTACGAGTATGACGGGCTTAAGCGTCGCCCTCAACCACTCTGGGTTTTGCCTGGCTTGATCGAAACGGTGAAACGGTGCCATGGTCATCGTGGCCGCAGCGAATTCATCAGCGGCCGCCGGATCGTCAACTCGCTATTCATCAAATGCCGGACGTCGCAGTCTCCCGAGGTGCAACGGATTGCAGAACAATGGGAGCCTCTGCCGCTCCATAATTCGATTGAGGATTACTTTGATTCGTATGCGGGCGACGCTCGCATCACCCTCCTCGACGGCTCCGTCGTCATAATCTGCTCACCATTTTTTCCGGAAATCGAAAGTCGCGAGGAATCGGCGGGCCTGTTCTTCGAAGGGCTCCTCCGCCGGCTCGAAGGCCAACGATTCTTTATCTGCTCTCCGTTTGGCTTCTGCAAATTCAAGAAAGGGCACAATCAATGGCCTTGGGAATAAACGACGCCGCGACGGTTGGCAAGGCGGCAATGTGGCTGACGATAGCCTACGTGACGGTGTTCATGGGGCGAGAGGCATGGCAGATCGTGCGAACCAAGACGGCGCCCCGGTTGGGCGTTCTTTTGCCCCAAGCGGCCTGCTTTGCTGCGTGGAGCTACTACGCCTATCTGTCGGTGCAGCCATCCATCTACGCTAGCAACTTGGTCGGCATGTTCATGTCGCTCCTCCTGGCGGGGCTGGCCCTGTGGGCCAAACGGCAACGGCGCGGTTTGACAATCGACGACGCTGTTCCGCAAACGAAAACGGATGAGGCGTCGGAGAGTCGCTCCGTTAACTTCTCATCGTGCGAACCAACGAATCGACGGCAAGGGTGACGAAGCAGACGCATCGTCGCCTTGGAGTTGCGTGCGCTTGCCGCGTCGCGTACGCCGACCGGCGTCGCCAGATTGGGCGTCCTAAGTACGTGTCGTTTTTTGTCATTAGCTACTGATCGACTGTTCCATCCTGCAAGTCTGTAGTCCCTGTCGTCGGTAAGTTGTCGGCGCCGTGGTCGCTGGCGGCGTCCGATCCGGCGCGTGCTGGCCGAGAATTACATTGGGAGGCGAATAACATGTCCGTCATGTCGATCGCGCTTGCGCCAATTCTCCCAGACGGTGCGGAGCCATTGCTTTACATCTCTGGCAATATGGGGGCAAGCGGTTATGAAGCGATTCTCCGCAACCAGCTTTACGAGAATACCCCTAAAAACTTCGAGTATCTCCTAGAACTCGTCGCCGGGTGGTACGAGCGCGATGATCACTGGCTGTTCAATCAGCAATCCTACTCATGCGGACGGAATGACGATTGTGCGGTTGTGAACTGCTTGGCGATGGATCTCATGGCGCATAATCGCGTGCGACATCTCCGCAAGCGATTCGGCGACGACGTGGAACGCGGGCGTAAGGCCTATCGGCTCCACGCCTCGCTCGGACGCCCGATCGTCTCCTCGCGAGTGTTCTCCATTCCCTCGCTTGACGCGAAAATCGTCGCGAGGCTCTGCCGCGCCTTGGAATGCCACTGAGATGACGCGCTCGAAACATAGCACGTGGAAATCGAGCGGCGAACATAGAAGCAGTCTTGCAGGTGGGTTTTATAAGAGAGTCGACGTCGACCATCGCATCGGAGAAACGACGTGGTCCAAAAGTTAGTTCCTCCTGGTCGACCAAATCGGCAGGCGATCGCGCCGCAACCCTTGGTCGCTTTTAACGCCAAGTTGCTTCACGGCGGCGACTTGGAAATCGCCGGGCGCCGCATCGGCGCTGCCGACGGCGTCGCTGGCCTCGAATGCCTACCGGGGATTTCGGTTTACAAATTGCCTGGGCGGGAAACGGACGTGCTATTCCTGGAAGCAACGACCGGTCGCGTCACCGCCATTCGCCACGTCGCGAGCCTCTCTCAGTGGTTCCATGCGACGGCGCTGTTTTTGAAAACGCTCGAAACGGCGACCGTCTTGCCGCCGCCCGTGCGGCGTTCGCGACGGTTCTTCCAGTATTTTATCTCCCGCCTCGCCGGCTCCATTCGTTGGATGGACGCCGAGTACCACCCCTATCAGCGAATGTTTGCCTTGGCTGACGACGGCGCGGTGTCGCTCGCGAGCGGAGGGCGGCTGGCTCCGGGTGACGCCCCCTTTCCCCTCTCCAGCGGCGAGACGCTGGCGATCAACGGCCTCGATGTGACGCTCCATGCCGAAAATGGCGACGTGATCGAGCGTTTGCGGCGTCCAGCGGGAGAAGCATTATGGAAGCGCCTCGTTGCAGCGCTCCTCGTACGTCCTTCCGCCTTAGGATTGCCCTGCCAGATTAGCGAGCGCGGCGACCTTGTCATCTTGCCATACGGCTTGCCGCCGTACGTGATCGCCGCGAGCGAGCCGTTTGCGCTCCACCTGAGCAACGGACGGAGCTTGTTTCGCCCGGCGTGTGGCGCTCAGATATTCGCCGTCGATCAGACCGGCGGCGTCCAAGAATTTCTAATCACGCCGAATGGCCGCCTGGAAAAACTCACGGGGGCCAAAGACACCTGGATCTTCACGCTCCTTGGCTGCCCCGGGGAAGGCGAGCGGCCGCGCCGCTACCTCGAAGTGATGCCCGGCGCGATGACGCTCCACGATTGCGGCACGGTCGTCATTTTAGGGCGAGCTTATCTAGCGGGCGACGCGATCGCCGTTCGGACGACGGTCTTGCGCGTCGAGCGCTCGGCCGGAGCGTGCCAAGCCCTCTTTGTGCGCACGCCCGCCTCGGTCATCAGTTACATCTACGGCCTCGACGGCCAGTGGTGGTTGGGAACGCCGCGGACGCCCGACCGGTCTTACTTCAGCGCCAGCCGCCTCGGCGAATCGGAGAACGCGGTGACGCTGGCGTTTCAATGGCTGGAGTCGTTCGTCGCCGCCACCCCCGGCATGGCCCGCGTCAACCAGGTGCTAGCGGCCATTGGCCGGACTGCGGACGGCTTTGCTTCGCAGCCCTTGCTCCTCCACTTTGGAATCTTCCTGGCGATCTTCCTGACGATGGGGGCGTTCGCCGGGTACTGGGCGCTGCAAATCGTCGGGCTGATCTGGGGTGCGCTGTGGCGGACTTATCGCCACGCCCGTCGGGCGTGGGAGCTATCAACCTAGAACTTATAACGAAAAAAAGCGTTTGGCGTTTGCTAACGATGTTGTTGTTCCGTCTCCACCGTGCAAAGTCGATTCCGGTCGATTTTGCAGGGGAAAAAACGACTGTCCCTTCCCCTCCTGTCGCGTTGGGCGTCAGTGGTCAGGGTCAGTAAATTAGGAGAATGTTATGAAATATAACTACAGAGCAACGCGGCGTAGCGAGCGAGACAACGAGCCGTCGGCGGAACGACATATCGTCGGGACCGACTGGGTGCTGCAGGTGTTTGAAGGGTACGACCAAAAGACCCGTAACACCTACTACCACTATCGGTTTCTACGAACGAACGCCGATGGTTCTCGGACTTTCTCGACCGCTAGGCCAGCCCATCTCGTTCAGCAGGTCGCGGCCTTGATGGTGGCCTGTCGCGGGTTTTCGCAGTTGCCGGCGATCGACGCTTCGATTCGCGAACAACTGGCGATCCTAGCGGACCACTTGGCAAAGGTTCCGCTGCCGCAACTGAGCGACGGCCAGCCGGCGTCCGGACAACCGTACGCTAACGGCGCTGTCAACGCGATTGACAACGCCTTCGGCATCGCCGGTTAGCAACGCCAAACAAATGGCTCGTCCCCCAACTGGGGGACGAGCCACCTTACTAGCGGGCGGCGTCGGATCGGGTGGAAGTGCGGGAGGTGTGAGCGATGTGGAAGAGATCGACAATTAGCGGCCGTTTGACAGGCATTAGCGGCATCGTGGGAAATACGTGCGGTGAGGGGACGTTTGGCCGAGTGAGCAAGGTGCTGTTGGCCGACAGGAGAATTGCGGCGGTGAAACTACTGAAACTCGAACGCGACCCGAAGAAAGGAGAGCAGCTTACCGAACTCTGCCGCATGGGGCGTCCGCATCACTGCTTTGTCGGGTGGCCATGGGACTATGGGCAAACGGCCGACGGTCATTGGTATTTCTTCATGGACTTGGCGCCCGATGCGACAAGACCGATGAACGACTATCTGGCGGGCAAGATGCCCCTCACGCTGCGGGCGCTGATTCGCGCATGCTTTCAGTTGGCGGACGCTTTCGCGGCGCTCCACCTCCTCAATGGCATGGTGTTTCATGACGCTTCTAGCAATCAGATCTTCCTGACTCCTCACGGCGACGTGGCGATCGTTGACTGCGATACGGTCGCCTTCGAAGGCTCGCCGTGCGCAAACGGCGGCACGCGCGGGTATCTCACCGTCAAGCGGGCGAAGGGATTGGAGCCGGCGTCGATGATGACCGACGCCTTCGCCCTCGGTGTCCTCATTTTTCAGCTCATGACCGGCGGACACCCTCAGTCGGGAATGAAGGAATCAACGCTCGACTACGTTGACGACGCGATGCGCAACGCTTGGTATCGGGATCAGCCACTCTTTGTGTTTTCGGACGCTGATCGGTCGAACTGGCCCGACCCGACGACGGCCGAGGGAACCATGACCGATCGTTGGAATCTGTTGACGGCGGAGGTCCGCTCCGCCTGCCAGCAACACTTTTCCGCCGGCACTTTTGATTCGAGTCGCTGCGTCCTCGAAACCGAGTGGCGTGATCTGTTCGGACGACTCCAAGATGCGGTTTTTGCGTGTCGCGTTTGCGGGAGGCCTGCGCTGAACGACCCGGTCGCGATCGCGCCCGTCTGTCGAGACTGCGATCATCCCCTCGCCCGGCCGCAAATGCTGGAAATTCGCCGGCCGAGTCGTTCGCGGTCGGCGGCCGATTTTGTCGTCGCCATCGCCAATGACATGCGGCTCTATTCGCACCATGTCAAGGAGCTCCGTGGATTCGACTTCACGGTCGCCGGTCGCGTAGTGCGAGGCTCCAAAACCAATCCAAAGTTCGTCGGACTGAAGAACCTCTCGAATAGCGAGTGGCAGGCGACTGGGGGCGACGGTTCCTGGCAGCGGATCGCCCCGCAGAAGGTTGTGCCGCTGACGCTGGCGACCGCGATTCATTTTCCCGGAGCGGTGGCCGTCGTAGCGTAAGGGCGCTTCAGCTTCGGTCTTTTAACGAGAAGGAGTACGAGCGTGAAAAATTCATTTTCCAAGGGGAGCGGACGAGCGCGACAGGTGACCTTCACGGTGCCTGTGGCTGGCAATCGGAAGTTGCCGGTGATTCTTATGACTGATTTAAGCGCCTCGATGAGTCAGTTTGGAAAGATTGAGTCGGTCAATTACGCGATGGCTGCCAGCCTTCGCCAGATCGCCAAAATCGCTAAGGGCAAGGAAGGGATTGACGTCGAGGTGATGGTGATCGGTTTCGGCGCCACAGCCGACGTGGTCCTAGGACCGGAGTCGATCGAAACCATCGCATGGCAAAAACTCGTCGCCGACCAGTCCGACACGCTGGCGGGGCCGGGCGTCGATCTGCTCAACGAGAAGCTCGACGCGTTAATGAATGGGAAGCGAGGATTGCCTCCGGTGCTGGTTCTGGTGTCGGACGGACTGGCGCGGGACGAAACTCAGTGGCGCTTGGCCACGGCGCGATTGGCGGCTAGCAAGTGGGGGAAACCGGCGATTCGCGTCGGCGTGGGGATTTCCGGCGTCGGCGGCGAGTGCGATCTCTCGCTCTTGATCGCTTTTATTAACGATCCCGAACGGCCGCCGCTGGTGGCAAGCGACGCCGCTCAACTGGGGGATTTTATTAAGTGGTCGATCAATTCGTCGTTCAATCAGTCGATTGGAAACGGTCCCGACGTCCAACCGCAGTTTCCGAACCTTCCGTCGTTGCCGTTCGAGGATGACGACGAGGAAGAGGACGCCTGAACAAAGCTCGCCGCTGGCAGGGTATGACGCCTTGCGGCGGCGATCTGATTGCAGGGGGCGCCGTTTGACGCCCTCCGCCAACGGATCGCCGAGGGAGTCAAGTCATGCACATTCGATGTTATCCGCTGCTCTCGGCAAACGGCAGCCGGTTGATTGTCGGGCCATTGGCAAAGCCCGGCCTTCCCACGTCAGCCTTCTCCTGGGACGTTTTGTCGGCAAGCGCGCGAGGCGCCCGGCACGTCAAGGAAGAGCGTCCGAATCAGGACGCCGCCGGCACGGCCCTTTACTCTCTTCCCGCGGACGGCGCCGTGATCGTCGCCGCCGACGGGCATGGGAGCCCGGAATACGTCCGCGCCGACGTTGGATCGCAGCTGGCTTGCAATGCGGCGATCGAATGGGCTGTCAAGTTTCTTGCGGCGCGCGGATCGTCCTCAACACTGACTTGCGCGCTGCAAGGGCAATTGCTGAGTCAACGGATTCACGACGCTTGGTTGACGGCGGTGCGCGGAGATCTGACGCAACGTCCGTTGACGCCCAGCGAATGGAAGAGAATCCCAGAGCGGCAGCGGCGACGGCTCGCTGATCATCCGGAGACCGCCTACGGCTCGACTCTCTTGACGGCGATCGTTTGGAACGCCGGGCTCATGGCCTTGCAACTTGGCGACGGCGACATCGTCGATGGCAGCGGCGGCGGCGTTCGCCGACTCATTGAACCGCAGGAGGGAGTCAGTTCCTTGACCGACAGCCTTTGTGATCTTGGGGCCGTTGATAAGTTTCGCATTCACGTTGATTCGTTCGCCGCGGGAGCGCCAGAGTGCGTCATGGTTCGCACCGACGGCTGGATGAATTCGTTTGAAAACGACGCCGATCGCGAGCGGGCCGATGTGGAATTATTCCGGTGGCTGCGCTCCGCCGGCAAGGAGACGGTCGAGGCGGACCTTGAGAGCTTGCTCGCCGAGACCTCGGCCTCTGGGTGGTCGCAAGGCGACGACGTGTCCTGTGCGATGCTGTTTCGGCAGGAAGGGGGTTCGCATGTCAGCTAAACCTCTCCAAGGTATTTCAAGCATCGATTACACGTTGCGCGTCGGACGTCGGAGGGTAGTCGCAAGCGAGGGGGCCGCTCCGCCAACGACCAAATGGCTGGCTGACTCAGAACGTGGAGCCAAAAAAATGCGCAAGCATCGGCAAATAATCCTTTGTGGAATCGCCATCGCGACTGCGGCCGCGGTCGGAATCTACATCTATCGAGAGCTGGTCATCGAGATCATCGGCCGCATCTTGGCCGGAATCATGATGATCCCCCTCCTATGGGTGCTGAAGGAGGCATGGGAAGCCTTGATCGCCTCCTGGCCGATTCGCAAATTGTGGGAGGGCGTTTATCAAATCGCTCGCGCTCTTGATCGCATTCCAGGCGCCGTCTACGTGATCGTACTCGCGCTGGGGATCTGCGATTCCTTTCAGTGGCTCCCCTATGGGATTCGTGACATTGAAGACCTACTTCCCGATCGCCAGCGCCGCGTGGAAACGTCGGCGGATTCCGAGCAGCCTTCGTCACACTTCAATAAGAAAAGCGACCTTCCGTCGGCTCCGCAGCCGACATTCACGCCCGCACCGCCGCCAAGCGAAGTTCGCCTGGCGGCGCCGGCGCCAGTCCCCGAAATCTCGCCGTTGCCGACAACGCCTCGGGCGGCAAGCGCCAAGGAGCGTGACATGCAGCGAGTCGCTCCAAGCAGCGTTCCCAAGGTGCGACAGCCTGCGCCGCACGTCGACGTGGAGAACGAAAGGCCTGCTCCCCTTCCCGCCGCGGCGCCACGAAAGCCAACCTCCCGGGCCAGCAAATTGAACAGTGACGCTCGTTCCTCGGAGACGCACGTTCTGGAATTCCATGTGCCAGAGCATGGCAACGATCCGTTGCACGTTACGGTCCACGATAGCGTACAACTCGGCGACGTCGTCGCCACGACGCTCCATGGCCGGGCGATTTTACTTCGAATCCGTCGACCGCTCACTGATTCCCCAAGGGACGGAAGCGTCCCCAGGTGGCTTGCCGTCCCTGTTGATCAGGGATCGGCGACGGTCGTCGCGACGCCATGAAAACGAGTTTAGTTCAACGATTGGGTTTACCGTCCTGCTGGAATTCGCACTGCAAATCTGGAGGACGTTTTTAAGGACGCTTCGCGATAGGCACTGCCTGCCGCTGCGTCAATGTTTGAATGGAGGGACCCATGAAACGAAAAGGAATTCGCCACAGCAGAAGAACGGAACAAGTGCTCGCTCGAATCATCTGGCGACAAATCGAGGCGATGCAGGATTACCAGCGACGGCCATTGGCTCATCGCTGGGAGTCATGGCTCAAAGCCGCGATTTACATCGCCAGCGGAATCGTGATCGGCGTCGCACTGGCCCGTCTGCCTTGGATGCAATCCGCGTGATTGCAGGCCGTTTTCCTCTGGAAAACGGCCATTACGAACACCGGTCGTGGCGGCAGAGTTGCGATCGTTGCCATAGGCGTCAAGCACACGAGCATTGCTATTACCAAAAACATGCGTTTGTCACTCGTTCCAAGTTCCCCAGACGCTCGCTCGCCAAACGCAATCGCGCTGGGCGAGCGAAGCAACTGTCGCCGCCCCGCTCACTTTTACGGGCGTCGACTTTGGGAGGAATGGAACATGGAAGATGAGAAAAAGACTGATGGCGGTTGGGAATTGATTGATAGCTATTCGAGACGGCAGGCCATCGACGATGGCCTGCTCGTCGACGTGTCGGAAATCGCGCAAGAGGCTGGGATTCGATACCCAGTGGCGCTCTCTCGTGACGTCTACGAAAGCTATGTGGCCGTTCCGGCAGGAGTCGCAGGTCAAGATGTGGCCGGGCGTCTTTGGGACGTGGTGTGGATGCTTTCTTGCGCTCTTCGGCGAAAGCCGGGAGGACAAGAGATCCGGTTTGAGTTGTTCGTGAAAAACGATCGCCAAGCCGCCCGCCGCGTCGAGCTGAAGGCCGTCTGCGGTCCCGGCGACGACCTCTCGCCCTGCATCACCGTGATGCAACCGTGGGAGGACTAACCCTTTAAGTCGTATGCGTCTTCAGAAGTGAAAACGCCGGTCTTTGCCCACTGGGCGAAGACCGTTTTACCCATCCACGATGCTCAACCCCGGCGTCGTTGCCATAGGCATTGCCGAATATCTGCCCCCGAAACCAAACCTATAGGATTTCTAAGCCGAATTCATTCCATTCTCCGACCGTACCCCTCCCCGAACGTTCACCGCGTTGGGGGAGCGGAACATTAACTCGTCCGAGGCCTCGCTCGGTTTATGACAGGCGTCGGCGTTTGATAGGAGAATGAAATGAGTACGTTAGCAAGTGGAGTGAGAAGCGAGCTTCGTGATCGGCTAGATCGCAAGTTTAAGGCCGCCATCGAAGCGCTCGAAGAGCGTGAAGATCCCGGCTTCAGCGAGCGGTTGGAGAAGCAAGCGAATGAAGATGCGCAAGCTGTGCTCGGCATTCGAAAACTATTAGATCGCGACGAGCAGATTCGGACGGAGCAGACGCGGCTGGAGGAAGAATCAGTCGAGCTGCGCCGCCGGATTGTGGCCGTCGTGACCGGCGCGCCGCTGGAGTCGCTGCGATCGAAGAATTGTTCCCGGTGGGACTGGGAGCGAGTTCTCGACAAGCGGGCTGCCGTGGAACGGCAACGATTGATGGAAGCTTCTCCGCTCGGGAGGAAAATCCTGGCCCTGCAAAAAGAGCAGGATGAGCTCGTCGACACGATCTTTCTCGCCACGTCGGCCAAGGAGGTCAAACTTCTTTGGCAACGGGTGACGGAGTTATTGTCGGCGAAGGACACCCCGCTGCAGGAAGCGGCTCTCGCCACGAACTCGACGGAGGCTTAGTCGTCCCGGTCTGCCCGTCATCCCCGCTGGGGATGACGGCGGGCCGTTTTTTCACGCTATCAGCCGCGTCAACGGAGAAACAAATGCAAGAGGAGAATCGAAACCATCGCCACAATGAGCGCCACGGCGACGACAGGTTCTCCGGCACGAAGCGTCTCGGCCATAACTCCAAAATAAATCCCCACGGCGATCATCGCCGTCACGTACCAGACCGGATCGCCGTCGAACTCGGCGCCCCAGAAGTTCTTTTGGAAGTGATGACGATTTTCTTTCGCCTTCTCGTTGTTCCCCTCCTGCATTGATTGATTCCTCCTGAACTAATCGTTGAAAACGAAGTATGAGCGCGCATGAACGCCAAAGTCAATTTTTACGGAACGGTCGTTCGGCTACGGTTCCGGCAGCCGTGATGACGACGCCATACAGATGATGACGTCCCCTCCAACAAAACCTAGCCAGCAGCCTTCCCTCCTTTTACCTCCCCAGGAGATCAAGTCGTGAGACATTCCCTGTTGAATCAACGTCGAATCGGCGATGCGACGAAGCGTCAAGCCGCCGACTCGCCCGGATCCGCTGAGGAACCGGCGACAACAGCTCCGCCCTCGGGCCAAGGAGCGCCCCTTTTGCTTCGCGTCAACGAAGTGGCAGAGCTACTCGGAATCTCCGAGCGGTCGGTCTGGCGGATGCAAAGCGCCGGTCGACTTCCCGCCGCCGTTCGACTAGCCGGCAGCATTCGCTGGCGTCGCGCTGAGATCGAAGCGTGGGTCGACGCCGGGTGTCCCGCGATCAATAATCCACGCTAAAGCGACACTCTTCATTCTTGTTGCAGAAAGAGTTGCAATGGCTTCCATCTTCAAACGGGGACGCGACAAAGGCAAACGGAATGCCCCCTACTGGATCGAGTTTTTTGACCACGACGGCAAGCGCCGTCGCAAGAAGGGATTCTCCGAAAAAGGGCTCTCTGAACAACTAGCAGCGAAGCTTGAGAACGAAGCCCTTCTTCGACGCTCCGGGATGATCGATCCGCTCGCCGAAAAGCTCGCCGCCGAGCGCCGGACGCCGATGGAAGAGCACTTGAAGGCGTACGAGAAGAATCTCAACGAACGCGGCACGACGGCCAAACACGTCAAGCTGACGATGACTCGCGTTCGCGCCCTCGTTAAGCAATGCAAGATGGAGCGGTTGACGGAGCTATCGGTCGAGCAAGTCCAGAGCGGGTTGGCGGCCTTGCAAGGGCAAGAGAAGTTTGGCCCGCGCACCTACAATCACTATGTGCAGGCCATCGTCAGTTACGGCCATTGGCTCGTGGAAACAAGTCGTCTGGCGGCTCATCCGCTTTTGTCGCTCAAAAGGCAAAACGTCGAGCTTGACGTTCGCCGCAAGCGCCGAGCCCTGGAAGTTGGCGAGGTCGTCAAGCTCATCGACTCCGCGCGGCAAAGTGGCAAGCGTCTTCAGGGCTACGATGGCGAGCAGCGGGCCAGGCTCTACCTGTTCTCCTGTCTAACGGGGCTGCGAAAGAGCGAAATCGCTAGTCTTTCCCCGCAGAGTTTCATTCTCAAGGGCCCTGAGCCCACGGTCACTGTTCAGGCAGCTTGCTCGAAGCATCGCCGTACGGACGTTCTCCCCTTGCATCCAGCGCTAGTCGGCGAAGTTTCGCAGTGGATCAAGGGGCTGGCGAAGGATGAGGCGATTTTTCCGGGGCTCAAGAACAAGAAAACTTGTCAGATGGTGAAAAGCGATTTGGAGCGGGTCGGCATTCCTTATCGCACCTCCGAAGGAGTGGCGGATTTTCACGCGGCGGGGAGGCATACGTTTGTCACTCAGTTGCTTAGGAGCGGGGCCACGCTTCCTGAAGCCAAGGAGCTTGCCCGCCATGCCGACGTCAAGATGACGATGAGATACGCTCACATTGGCATGAAAGATCAGGCCAAAGCGTTAGCGTCGCTTCCTGCTCCCTCACTGACTCGCTATGCTCCAAATCAGGCCGGTCAGCAGATTGGTCGCACTCTGCGCTGCCGGACTGATTCCGCCATGTCGCGACCCGACAATCGCAGGCAACCGCGTCGCGGGAAGAAGAACACCGCAAATCAAATCGTGGCAGGAAGTTCTGACGCAACGGGTCAGAGCGTGGCAGAAGTCGGCGATGGTTGGCGTTTACCCCCCAAGGGACGGGAGCCGCGGGTCAACGACCCGCCGGAGTGGCGCGGTTGGGTTTAATGACGAATGACGAATGACGAATGACGAATGACGAAATGCGGAAAAAAGCCGCGACCGTTGGTCGCGGGAGCCCCGCCAATTTACGCGAACCAGCAGAGAGACGGAACCGTCAGGCTGGAGGTTCGGCGGTGGCGGCGACGACCGGTTTGGCCGATCGCCACTGGACGATGGCGACCATTGCCAGGGCGCCGGCAATCGCGGCGAGTTGCCGGCTGGTGAGGCGTTCGCCGTCGAATTGGCCCCAGAGGAGGGCGATCATCGGGACGACGTAGGTCACCATGCCGGCGAAAAGGGGGCCCTGCGTTTGGACGAGCCAGACGAAGAGCAAGATCGCGACGCCGGTGCTGCCGACGCCGAGGAGCAGCAGCGATCTGAGGGCGAACGAGAATTGTTGCGGTTCCGCCGGCGGGCCGAGGTGGAGGGCGTCTCGCAACGGGGGAATGAACTCGAACGGAACGACGAACGCGGCGCCCATTAATAAGAACAGAACCGTCAGTGGCGCCGTCGGCAGGTGCGCCAGTTTCCATTTGAGATACGTGTTGCCGATGGCGTAGCTCACGGGCGAACTGAGCGCCATGGCTAGCAACCACGGCGCGATGCCGCGTTCGGAACCGTCGAAGACGATTAGCGCCGCGCAGCCGAGCCCGCCGAGGACGCCGATCCATTGTCGCGGCGTCGGCCATTGCCGGAGCATCAATGCGACGGCGGCAATCGTGGCGATGGGAACCAACGTCACCATCATGCCGATGAACCCATGCTCGCCGGTCGACTGCATCGCGAACGGCTGGACGACATACGGGTAGGCGTTGCAGAAGAAGGCGACGATGGCGAGTTGCCGCCACTCAGTCGGCGTGAGCCACGACCACTGTCGCTTGAGCAAACAGTACGCGGCAAGCGTGGCGGCGCCGCTGGTCATCCGCCACATGCCGATCTCGGCCGGGCCGAACGCGAGCGACGCGCGATCCATGAGGATGAAGCTCGTGCCCCAGCACAGACAGATGAAGAGGAAGGCGAGGTAGGGCACGGGGCGGGGAATCAAGATGCTGGGGCGGTAAGCGGATGGATAGTATACCTATTCGCTAACTGGGCGGCTTTGGAATTGTGCGACAACTTGACAAACCTGTCGGCCATCAATCGGCGGAGACTCAGGCCCAAAGATTATGTCACCGTTTTCCAGCGTGTCGTCACAGATTGACACTTGGAGGTCGTAACTGTCAAAGGGTAGTTTCTCGCTCCACGTAGAAATGCTGAACAGATAGCGAGGCTTCGCTACTAGTCGCCAGCCAAATGCATCCTGCTCAGGCGACAATTCGTCGAGGCAAACCAAGTCGCCGAACTCCTGCCGGAGCAGGTCAGCCAGATGGCGGCAACTATTGTAACCGCGAGCGGTCACGCTACCGCACCTTGCAGCGGAATTGGATCACGCCGCCTTTGCCCTTTTCGAGCGGTTCGGTCAGCTCCCAGCGCAGGATGAGCGACTCGCCGTCGTTGATCTGCGTGGTGAAGTTGGCCGGCAGCGACGACTTTTGGCTCCCTTCGACGTATTCGAGCCGCGTCGTCAGGTTGTCGGTGATGACGACGTTGCCGATCACCTTGTCGCCGACGTTGTCGAAGCGGAGCGTGAACTCGACCTCTTCGCCCGGTTGGGCCGAGCTCTTCGACGCGAGCTTCACCAAGCGAAGCTTCGGGTTGTTCGGTTCGAACCGGTGGTAGATCGTGCCGGGCGAGACGTCGCTGACGGCGGCTTGGGCACGGCGGCCATCGAGCACCACCTGAGCGGCTTCGACGCCCGACCAAGCGATGGCGGCGAGCGAAGCGCGAGCGATCTTGACGATGTCGGTCCCGATGACCTCGCCGCTGCGAATTAACTGGACGTTGCAATAGGGCTGCAGCGTGCCGATGGTGACGGCGACGCGGCGATCGCGATCGAGTTCGCCCGCCTGTTCGCGTTCGCGAAGGAGGCTGGGGGGTTCCTTTTCGCGATGGATGTCGGGTTTGATCTCGGCGAGCGACGTGAGCACGTCCTCGGTCTCTTCGATCTTAATTGGATTGATGTTCTGGATCGTGCCGCCAGGGGCGTCGATCCGAGCGTACGCACGCAAATCAGTGACTTCGCGGACCGCGGCGAAACGCGGGGCGTAGAGGCAGACCTTGTTGCTCGGCGTGATGATGGTGCGGCCGTCGATGGTGTCGTAGTGGGCGACGGTGTCTTCTTGCTCGAGGCCGGTGACCTTCCACTCGGCGTTGACCGCGGCGGGAAGGTGCATGTCGCCGCCGTCGCAGAGGTATTCGTCGGTTGGGCCGCGGACCGGGCCATGGTTGCAGCACCCGCAGCCTTCGCCGCTGCACATTGATTGCCAGTTGCCTTCGGGCAGGCACTGGGCCTGCGCGAGTTGCGCGCTGGTGAGATGCGTGGGGATTTCGGCGGCGGCGAGGCGGATGACTGACTTTTTTTGCGGGGCTTTGGGCGTGGGAGCCGGCGGCAGTTTTAAGCCTGCGGGCGTCGATTGCGAGTCGTCGGCAAAGGCGACGGGCTGCACGTCGAGAGGCTGCTGGAGATTGGCGGTCGCATTCTGAGAATCATCGGCGAAGACGACCTGCTCGGCGTCGCCGGATCCAGTTTCGCGTGCGCCGCTCGCAGTATCCGGCGCATAGTACTGCTGGTCGTTCGTCAAGTACGAAGGCGACGGCAGTTGGGATTCCGCAGACGATCCGTTCTGAGCAATGCGATAGCGCGGCTCCGCCGTGCGGCAGGAGCACATCACAATCGCGGCGGCGGCAATCACGCCGTAGCGAAACCAAGCTGGCGCGCTGCGTCGTCCGTCGTGAATACGTTGATGCTTCATCGGTCTTCACCACTGACGACGGACAACTGACAAGAACAATCGATAAGTGGCGCCAGCAGCGAACCGCTGGCAGCGTTTTGAGCGTGCCGCTATTCAGCGGGCACGATCTGTTCCTCATGCGGCGTCAGCAGTACGCCAGGGTGAGCCCCCCGGTTCACCCTGTCGTAGACGATTGCTGGCGCCGCGCCGTAGACAAAATTGACGTCGTTCTGATCGGCCTCGGGAATGCGCCCGCCGATCCGCAGGATTGCGATCGGTCGGCCGAGGCTGTCGGCGGTCACCAGCGGATCTTCGCCCGGAGCGACGTTGAACCACCGGGTGTCGCTTGGCGTCTTCTGGGCGATCGGCACGGCGAGGTTCGGATCCTCGACGTAGATCACCCGCGTGACGAACTTGCCTTCCGAGGCCATCAGCAATTCGTCGAGCGTCAAATCGACCGGCACCGGGAAGCGGAGCGATTCCCCCTCGGGCGGATACATGCGGTCGACCATTTCGACGGTCGGGAAGAGCTCGAGCCCCGGGTGTTCCGGGACGTCGGTCACGCGAAACCGATAGACTGGTCCGATGTAGAGTCCGACCATCAGCGAGTCGGGGCGCCCTTCGGCGAACCCGGCTCCGGCGGCCGGCGCGATTCGCGCTCCTTGCGGAGCGCGAATCTCGACAGCCTGGCAATACCCTGACAACGGTTCGCCGCGCATCAGTCGTTGGCGGCCAATCGCTCCCGGAGGCATGGCGCCGGCATGGCGCCAGTGTCTCACCGGCTCTTGTCCCGCCGCCGGAGCGACGAGGGTCAGAGCGAGCAAGACTGCCCATCGCAGTTTGCCTTCGACTTGCAGGCGACCGAAGCCGCTGCGTTTTGTGGAACGAACCGTTGTCATGTCTTCCTTCCGGAGGGCGTCGCCCTCCGGCTATTGGTTGGCTGTAAGTCGCGAGCGTTAGGTTTAGAGCCCGCGGTTTGCGACTCACAACCTTCTTTACTGCTCGATAATCTGGCCTTCGTAGGGAGCGTCTTGTCCCCCTTCGTAACCACCCTCATAGCACTCTTCGTTGCAGGGCTCGCCGGCGCCGTGCTTGTGAGGAGCCTTCTTCAGGGTACCGCCGAACAACTTGAAGGGGGCGCGGTTGACTTCGCTCACCTTCACGTGGTTGACCGGACGGGGATAGTTCATGCCAGGGCGTTGCTTGACGGTCATCTTCATCTTGGCGACCGGCGGCGGCATCAGGACCCGCGTCCGGTTGACCATCGTGTGTTCCTTCAGACCGGCCTGGTGACCCAGCGGAATGTGGGGCGGGCCAGGCAGTCCGATCGGCGTACCGACCGAAGGCATGCCCCATTGCGGACCGTTGACTCCCGAGATGTAATTCGGCGGAGCGACCTGCGGAGCGAAGACGCTGGTCGGCAATCCCTGCGGACCGCCGTAGCCGCCCCCTTGCCCGGTGGGGCAGGTCATGCAGCCAGGGCCGTACTGAGCCGGAGCGACGCCCGGGACGCCGGGAGTGTACTCCGCGGTTTCGACGCCGCCGTTCATGGCGAGCATCTGGCCAGGGAGCTGCAGGTCGAGGTTGCCGATCCGCAAGATCGCGAGGATCGAGCCGCGACGGTCGGCCTCGGCGATCGGATCGACGCCCGGATCGAGCCGCGTGCTGACGAGCGTTTCGACGCCCGCGAGCGCGAGGTCTTGGAACTCAGGATCGGGCAGGTAGATCACCTTGGTCACGAAGTTGCCGGCCAACACCTGGTCGAGATCTTCGTCGGTGAACTGCACCGGAATCGGCGAGTGCGACAGGTACGCGTCGGTCCGCGGCGTGACCGGAGCGATTTCGAGCGTTGGGTAGAGCTCGACGCCGGCGCGATCCGGAATGTTGGTCAGCTTGAGACGGTAGATGGCGCCTTGCTGGAAGTTCTGTCGGCCCGGCATGACGAGCGGGGTCGAGTCGAACATGCAGACGCCGCTGACGTCCCAGGCGACTTCCGCCCCTTCGACGCCGAGGAAGGCAATCTGCGACGTGCCGCCAGCGCCGAGGGCCATGCAGGGGGCGATTGGTCCGCCGCC
>JBGSMO010000100.1:0-7940 GCA_041740115.1 Pirellulales bacterium
CAATACGCTGAACTTCGGCTTCAAGACCTTCGGCATCAAGATCGCCGGAGCCATCGAGGCGCTGGAACAGAAGCTGGCCGTCACGGGCGAGATTCCGTTCACCGCGATGATGTTCAAGGGGAAGATCGAGAGCGAAGTGAAGGAAAAGCTCGCGCGGCTAATGCGGCCGTAACGCCGGCGCCGCTGGCTACTGCTTCCGGATCGAAACGCGGTTTTCTTGCCGCTCGCTAGTTAGGCCTGCTGGTTCCAGCAGCGCCGTGAGCAGGTCGTCGAGGTCGGCCTTCTCGACTTGACACGACACCAGCATATTGCGGCCGGCGGCGGTGTCCGGAATGGCGGCGTCCCATTCCAGTTGCAGATTGAGCTGCGCCGCCAATTGATTCAGAACTGCCGCGAGCGGCTTGTTTTCTATCGTCAGCGTGAACCGGCGGTCCTCGAGCAGGCTGCCAGCCGCTTTCTCGCCTGCCGTTCGCATCGCCACTGCAGCTGCCACGGCGCCGGTCGGGCGGCCAGACAGGACGGCGCGCAGACGCTCGTGATCTTCGATACGAGCCGTGATCGTCGGACGGCTCCCCTCCCCTGTCGTCGTCGCCCCGCTCAGTTCTGCCATGGCGGCGCTGAAGGCCGCCGACCGCGAGTTGGGAACGCGGTATTTCTGCACGATCGCGACCGGCCGCGTGATCGGCGTCACCTGCAGTTGGCTGCCATCCTTCGAGACGCGACAAGTCAGGTCGAAGCCAGCGAGCAGCAGCACGGCACGGTCGATCGCGGGCATCGCCGGCAGATCCCGCGCCTGCCAAAGGTCGTGCGGCACGCTTTGCTCGTTGTTTACTATAGCGTGGACCGAAATCGCGAGTTCGATGAGAAGTCGCCGCGGCTCGCTCAGACGAGGATAGGACCAGGCTTGCGGCTTCAGCCAGCGCGTGCGCGACGCGGCTGGCGCTTTCGCCAGCGGTTGCCGCGCGAGGGCGGCAAGCGTGGCGAGTTCATCGGCAGTTTGCTGCGGGCCGAAATAGATGACGCCGGCAAACGGCATGGCGGCCGCGCCCGCTTGCTGGCCGAGCGCGGCGAAGACGTCGGCGATCGGTTGATCGGCGACGGTGAGCGTGATCGGCACATTGGGATCAACTCTCCGATCGCACCAAATGGCGAGCGACTGCGTCGCGGCGAGTCGCTCCAGCGCCGTGCCCAGAGGAACTTCCTGCCAGGTGATCGAAACTCGTTTCGCGAGTTGCTGCGTCGCTTTGGATTCAGCGGCTTGCACTGAGGATGCAAACACGACGCTTACCATCATGAGAACGCATGCGACCGCCCGCTGCCATGGCTTCGATTGAAATCGGAAACAGGTGACATGGCTGCACATCAATTCTGAAACTCTGATCACTACGGACAATGCGAACGGGTGGGCGCGTAATCGCGGTAGGCGCCGCGTCAAGAGCGGCCGGAAGGGCATTTGTCCCTTTTTGACATTCTCGTTGAGCAAACGGAGATTGCAATTACACTGACCATATCGCCTCGATTAGTCGCTCGCACGTTCGCGGCGGCCAATGAGCGTGGTCGATCTATTCTCCTCTGTTTTGCAGCGGAACTTACCGTGAGTGACGATTTTCGCCAGGGTCCGTTGCTGGTCGATTTTTTCGAGCAGTATCTCGATGACCACGATATTGCCCAGTTCCTCCGGCTGACGTCGGAGCGTTACTTTATCGGTACGCTCGAACGGCTCGCACTGAATGGCGAGCGAATGTCGCGGCGTGGCGCCGTGCTGGCGCTGGGGCGATTGAGCGACTATCAGTCGAATTCGGTCCTCGGCCGGGCGATGGTTGATTTGGACCGCGGCGTCCGAACGCTCGCGGAACATGCCATCGGGTTGGTTTGGAATCGGGTCGGGCTCACGGTTCATCAACGGCGGCTCGGCGCCGTCAGCGAACAACTCGACGACGGCGATTACGACCGGGCGTCGATATTGGCAGGCAAGATCATTCAAGACGCCCCCTGGATCGCGCAGAGTTGGTTCCAGCGCGGGAAGGCCTACTTTCACCTAGGCCAATACGACGCGGCGACTCGCGACTGTCACCAGGCGCTGGAGATCAATCCTTATCACTTCCAGGCGGCCGCCGTCATGGGCGAAGCGTATGAGATGCAGCACAATCTCGTCGCCGCGTTGGAGTCGTTTCGCCGAGCTCTGCGTCTCAATCCGAATATGGAAGAAGTGCGGGCGCGAGTGATTCAGTTGCAGCGCGTGCTGAAGAATCAGTAGACGCCGCGGCAGACTTGGACTTCTATTATTCGCAGCCACCGGCTTCGCCGACGGACGCGCCCGCGGCAGACTCTCTGTCGTTGGCGAATTCGATTTGCGCTTCGTCCACCGGCAGAGCCGGTGGCTTTAATGCGGCTCTCAACAGAGAGGCAAAAAAGGAAGCCCTTCGGACAGGCCGTCTACGGAAAGTGTCGAGGGCTCGAGCCGCACTACTTCAAACAGACTGAGTCTTTGGTCCAGTTAGCCGAAGGCAGTTGTTGCCGAAAGGGCTCCTAGGATTTGAGGTTGGACTACGTTGGCCAGCGCGGTCAAAGGTTCTACTCCCCGTCGCGGCTTTCGCTGCTCGAACCGCTCTAGCGCCGGACGACGCCATCGGCCGTGTCGAGTTGGCTCATCGCCTGGCGGACGCCGGCGGCGTAGGTTTGCGGCGAAGCCTTGAACTTCTCCATCGTTTCCTTCGACGAGAAGAGGTAAAACTCTTCGCCGTATTTGAAGCCGAACGAGCGTGAGCCGTCTTGCGAGACCTGGTTGTCCAGGAGCAGCACCGGATCCTTGCCGGCGAAGACGGGACTGTAGGCGTCGGGCGCGGCGAGAAACTGCTCGCGCTGCTGCGGTCCCGTGAACAGGTAGGTGCGACCGCGGTGGACGGCGCCGAACTGCGGATTGCCATAAGCCCACTTGTTAAGCGTCTTCAGCGTGACCGGACAGCAGCCGTCGAAGCAGAGCGGCGGCGAGCCGGCCGGCAAATCAGCTTGTTCGGGTCTTTTTACCGCCGGAGCTTGCGCGGCGACGGCTTGCTGGCTAGCGGCGGGCGACGGTTCGGTCGACGGGTAACTGCGCGCCATCGCGTTGTCCGGCATCGTAGGCGATTGTTGGGCAACGGCTGCGGTTGCGGCGTTGGCGCCGGGGACGCCTTGCGGCGCCGCAACTTGTTGTTGTGCGGCGGGCATCGTCGCCGTGGCTTGCTGCGTCGGAGCAGTTTGCTGGGACGAGGCGGCGTAAACGCTTTGAGCTTGGCCGTGAACCTGCGGATTTGCCGCAGTTTGCATGTAAGGATTGCCTTGCGCCTGCGGAGCAGGCGGATTCGTCTCCTGCATTGCAGCGGCGCCGGCGGGGATGACTCCCTTCGACAATCCGGCGTAAGCTGGATTCGTGCCGACGGAATTCTGCGTGCTAGTTTGTCGGAAATGTTGCGCCAAGTTCTTTAACTGGTCGACGTAGGGTTGCGGAGCGTTCGGGATTTCAGGGTTCGCGATCGGGTTGCCGTCGGGAGTGACGATGATCTCCGTCGGGACGCGCTCGATGCGATAGCGACCGACGAGCGCCTTGGCGACGTCGGCGTCGACGCGTACCGGAACGTAGTCTTGTTCCAGCGCCACGCCGACCTGCGGCTGATTGAAGACGGTTTGGTCAAGCGCCTTGCAAGGTCCGCAGGTGCGAGTGGTGAAGTGGAGCAGCACCAGCCGATTCGACTGGGCCGCTTCGACCATCGCGGCGTCGATGTTGGTTCGCCAGTTCACTCCGATGGTCGGCGCTTGGGCGTAAGCCATGAGAGAAATCGAAGCGACGGAGGCGAAGGCGCCCGCGCGAAGCGCGACGTGTCGGCTGAGCATTGCGAATCCATCCGCTGCAGTGGTTGTGGCGATGAGCGACGAGTAGGGCGAGCGTCCCGGCGCAAAATCGACCGGGTTTTCACTCTCTCTTGGTATCGGCGCGGCGCGGGCGAGAACTTTTGGTAAACTTTGCCAAACGGGTGGAGACTGCCGGTCGTAACGCTCGAGCGGCTGGGACGACGCCCTACCCCTCAACAGTCGCCGCCACCAAATACTCAAGTATTTACAACAAAACGACTTACAGTCGATGGGACCCCCTCGACGGCAGCGTCATTCTGGCGAGTATTTGAGCCCGCCTCCGCCGGCATGACTCGCTCTGCCGGCAGCGCCGCAAAACGCTGCTGAGAGAACGCGACGGGCGACCGTAAGCTAGCTTGACAAAGGGGTTAGCGTGGCTAATATTAGCGCGTAGTTCAGAACCCTGCCGGCAAGTTTGCTGCAGGCTCTTGAAGCCAGCTTTGGCTCCCCCGCGTAGCGCCGGCTTGTTAGGCGTGATGGGGTTTGGGGACGGGTCGTTGTTCGCGTGGGCATGTGGTTTGAGGTCCCGCCGAATTCAGCGGCCGTTGAGAGGCCTCCGCGAGCGATCGTGATTCGTCGCACGCAGGTTTGGTCGCTCCAGCCAAATATGGCACGCGTATTCCTTCGCACAGCTCGATACGGCGAGCAGACTTCGCATTGAGGCGATCTGCGGCGGTTAAGGTTAGAACGCCGTCGCGGGGTGCAGTTGTTTAGCAGGCGTTTGGCCAAGTTAACGGTAGGCCCCAGGTCGCCGCGACTTCGCAACAAACGCCAACGATTCGTGGGTCGATGATCAACGGCGCTAGCTGCTTCGCTAGGCGACGGAGACGCATTTCCCAGCGTGGGGCTGCGTGGCCAGTCGGGAACGATTTTCTGGCGGTTATGGGCAGCAGGGAACGCTTTGCAGCGGGAACAGGCGCCTTGGTCGTTCGACTCGATTCGGTATCGCAAGCACGAGGAGAGGTGCAGTAGCGGTTCATACGGTTTGCGTCGCGGGCTCTCCGCGCATTTATTTCCTTCGTCGCGCACGTTGCGTCGTTCGAAGAAATGTCACTGGCCGCCATGAAGCGGCAAAGCGCGCCCGACCATCGGGCATTTCTGATCAGGATTTAGGATTTTTTCGCGCATGGGTAAGAAGCAACGGTCCGGCGGTCGATTCCGCGGACGGCAAAACAACAACGGCGGCGGTCAGGGCGGCGGCCAAGGGGGCGGCGGCTATCAAGGCAATCGCCACCGCACGGGCGGCGGCGGCCAGGGCCAAGGTGGCGGTCAAAACCGCGGCGGCCAACGGCGCCGGCCCCAGTATCAAGATCAACGCCGCGAGTTCGACGGTCCCGACGGCGACTATCTGCCGCTAACGGCCGGCTCGGGCATCCTCGAGATGCACCCCAACGGCTACGGCTTCCTCCGCGACCCGTCGACCAATTTCAATCGCGAAAGAACTGATCCCTTCGTCCCCGGGACGATGATCGAAAAGTTCGGTCTCCGCGAAGGGGTCCTCATTTCGGGGATGGTGCAGCACCATCGCAAACAACAAGGCCCGCGACTTCGCGAGATTCTCGACGTCGACGGCATGGCGCCGGAGGACTACGTCAACGTCAAGTCATTCGAACAACTGACGCCGATCAATCCGGAGGAGTGGCTGCGGCTCGAAACCGGAGCCCAGCCTCTCAGCACGCGCGTGATGGACTTGCTCACCCCGCTGGGCAAGGGCCAACGGGCTCTGATCGTCGCGCCGCCGCGGACCGGCAAGACGGTGCTGTTGCAGCACATCAGCCAAGCGGTGTCGACCAATCATCCCGAAGTCGCGGTCATGGTGCTGCTCATCGACGAGCGCCCCGAAGAAGTGACCGACATGCGACGGAACGTCAACGGCGAAGTCTTCGCCAGCAGCCTCGACAAGGACGTCGAAAGCCACGTCCGCCTGGCTCAGCTCACGATCGCCCGGGCTCAGCGGCTATCGGAAATGGGCAAAGACGTCTTCTTGTTGCTCGACTCGATCACGCGGCTGGCGCGGGCCTTCAACAAATGGGTCGGCAACAGCGGCGCCACGATGTCGGGCGGCGTGAACATCAAAGCGATGGACATCCCCAAGAAGCTATTCGCCACTGCGCGGGCGTTCGAAGAGGGCGGCTCGCTGACGATCGTCGGCACCGCATTGATCGACACCGGCAGCCGGATGGACGAGCTCATCTTTCAAGAGTTCAAAGGGACCGGCAATATGGAACTGGTGCTCGATCGCAAGCTCTCCGACCGCCGCGTCTACCCGGCGATCGACATCGAGCAATCGGGCACCCGCCGCGAAGAGAAGTTGCTGCCGCCGGAGATGCTGCACGCGACGACCATGCTGCGTCGCACGCTATCGTCGATGCATCACGTCGATGCGATGGAGCAACTCACGAGCAAGCTCGGCAAATTTAAGTCGAACGCCGAGTTCGTGTCGCTGATTCAAGGGGGCGTGGACTGACCGTTAGGCATGCTGAGCGCGCGAGCGTCGGGCAGGCTCGCGACGACTGCCGCAACGCTCGCTGCCTGCATGATCGCGCACAGCGGTTTCCCTTCAGCGTCGAAAACGTGGCGACAAGGATGGAAGGCCCTCTCCCCTCCGTTGCTGGCCACGACGCCCCCGGCAGAACCGCTGCAACCTGAATCGCGGATTGCACGCGCCCGAAAGTGTTCTATCATAAGAAGTTCACGCCATTTCTGGAGGGTAAGCGAATGGCTAGCGTCCTGATTGGAATTCAGGTGCCGGGCAACCGGTTGTGGGTTCGAGTCCCATGCCCTCCGCTCTCGTATCTCGTCGCACGCCGCGGCGTCTAATCGCGTAACTTGTTGTCTATCATGGTGGTTAGGCTTATCCACCTCACGGCCCTCGACCCCCTCGCTGCCCACTGAGGCTTCGCACGGCCAGGCGCCCTTGCGTCCACTTTCGCGTCCCAACTGCTGCGCCAGGCGCTGCGCGCTTTCGGCGTCCGTTCCGGTCATTTTCAAGATGATTTCTTCGGCTTCGTCGCTTCCGCTCCGAAGACTAACCATCACCTCTACTCACTCCTCCACTGGCCGGCAGTCAGTCTCACGATCGCTCTGCCAGTCTTGGCCCTGGTGTTCCTGTGCCTGGGAATATCCCTGCTGCCGAAGGACTGACCCCGGCCGGGAGGCTGGGGGCTAGGCAATGATGATTGGGATGAAGTCCAAACTTATCAACCGCTGCCTGCGGGTCATAGCAGCTGCGATCGGCGCAGTCGGGTTGGCTTTTCTACTCTGGAAGATAGCACCCTTCATTTCGGACAGAATACTCATACGACTGTATTAAGCGTTGATTAGTGCTTGGCCTTGGGTCGAAATGCCTTGCGAGTTTGCGGCCGGGAGGCTGGGGTATGCTCGCGCAGGCCCTTCTGGTGTTGCTATTACCTGCTGCGGCAGCATTGTTGCTATTCTCGTTAGCGCGAATGCTGGTGTTTCGTAGGTACACGGTGCTTGTCCTACTCGTTTTCACAACTGGCGTGGCCGGGCTCATCGCCGCATTGCGACTCGCGGACCGGCTTCTACCATAAAGCGGAAATGCATTCCGAATCGAGCGGAGACAACGCCTACTATTTTAGGATGATTTTAGTGATGCGGAACGTATACGAGCGCTCCGACGATGTAACGGGTCCCCATGGAGCGACTCCCCAACCGCGTTTGCTTAGGCGGCTTAATTGCGCTTTACTAATCGAAGCGTCAACGCGCCTTAGCAGTTTATCCGCCTTGCTGACATAAATTGTCCATGATCCTGTGTCCCGTTCGCACAAAACACGATGGCACTCTTCGTCGCCGACGCGTGAGGTGCCGACCAATTCCGCCTGAGTAGCCCAAGCGGTCAAGAAAGATAAGTTCTGCGGCAGGTCCGGACGTTCATTCTTCCACCGGATATCTATTGATCCTCGCGCCGCGAATGCGCCTGATTTAGATTCTCAGTTGAGCGGTTTTGAAGTAGGAGCGTTTGAGTGAAAGGTGACGAGCCTGTTGATTGAGCGAGTCGTGGACGGCCACATCCAACTCTTCGACGTCGT
>JBGSMO010000119.1:0-7688 GCA_041740115.1 Pirellulales bacterium
TGCAAAACGAGCGACTTGATGCCCGCGAGGATGATTTTTGCTTGTACCCAGTGGCGCACGCGGTGAAAGCGACGCACCCAAGCGGGTAGCGGCGCGAGCCCGCCGGCGGCGCAGGTGAGCGTGCTAAAGTGGCCTTCAATGGCGTTTCGCTGATTGAATAGCACGCGTCCGAAATCGGTTCTTAACAATTCAATCGATCGCAGTCGGCCGGGACTTTGACGACGATGTCCCAAGCCGCCTTTTCCGCGGCTCTTGGTTTTCTTAGCCACCAACTGAAAGCCGGCCTCTGTCGCCAAATCGTACAAATCGTTGGCGTCATATTGAGTGTCTCCCAGTAAATAACCGCCGCCCGGCAAGGAAGCAATCAATCCACGCGCCATGGTTTTCTCGCCCGTGTTCATGGGCGCCATCCCCCAGGCGAGCGGCATGGGGCCGCGGCTCCAGACGGCGTGCAGCTTGTAGCCTTTTTGCATTCCACCTGCACCGCGACCATACCCCGCATCAGGATCCTTGCTCACCTTGCTGACAGCCAAAGCCTTGGCGTCGATCCTTTTCACGAGGCAATGACCAAGCGCCAACATCGCTAACAAGTGTTGCTCCACCGCCGTCATCAATTCCACCGTTCGAGGCTGTCGCAAACGCCGGCTTAAGGTGCTCTGGGGCGGAAGCCACAGAGGCCGCAAGTCGTCCGGCCATTCCCGCGAATTCGCCGCCCAACTCGTCGGCCGGTCGTGCACCACGGCCCAGAAATACACCGCTAACACTTCTGACGTCGAATAACGCCAACCTCCCCATGGGTTGTCCAACTTCCGCGTTAACAGATACAGTACTTTCCAGAGTTCGCGTTCCATAATACGTCTCCTTGTCACAGGGTTTCGCTAATGACAAGGTGGAGCGCGGACTCCCTTTAATCAACCTTTAGCTAGCATTTGCATAATCGTGAGTAGGCAAGGGATCAGCCAAACAGCGCCCCGACGCCATCCTCGGCCTCACGCAGCTTCGCGATAATCTCTTCTGGCTTGAACCTCGTTCCTCGCGCCATGGGATGCTCTCCTTCAACTTTGCCCACTGCCTGGATTCTCGCTCCAAGCGCGGGCTCTTTTGAAGGGGCTAGGTCAGTCTGGCTGGACGCCGTTTGGAAGTGGTTTCCATCCGAAGTCGAACTGGCAATGCGGGCACCGGAGTGCTGTTCGAAACCGCCAAGTCCACAATGGGGGGCGCGGATCGACCTGAAAACTCTTGCAACAACTTGGGCAGTCGACTTGAACCATGCCGCGTGACCGCGTTTCTTGCGGAGCCTATTCACCGGATCGGGTATTGATCTTAAGCTCCCCTCTATCCGTTAACCTACCCGACGCACGTTCGAGATGACCAATAGGGGTGCGGAAGGAACCGCCCTGTTAATTCCGAGGGTCAGTTAATCAGAGATTCGGAAAGTTTTGGGCCGAGATTTCGGGGTGCGCAGGGAACCGTGGGGGTTCCTGTCGGACCCTGGTTGCGATCTCTCGAAATGGAGATCGCCCGCCTGTCGACGAGATCGTCGCAAACCGCTGCGAGGAAAGGCCCGAAACGAGAAACGCCCGGCGGCCGATCTCTCGGCGCCGGGCGTTAACTGGTCGGTCTTCTACGGATGTAGAAAATCAAAAAGCTCCCCCGGTAGGACTCGAATGTAAACACCACGCGTTGGATTTACGAGGATGTCGCGTGGTAGACACATTGAAAAACGGGACGGTGAAAGGTCGTCGCTCGAACTCAATTGCGAATTGCATGGCTGTAGCAGGGCATCGTAATTTAGGTTGCATTGCCCGCTCAGTGTCGGTTTTGCGTCGGATTCGTCAAGCGTCCCGACCGTGAGATCGCCACCTCTGGCTACTCTTCGTGCCTTCGGCGGCCTGCCGCACTGCGGACGACCAGCGTCGTATTCGACAGAATGGACGTGATTGAAAGGGCCTGCATCTAAGACTCGAATGGACGACGTCAGTTTATATCGATTTGTCGAACGCCCGCCCGAAAGGTTACGTCCCCATAAGTCAGTCCATATATCGATGTATGGACAGCCAATCGCCGATCGCTTCTTCGACGATCTCCTGCTGCGTGTCGGGTTTGGCATGTTTGAGTCGCTGCTCAAGGTAGGCGCGCCGCAGGGCCTGAGCGGTGCGATGTTGAAGTCTGATCGTCACCGGCACCAAGACCTGATCGAGAAGGTCGCTCGCTTCGGGCTGATCCTGCCCCGACCTTCCCCGACTCGCCCGACGGGTCGACCGCGTGCGGCTCTCCCTCGGCGCTTCTGACTGACGCAGTTCCACGTCGATGGTCCTAGCGACAATCGGCTTTTCGGCGACTGCCGCCGGGGTCGGTGGGGTGCTTTTGGTCGCCTCCCCCTGGATGAACGCCAGCTTTTCAGGGGTCATCGTCATTGCATCTCCTAGTGATCTTCGTTCAGCCATTTTCTACTTGCCTCCTTGGTTTGGTAATTTGTGCCATGCGTTCCCCCAATAGTTCGGTGAACAACGCGTCGATATCCGCCGCCGCTCGCGCTCCTTTGCGCCCGGCGCGCTGGACAACCGTCCCCTGCTGGGCGGCTTCGCGGTACGCTTGAAGATCCCGGATGACGTTCTGCGCCACCTGTAAGCCGAGCTTCGGCGCCCCTTCTCGCAACTCGTGGCTGATGGTGTCGCGAGTCTTCATCTTGTTGAGTACCAGTCGCCCCTCGGGCTTCCCGCCGTTGATCCCCTGCGCGTAGCGCAGGACGGTCGTCGCCCCAGCGACCGACCTCACGTCGAGGATCGAAGGCGAAATGGGGAAAATTGCCAGATCGGCGAGAATGAGCAGTGTGCGGCTTAAGTCTTCGAGCCCGCCTGGAGCATCCCCAACCACGAAATCGTGGCTAGCAATCAATTCTTGCGCCTTGGCGAGGCACTCTTCTGGGGTGTCAGCGACGCAAACCGTGATTGCGGGCTCCACTTCCCCAATCCACTGAGAACTCGAACGCTGTTTGTCGGTGTCGACTAGCGCCGTTCGAAAACCACGGTCGTGAAGCCAGACGGCGAGGTGGGTGGCGAGGGTACTTTTGCCGACGCCCCCTTTGGAATTTGCGCAAACGATCATCATGCCTTCGACCCTAGCGCGAAAGCATGCAGACTGGCAAGCATGTTTTTTTGCTGCGTTGCAAGAATGTCCTCCAGCATCTTAGCTGTCTGGCCTGATTGTCGACTGGCTTACTGAGAACGCCGTCAGCTTTCCGGCAGTGCCGCTATCAATCTTGCCGACTTGTCCACTGCTAGGCTGACTTGTCAGCAAGCTTGCAAGCTTGGTTTGCTGATGGACCCCCTGAGCACGATCGGTTGGGGGCCTTATTTTGTACGCGAAGCCCTTAGCGGGAATTGGTGCAGTAATGGTCGTGGCACTGAGGTGAACCGAGACGGTGTATGGCGACGATTGCGCCCGAACTCGTCACGATTTAATTGGATCGCTAAACGAGGTCAGCGCGAGCGAACTTCCACGCGATCTGTTTGCAATCGCCTTCCGATTGCAGTGAATGGAGACAGGTCTCTACAGGGAAATGGAGCAGGAAACCGGCTCTCGTTGCGGTGAAAGGAGGCAGGCATTCACGGTGAAACGGGACAGGATGAAGGGGGAAATGAGACAGGGAATCTCCGCTGCCTACAGTGAAACGAGACAGAGAAAGCGGACGTAACTACGCGAGAAAAAAAGGCTTCTCAATGGGGTAACTCTTGTGTTATTAACTTTAAGTAACTTGCAACAACACGCCAGTGTTGGTGCTTTTCTTTTGAGGATTCATGGAGGATTCGACACAAGCAACGGGAACTAGCGCATTGACGCCGTTACCGTTCGACCCCGACGACGGTCGCGATGAACTGAACCTCGCGGAGTTTCCACTTGCGGCGATCGCTGATCGAGTCCCCGATAATCAGAAAACGCTCGTCTTCGAAGATCGCATTTTCGATTCGGGAAAATCAGAGATGATCACGCGGCGATTGACAATCTCCGCCTCCGATAAATTCGGTCTGCCGACGTCGCTCGACGACGAAGTGATTCTGGGTCTCATTCAACTCACTAAGCAACATCGCTTCACCGAACGGAAAGTCAACTTTAGTCGCTACCACCTAATTCAAATTCTGGGCTGGCGGCATGAAGGGCGGAGCTACGAGCGGCTTGAAAAATCTCTCAAGCGTTGGCTTGGCGTGACGCTCTACTACGACAAGGCTTGGTGGGACAAAGAGGAACAGAGTTGGGTCGACGAAAACTTTCATATCCTGGAGCAAGTGACGCTCTACGACCAAATGCGCCGACTCCAGCGGCTGCGTAGCGGCAATCCGGAACTGCCGTTGTCATCTTTCACATGGAATGAAGTCGTCTTTCGCAGTTTCCAATCGGGCTACCTTAAGGCGATCGATTTGGGACTCTATCGCGAGCTGGAACTGGCGGCCGCGAAACGCATGTTCCGGTTTCTCGACAAACGGTTTTATCACAAGTCGCGCTGGGAATTTGATCTGGGGGAATTCGCGCGTGAGCATATTGGCCTGTCGCGCAAGTACGATACAGGACAATTGAAGCGGCGGCTGGATCCGGCCCTCGCGGAACTGGCAGCAATAGGCTTCTTGGAGCCTCTTCCACGCGCGCAGCGTTATGTGAAAATCAGCCGCGGTCATTGGCGTATCGTCTTCGTGCGCAAGGCGGCTGCCCGGTTGGAGCCCCCAAGTCGAGAAGATGGTCGGCTCAGCAAAAGGTTGGTGGAGCGGGGCGTGACGCCCTCAGTTGCGGCGGAATTGGTCCGCGACTATCCGCAGGCACTGATTGACGCGCAACTCGAAGTGCTCGATCGCTTACTGCAGAGCAAAGGGCGGGAGTTGATTCGTAATCCGGCCGGGTATCTGGTGAAATCAATCCGCGAGGACTATCTGCCGCCGACGAACTTAGCGAAGCGAAAAAAAGTGGGCAAGGTCTCGCGGAAACGTACGCGCCTCGTCGACGTGCAGGTCACGGACCCGACGCAGGAGGCTGTTGACGCCTACCTCTTAGCTCGCAGTCCGTCAGAACTCGCCGCCTTGGAAACTGAATCGGTTGCCACGGTAGAACCAACCCTCGCTGAAGGATATCGCCGCTCGCAAGCCGCGGGTGGACCAGCGTTCGACGCTTACCGTCGCATGGTGTTGGAACGAGGGGCCAGACAGCGACTCTTCCCGCGCTGCCGCTAAACCTCGACTGTAAAACTTCTTCGTTCGACCTTAGAGAGAAGCGTTCTTGCGGGGATTGTACTACGTCGCGAATCGCTACTCAAATTCAGTGCGGGGATGTCATGTCGCGAGTGATTGCCGGGTATTCAGAGCTTCACACGGTGTCGGAGAACGTCCGGGCGGTCGAGAATCGGGGGCACTTACAATTCTTCGAGCCGATTCCGGCGGAGGTCCACCGCAAAGTCGGCGAGTGGTTCTGGGACCAAGATATCTACGACTTTATGGGGGAGAATATCCATCTGCTGCCAGGGCTCGCGATGCGTCATTACGTCCAAGCGGCGGAGCTGAAAGAGGCAGGCATGGACTGGCTCGACATCGAGCCAAGACAAGCAGGCAGGCGTCCCGACGTTGCGGTCCGTGCAGCATCGAATGAGACCGGCGGGGAACGTTCGCTGCGGTCACCCCAAATCGTCATCGGCGAGCGGGCAGGTCTCAGGCGGAATGCCAGAGCGCTTTGCTTGCTGACCAGGTGGCGGCTGAACAGGGGAGCTAACTATCGGAATTCGCTCGTCTCGCCGGCGAGCGAGACAGGGCGCTCTCGCCGAGACTTCTAGGCTTTGAGTTTTGCTGCGGACTAGAGGGCAGTCATTTATTGCTTAGCGTCTTCAAAGTGATACTATCTGGGTGTGGCTCCGATTGGACTTGCGACCGGCTGGTAAGGCGGTGGCAAGCCCAATGCGATGCACGCAAGGCATGAGGGTTTTAGTAAATAGGTTTTTGCGTGTGGTTGTGCGTTTGAAAGGAGCCAGTCTTGGCTACAACAACTGCGAAGAAGGGTAACGAGAACGGCAAGAGCGAGATGCAGGGAAACGGCGGCGGCCACAAGCAGCGGCCCGTTTGGAGCAAGAAAGGCTTCCCGCTGCAGATTGCCGTCTTTGAGTTTCCCACGGAAAACGGTCCGCCGAATTTTTCCGTGAAGCTCACCCGGACGTTTCGCCGCGATGAGAACTCCGATTGGGAAACCACGGAGTATCTTGGCGGCGGCGATTGTTTGAGGGCGTCGAAACTCTATGAGTACGCTGACGCTTTCATTCAGTCCCGACTCGAAAGCGATTACCGCTCGAAGAAGGACAACAGCGAAAACTTTTAGCGAAGACTTCCGCTGCTGAAAACTCAACGCGAGTTTTGCCCCCCCGAGACAACGTGCATCGCTGGGGCTTTTCATTATCAGACGCCAATGAACAGACTATCTCTCCATAGCCCAACGCACGGGGCGTCACTTCTTGAGACGGCCAGGGATTATCTTGCCTGCGGTTGGGCGGTGATTCCGCTGGCGGGAAAACGGCCGCTTGTTTCGTGGAAGGAATTTCAATCAAGACGCCCAGGCCAAGACGAGCTTACCACTTGGTTCGCCGGCGAGACGCAAGCAACTGGCATTGGCGTCGTCACTGGTCGCATCACTGGCCTGGTTGTTGTTGACTGCGACTCTCGGCAGGATGCCGAGTTTTGGCAAGTCGAGCACGGGAGCTCGCCGCTTGTTGTCGATACCGGCGGTGGCGGAGTTCATTTTTACTACGCCTGGAGTGCGGACGAACTCCGAAACCGAGTGCGTCTTCTTGGCCGGCAAATCGACCTGCGGGCCGAAGGTGGCTATGTGGCGGCTCCGCCGTCACTGCATCCATCAGGAGCACGCTATGTTTGGCGTACTTGCGAGTATGACAAAGCACTTCCGGTCTTCGATGCCGCCTGGCTGAAAGCGGCTGACCAAGAACAAAAACGGGCCTTCAATCCCGCAGCAGTTCCCGTGCGAAAAGCCGTCGCCTATGTCCACAAAATTCATGCGGTAGCGGGCGAGGGGGGTCATAACGCGACGTTTCGAGCGGCTTGTAAGCTCCGCGATGCGGGGCTGTCAAAGGAAGAAGCCTTGGCGATTCTTAGCGAATGGAATGAAACCAACGCCACTCCGCCTTGGTCCGCCCAGGAACTTCAGCACAAGATTGAGTCGGCGTTTCAATCAATCAAGTGAGCGAGCATTAAGGCCGAGCGTTGCGGCAGGGGGGGACGCCTCGCAACTAGAATGAGGACGATGCGGGCCGGGAACGGGCTCCGCCCATTTGGGCAATTTAGAACTTCTCAATCTTGAGGTGCAGCTAATGAACACTAAGATTCGTGACGAAGTCACCGCAGGGCGTGGCATCGAGCGCGATTGACAGCGAACTGGCAAAAAGAGTTGCGACACGTCGGCATGACCTTGGAGTCGTCCAGGAATTACTGAACTGTACCGGCGTATCCCACGCTTTCAATTCGATTCCGTGCCCGATACCGTGCCATGTGATGCCGCGAGCGTGTAAGAACGTGTTTTGAAATCTAGTTTGTCGCATTGGCGAGTCGTCTCGCCATGAGCCCGATCATGGCGATTTGAATGAGGGCTTCACTGGAGGCGGGGAGTTTTTCGTAGTCTCGTGCGTGACGGCGATGACGGGTCAACCA